>CAZNDD010000133.1:0-1668 GCA_964571735.1 uncultured Muribaculaceae bacterium | reverse complement strand
AAGAAATCAACTGACTCTCACCAGGCAACAGCAAACGGGTCTTGCCGAATGATTTCAGCTCTCGCCCAGGCTTGTCAAGGCCTGATTCAGGAGCATGAACATACACGCCGACAGCCTCTTTGCCAGGGCGATCACCGGTATTTGTCACGCGCACTTTGAGCCTCACTTTGCCGCCTTTCAGAACTGCAGATGCGTCCGAATAAGAGAACGAAGTATAGCTCAATCCATAACCGAACGGGAAACTTACGGGCTTACCAGAAGATATGAAGTGCCTGTAACCCACATAAATACCCTCAGAATAATCCGTATAATCGACGTTCCGAATCTGAGGATGCGAGGGGTCGGGCTTTAAGGATGCGTTATTGGACCGAGGGCCGTCATAATCATATGGGAAATCCTCCGCACCCGCTATATCAAAATAATCCACAGGCCAGCTCATAGGCAGCTTACCGGAAGGATTGACAGTTCCGGAAACAATATCGGCTATAGCACGACCAGCATATTGTCCCGGCAGCCACGCACAAATAATACCATCGACAAGACTTTCCCATGAAGCCGTCTCCACTGGTCCGCAGACATTCAGCACCACTATAAGTTTCTTACCCTTGGCGTGAAATACCTTCGAGAGCCCTGATATTATATGACGTTCAACCTCACTGATATAGAAGTCATCTTTCAGCACCCTGTCTTTCTGTTCGCCGGACATTCTGCTCAATGTAAATAGCGCAATGTCACAGCGGGACGCCAGATTCTCAATAAATGAATCAGACAAAGGCAGTTCATCGTGGAGAGGCTCACCTACATGGACATGTTTCCAATGATTGAGCCTCTGATCAACGGATGCGAAATCCACATAGCGCCCATATAACTCACGCGCCTCTTTGTCAATATCAAACCCATGACGTTCAAGCCCTTCGGCAATACTCACCACATGGCCACACTCCACATTGGCAGCGCCATGTCCTGTACCCCTGGTATCATAAGAACCGACTCCGAGTAATGCGACGGACTGAGGGGCAGAAAGAGGGAGTACATTATCCTCATTCCTCAACAGCACAAGTCCCTCACGAGCCGCTTCAAGAGACACATCAGCAGGTTCGATAACGGAAGTGCCATGTTCTGCATCCGAGACTTTGAATACCAGTTCCAGCACCCTGCGCACAGCCGTGTCAAGGTCCTTTTCCGCAAGAGTGCCATCCTTTACGGCATTTATTATATCCTGCACCTGAATGTCTTCTCCGGGCTCAAGCAAATCATTGCCGGCATATATCTGAGTGGCAGTATGACGCCTTGATGTCCAATCCGTCATCACCACTCCGTCATAGCCCCATTCACCACGAAGTATGTCAGTAAGCAACACTCGGTTTTCTTGAGTCCAAGGACCGTTGAGTCTATTATATGAAGACATTATAGTCCACGGGGCGGCTTTTTTTACGCAGATTTCAAAAGGTCGCAGGTAGATTTCCCTCAATGCGCGTTCACTGACCCGAGAGTCTCCTATAATGCGCATGGTTTCCTGATTATTGGCAGCAAAGTGTTTCACACAGGCTCCAACGCCCTCGCTTTGCATCCCGTTCACATAGGCTGAAGCCAATTCTCCACAAAGGACAGGGTCTTCCGAATAATACTCGAAGTTCCTGCCGCAAAGGGGATTACGCATCATATTGA
>CAZNDD010000132.1:0-1721 GCA_964571735.1 uncultured Muribaculaceae bacterium | reverse complement strand
GCGACTACTTTTTCCTGATGGAATCGCTCTCCAAAGAGCACAACATAGAGGCCGTCACAGCCATACAGAACGCCCTCATCGCAGAAATGAAGTTCTATGAAGCCGGACTTCAGGGCAAAGCCTCCAGCGCCCGCAACAAGGGTCGTGCCCATGTGCTGTATGACAGATTCATCACCCTGCTCAACAAAGAATCCAAGAACCACCGAGACATCGCATGGTACGCCAGTGAGCTATGCATTACACCCAACCGTCTCAGCACAGTAGTCAAGCTTTCGAGCGGACTCACCGCAGGGCAATGGATATGCCGCGCCGTCGTCCAGCAAGCCAAAATCTATCTATTACATTCGGAATTGAGTGTGAGTCAAATAAGTGAAAGAATGCACTTCGACTCCCCTGCCTCGTTCACCCGCTATTTCAAACGCGAAACTGGCAAGACGCCACGCGAATTCAAAAAAGGCTGATGAGAATTGTCACTGAGGTCCGGTCATGAGGATTCACAGGGTAAGTTACAACGCAGATTTTGAGTTTTTGGCGGGAGATTTGGCATTTTTGCCTTAAAATCTTATCTTTGCCGCGATTTAATAGCTTTATTAAATCCTCGAACCAAAATGAGTACTAAAACCATCAAAGTGGTCAGCCGCGCCCAGATGCGCAAATTCGTAGACTTCCCCGTGAAGCTCTACAAGGGCTGCCAAAACTATGTCCCCGCATTGAGAGGAGACGAATTCGACACATTCAACCCCAAGAAAAACGACGCTTATGAGTTTTGCGACGCAGAGTGCTATCTCTGCTACAAAGACGGCAAAGTCGCAGGTCGCATAGCAGCAATCATAAACAGAAAGGCAAACAAGACCTGGAACGAGAGGGTCGTACGCTTCGGTTGGATAGATTTCATAGAAGACAAGGAAGTCCTGCACTCCCTGCTCGAAGCCGTAAGGGAATTCGGAATCAAGCACGGATGCGACACCATCAAGGGACCTCTCGGCTTCACCGATATGGATAGAGAAGGTCTTCTGGTAGAAGGCTTTGATAAGCTCTCGTCATTTACCTGCATCTACAACTACCCCTATTACGGACCCATGCTCGAGGCTGAAGGTTTCAGCAAGGACGTAGACTGGACGCAGAGGACGGTTGAAATCCAGAAGGAGTATCCGCCCATGTACAGATTTGCAGACCACATCGCTGAGCGTTACGAGCTTCACCTCGACGGATGCAAGAATATCAGAGAGCTTGCGGACAAATACGGAATGGCGGTATTCCACCTCTACAACGAGAGTTTTGCACCGCTTTTCCAGTTCACTCCCCTCTCGGACACCCAAATCAAGAACTACCTCAAAACCTATATTCCGATTCTGGACAAGGACTTCGTATCAGTTGTGCTCAATGCCGAAGACAAGCCGGTGGGATTCGCATTCTGCGTACCTACATTGTCACTTGCAGTGCTCAAATCCAAGGGCAGACTCTTCCCTCTCGGCGTGTTCAGAATCCTGAAGGCATTGCGCAAGCCCAATACCATCGAAGCTCTGATGATAGGCGTCCTTCCTGAATACCAGGGCAAGGGGGTCATGATCCCAATGTTCAAATACCTGCACGAGAACTGCATACGCCGCGGTGTAAATAGGATGATTATGAATCCGCAGCTTGAGGAGAATTTCAAGGTGCAGACCCTGTTCGACCAGTTCAATCCGGATTTCTACACACGCAGACGCTCGTACATCCGC
>CAZNDD010000131.1:0-1749 GCA_964571735.1 uncultured Muribaculaceae bacterium | reverse complement strand
AACCAACGCTCTATCCATTCTATCTTTGCCATCCGCCCTATGAAATAAGTGCTGAAAGCACCGAGACTGTTGCCAAGGACAGCTACTGCAAGACAGGCAAGTTTGCGCTGACCGAATGCTGCCAGAATTGCGACATAAAGCACATCGGACGAAAAAGGCACCACGGAACCTGCCATGAAAGTGCCTATGAAGAGTCCGAGAAGTCCAAGGTCTGTAAGTCGCATAGCTGCCAAAGGTACAAATTTTCTTGCCGGTTCGCTCCCGAATGACTATCTTGCGCGCCGAAATTTGAAGAAAGATGAATAGAACTCTCATGTATACAGCAATCTGTTCTGGTACCTTGCTGATTTGCAGCATGGCTCATGCCTTTGACTTCACAAAGCCCAAGAGCCGCAAGGAACTTGCCTCCGAGAATGCAGCCCTGCGGGCCCGCCTGGATTCACTGCAACAGTGCCCGCCGAAGCACGACACCGTATACATAACCCAATACATAGAGCGTCAGCGCCACTGGCAGGACCTCATGGGACAAAGCACAGCAGACAACGCAGAGGAGCGCTTGACGGATAGTGAGTTATGGGCGACGGATTATGCTCCGGGCAAGACTCCGGACAGTGTGTACATACATAGGCTCGAAGCTCTCGACTCACCTGTCATGCTGCCATACAATTCCACAGTGCGTTCCTGCATAGTGACATATTCAGAACGGAGCAACGCCTCGATGGGACGCATACTCGGACTGTGTGAATACTATATGCCGATATTCGAAGAGATATTCGACAGATATTCCATACCGCTGGAGCTGACCGCTCTTGCCGTTGTCGAATCCCGACTCAACCCCACCGCTACTTCAAAGGCAGGAGCGAAGGGTCTATGGCAGTTCATGTATGCTTCCGCCAAGGGTTATGGTCTTGAAATCAGTTCTTATGTAGACGAGAGACTGGATGTAGTCAAATCCACCGACGCTGCTGCCCGATACCTGCGTGACGCCTACGCGACATTCGGAGACTGGAGCCTCGCCATAAGCGCTTACAACTGCGGCTACGGAAATGTCCGCAAAGCCATCAAACGGGCGGGCGGCAAGACAGACTACTGGTCCATATACCCCTACCTTCCCCGCGAGACCCGGTCCTATCTACCGGCAATGGTAGGAGCATTATACACACTTCGTTACCACAAGGAACTCGGCATAGAGCCGCTACCATGCGACCTGCCTTCCCAGCGCGACACAGTACATGTGACAGGCAAGCTGCACCTCGCCC
This sequence comes from uncultured Muribaculaceae bacterium, assembly GCA_964571735.1. Taxonomy (GTDB): domain Bacteria; phylum Bacteroidota; class Bacteroidia; order Bacteroidales; family UBA932; genus Cryptobacteroides. The sequence goes on along the minus strand of CAZNDD010000131.1, from coordinate 490 downwards.
AGGTAAGCGAAACGATAGGCACGGAATTGAGTATGCTCAGAAAGCTCAATCCGCAGTACAAACACGATGTCATCCCTTCCGGAGGCAAGGAGTATCTGCTCATTCTCCCTATGGACGATGCGCTGGCATTCGTGGGACAACAGGATAGCATCGCTCTATACAAAGCGGACAAATACCTGAGCGCAAGTGTCATACGCAGCATTGAAAACTCAGGTACTGGAAACACCATAATATATAAGGTCCAATCCGGAGACAACCTCTCACGCATTGCCGCCAAACACGGAGTAAGCGTGGCTTCACTCCGCAAATGGAACAACCTCCAAGGCTCGCTTATCAAACCTGGTCAAAGGCTTTATATCTACAAATAATCTTGTCGATTCACCAGTGCAAACACCCGGAAAAACAGCGCCTATAAGATGAAGACATCTACCATACGATTCGTAAAGTCCGACGGAAAACGCGAAAAGCTCGTTGTGCTTGAACCCTCCGA
>CAZNDD010000130.1:0-1793 GCA_964571735.1 uncultured Muribaculaceae bacterium | reverse complement strand
GCTCTTTTTCGCAAGCGTTTATCCCAAATGGGCAAGCGCCAGAACCCTCAGAAAGATACTCTCTACAAATAGAGACACAGTCTACGGACGTGAGCATCATTTCTCAAAACTTCTCTGGGCAAAAAACAACGACCACCTTTTCAGACTCTTTGAAACAGCAGTGGAAGCAGCCGACTACGAGGCATTCCGCCCTTATGTAGAGAGACATAAGAACGGAGAACCCGATGTACTCATCCCCGGCAAGCCTATGATGTACGCCACCACTTCGGGAACGACCTCAAAGCCGAAATTCATCCCCATCTCAGAGACATATATGGGCAATGTATACTCAAAAATGTCGAGAATGTGGATTTATGATGTGGTGTCGCACCGCCCGCGCTGGCAGGACGGAAGGCTGTTCCAGTCAGTGAGCAAAGTCGTGGAGGGATATGCTCCGGACGGTACCATTACGGGCTCCGTATCCGGACTGACCCAGAGGAAAATCCCCTATTTCATCCGCAAGAAGTATGTCATCCCACAGTGTATCAACGATATACCTGATTACACTGCAAGATACTACACAATGATGCGCCTCGGAATCGCGGAAGATGTGACCTTTATAGTCACAGCCAATCCTTCTACCATGCTCGAGTTCGCTAAGTCCGCAGTGGAGCATTTCGACGAATACATAGAAGATATTGAGAAAGGAACTCTGTCTTCCAAATACGAACTGCCTGCAGAAGTCCGCGCTGAGATAGAGAAAGAACTCAAGCCCAATCCCGAGAGGGCGAAATTCCTGCGCAAAGTAAAGGCAGAGCATCCCGAACCCCAGTTCAAGGATTTCTGGCCCAATCTCCAGTTCCTCAACACATGGAAAAGCGGTAATACCAAGATAGCTTCGGACAAGGTCGCAACCATGATTCCAGAACACACTTTCTATCAGGAAGTTGGATTCGCGGCTTCGGAGTGTCGCTTCGGCATCGCCCTTGATGAGAGCATAGACACCACACTCTTCCCCAACATGAACTATTACGAGTTCGTGGAAGAGAAGGAACTCGAATCACCCAATCCCCGCTTCTATAGACTGCACGAGCTTAAGATGGGTGTGCGTTACTGCATCTATGTAACCACATTGTCTGGACTTTACCGCTACAATATGTGCGACCTCGTGGAAGTAGGCGGATTCTATCACAACACACCTAAAATCCACCTCGTACAGAAAATCAACGGCATAGTCAGCATCACCGGAGAGAAACTTTACGAAAAGCAGTTCATAGACGCGGTGCATCAGGCAGAGACCCAGACCGGACAGAAAGTCAATTTCTTCATCGGGTTCGCTTCACCTGAAAATGCAGACTATGACTTCTATTTCGAGTTTGACGACAAGGATACGACCAAGGAGCAGGCGGAGTCATTCACGGCTCAGGTAGACGAGAATCTCAAGACGCTGAATGTGGAGTACAAGACAAAACGCGACTCACTGCGCCTCAAGTCCCCGACTGCCAACATTCTCAAGCCCGATTCTTATGAGATGTTCAAGCGACTTTCGCTGAAAGCCGGCGGACGCGACGGACAGTTCAAACTGGTGCTCCTGCTTCAGGACAAGGTGAGACAGCTCAGAATCAACCGCCTCGTGCAAGATTAAGACAGTGGCATAAGGACCAAAGTCCAGACGCCGAAACGTATTGCAATCCCCACAAATGTCAACAGCATTGTGGGGATTGTTTTACTCTTATATAGCCCGAGTGCAACAAGTATGGGTTTGCCAATCACCGGAACCCATCCGATGAGTGCAGTCCACACGCCCCACTTGC
>CAZNDD010000129.1:0-1903 GCA_964571735.1 uncultured Muribaculaceae bacterium | reverse complement strand
AGTGCCTGATGAAATATTTTTTCAATTTCCACCCCTGTATGGTCGTGTCCCACTGAGCGGATTCAGCAGAGAGTTTGCTCTCAAGACGGTCATCTACAACAGATTCAAGGGTAAACTTGTAAGCCGTCTTATTCCAGTTACTGAATGACTCCACATATACGAACTGCCCCGGGGCAATCTGATAATGCACATTACGGTCCTTCACGCCCCCGCGATGCTTGATATATTGTTCCTCAAACACAACGCGTTTCTGATTGGCATTTGGTATAACCCATAAGTTTAGCCCAAGTGAAAGTCCAGCGATTATCGTGGCCGCTGCCATATATGGCACCATCATCCTATGATAAGAGATACCGCCGGAAAGGATTGCGATAATCTCGGAGTTCCCCGCCAGTCTTGAGGTGAAAAGAATCACCGTAATAAAGACGAACAGAGGCGAAAACATATTGATGAAGTAAGGGATGAAGTTCAGGTAGTAATCAAATATGATGGCCTTGAGAGGCGCTTCATTCTTGACAAAATCGTCAATTTTCTCCGAAATGTCGAAGATAATCACGATGCCGATAATGAGCAACAGGGCGACAAAGAATGTCACCATGAAGCGTTTGAATATATACCAGTCGAGTTTCTTAATCATAACCTGCGGGTAAGTTTCTTGACCGCGGATTCCTTCCATGAAGCGAAATCTCCGGCTTCGATATGCAAGCGTGCCTGACGCACGACATCAAGGTAGAACGCAAGATTATGCTCACTCGCAATCATGGCCGCGAACATCTCACCTGCAATGAACAAATGCCTGAGATATGCTTTTGTATAAGCGTGATCCACAAATGAAGTGCCGCAAGGGTCGAGTTCGCTGAAGTCGTTTTTCCACTTCGCATTGCGCAGATTCATCACGCCTTCCCAAGTGAAGAGCATGGCGTTACGCCCATTGCGGGTGGGCATCACGCAGTCGAACATATCAACACCGCGGGCGATACCTTCGAGAATATTGTCCGGAGTTCCGACGCCCATAAGGTAACGGGCCCTATCTGTAGGAAGCATAGGCGCGAGATAGTCAAGCACCTCATACATCTTCTCCGTCGGCTCCCCTACGGCAAGTCCGCCTATTGCAATGCCGACTTTTGAGAATTGAGCCGCATGCTCAAGGGCTTCCTTTCTCAAATCAGGATATACACACCCCTGTATAATGGGGAAAAATGTCTGCTCGTAGCCGTACAGGGGCTCGGTCTCAGCGAAACGAGCCGCGTACCGCTCCAGCCAGGACTTGGTGAGGTCCAAAGACTTGCGGGCATAGTCCCAAGATGCGTCTCCGGGGCAGCACTCGTCGAGCGCCATCATTATGTCAGCTCCGATTACACGCTGGGTATCAACATTGTTCTCCGGAGTGAAAGTATGCCTTGAGCCATCTATATGGCTACTGAATGTGCATCCATCAGGAGTCAACTTGCGTATGCCGGTAAGCGAAAATACCTGGAATCCACCGCTATCGGTGAGTATGGGACGATCCCAGCCCTCGAACTTGTGAAGTCCTCCCGCGGCACGGAGCACTTCAAGCCCCGGACGCAGATATAAGTGATATGTATTGCCGAGAATAATCTCGGCGCCGATGTCGTCTTTGAGATCGTGATGATACACACCCTTGACGGAACCAACGGTACCGACGGGCATAAATATAGGCGTATGAATCTGGCCGTGATCTGTCGTCAGGACGCCTCTTCTGGCGTAAGAATGAGGGTCGTGGCCCAATAACTCGAATTTCATTGCCCAAAGATAGTGAAATCCCACGAAAAACTCGTACATTTGTGGGCTTTTGACAACTTAAAAAACGCATAATGAAACCTCAAAACATTACTCTGCGCCTCATTGTAATGAACTTTCTCCAGTATGCAATCTGGGGCGC
>CAZNDD010000128.1:0-1907 GCA_964571735.1 uncultured Muribaculaceae bacterium | reverse complement strand
AAAAAAACCGCTCCCTTGCACAGGAAGCGGTTGACTTATATTAGTACTGAAGATCGCCCGCGCACGAGGCTTTACCAAATGGCGATCCTATCAAGCATTTGATTTCATCAGTTGCAAGACCTACTCCAGCCCCGCAAATTCAGCATCTTTGGCGGCACGCTCGCTATAAGTGCGGGCAGAGTCGTTTTTAAAGCCTGAAACGGCATCAAGATACTTCCCAGCAGCGGTCGCATCACCTTTACGAACAGAAGCGACAGCGGCAAGATAGCATTCGCGGGGAGTGTTTCCCGACAATATGGATAGAGCCTTGTCACAATCCCCTGCAAGGATATGGGCGAGAGCCTCATTGCGGCTGCCGCTTCCGGCGAGCAACTTGGCGGCTTCGTCATATTTACCCTTGAGGATAAGGATAGTACCTATATTCTTATGAGCATCGGGAGTATCTGCCATCTCGAAGAAATCGAGGGCTGAATCGAGATTACCTCTACGCATTTCAATGGCACCGAGGAGATTGAGCACATCGGGGTCAGCCTCGTCAGTATGAGTCAGGTAAGCGAGCGCCACATCTATCTTGTCCTCGTCAAGGGCAATGGTAGCGAGAGCATAGAATCCTGCATTGGAGCCCCATTTCTCCGTAGTCACGCGATAATAGTATTTTTTGGCTTCGATACTGTCCGTAACGGCGGCGAGATGCAGAATCTCCGGCTCGGAAAGTAGAGAAAGCTGCTTGACTGCCATCTGCGCAAGTTCCTCGTCCGAATAACCGATATGCTCTGCATTCACAACCAACGAAGCCCTGCGAAGCTCGGGGAACACCTCTTTCTTTATGTCTTCATATATAAAAGAGAGGTTTCTAATCTCGGACTCGCGCACGGCAGGGTCGGAATACATAGACAATATTCTAAGAATCAGGTCTTTATCTTCAATATCTGAGTTTTCCATAGCCTCTTTGAAGCCTTCCCAGTCCTGACCCACGCTGCTCACCTTGACAGAATCGGAAACACCATCGGAAACACTGTTCCAAGTGCTGATAGCGGCATCTGCACGGTCTTTGGAAAGGTCTTCATTGAGTTTGACACCACCTTCGGGAGATGCATAAGCCACAATCTGCGCACCCGTTACTTGATAGCGGGGATCTTTCTCCAAATCCTCAAGATAAGACTTGTAGACCCTCAATGCATTGCGGTTGTGGACATCATTCTTCACGCGTGAAGAGTTCACATCGAAGAGGATACTGGTCGAGGTGGTATGAGTGGTGACCTGCACGAAGCCGTCCGGCTTGAGCGAATATTCCCCTCTGGTATCGGCGAGTCTATATGTGGCGATACAGCCGTCAGCCACCTTAATGGGTGCAATATCAATGGTTTTTCCCCCGCCAAGCAGCAACTGACACTGCAGCTCGAGAGCACTCTGCTCCATACCGGGGACAAATTCGTATTCCACATCAAATGATACCGAACCTCCGGAGGAAGGGATGACCTTATAATTGGCTCTGATGCTCTCGCCTTGCCAGATCTGGGCTTTTCCGGTGCGCTGACCGTCAGCATAGACAACTACGGGAGTTGCGACCATCATTGCCGAAGGCTTGAAGTAACCCGCAGGGAAATCCACAGTAATAGTGGCGCGTATGGTATCAGCCACAGATTCAAGCACTTCAGGAGTGCAGCTAACATTGATATCGGATACATCGGAACGCATCTGCTTGGGCGATGAACATGCCCCCAAAAGCAGAACGGCACACGAGAATGCCGTAGCAGAGAGTTTAAAACAGTGTTTCATAACCGGCAAAGGTAAGTATTTTTTGAGTAAGAAAATTACTAACTTTGCGAATCTACATATATGGATACTCAAGAACTCCAAAGGATAAAAAACAGATACGACATCATAGGCAATGATGCCGCTTTGAA
>CAZNDD010000127.1:0-1935 GCA_964571735.1 uncultured Muribaculaceae bacterium | reverse complement strand
ACATAATCCACATCCTTCTCGAACATGGCGTATGCCTTGAGCAACTGGCTCACCGTATGTACGCGTTCGCTCTTGAGCGAGAAGTCTTCCATAAGAGCGTCTTTCTTCTCCTGCTTTTCAGCTACGGAAAGCTCCGAATGCTCAATCTCTGCAGTCTGAGTACCGACATCGGGGAGCACAAAGAAATCCTTGTTGCCGACGGCTTCCGCAAGCATATCCTGACCCTTGTCCGTAAGGTTAATAGAGTGAAGTACTTCATTGATAACGAAATAGAGAGAATCCGTAACGACTGGCATCTCCTTTTCGTTGTCCTGCATATAGTAGTTCTCACTCTTCTGCATTACAACCTTCACACCCGGCTCGCTCAGATACTTGATAAGCGGCTGGTATTTGGGAAGACCCTTATATGCGCGAAGAAGGAGCTTTCCACCCTCGACCTCGTCACCCTCTGCCATTTTCTTTTTGGCTTCATTGAGGGTCTGGTTGACCAGGGCGCGCTGCGCTGTGTAAAGTTTCTCAACGAATGGACGGAACTCCACATATTGGTCGTCGCTGTCGTGCTTGGCGACAGGTCCGGAGATAATCAAAGGAGTACGGGCATCGTCAATGAGAACCGAGTCAACCTCGTCGACGATGGCGAAGTGATGCTTGCGCTGCACGAGGTCATCCTCGCTGGTAGCCATATTGTCCCTGAGGTAATCGAAACCGAACTCGTTGTTGGTACCGAAGGTGATATCGCAGTCGTAGGCCTTTTTCCTCTCGCGGGTGTTGGGCTGGTGCTTGTCCACGCAGTCCACGCTCAAACCGTGGAACATATACAGAGGCCCCATCCACTCAGAGTCACGCTTGGAGAGGTAGTCATTGACCGTGACCATGTGCACGCCCTTGCCTGCCAAGGCATTGAGGAACACCGGAAGCGTAGCGACAAGGGTCTTACCCTCACCGGTTGCCATCTCAGCGATTCTGCCCTGATGCAATGCGATACCGCCAACAATCTGCACATCATAGTGGACCATATCCCACTTCATGTCATTGCCGCCGGCAATCCAATGGTTCTTATACACGGCCGTATCACCGTCTATGCTTACGAAATCGTGATTAATGCTGAGGTCACGGTCGAAGTCCGTAGCCTTGACGCGGATCTCCTCGTTCTGCGAGAAGCGGCGGGCAGTACTCTTGACAATGGCAAAAGCCTCCGGAAGTATCTCATTGAGAGCCTTCTCGATGGCTTCGTCTTCATCTTTCACGAGTTTGTCGCTTTCGTCCGCGAGCCTGACCTTGTCGGCGATGGAGAGATCTCCCTCAAGCTCCACACTAATCTGTGCAATGCGCTCTTCAAAAGGAGCTTCCACATCCCTCATGTGCTGCCGGAGAGCGGCAGAGCGCTCTCTCAATTCATCATCGGAGAGCTTATCTATGTCCTGATAAGCGGCGAGAACCTTCTCAAGGATAGGTTTGATCGCCTTATAGTCTCTTTCGGATTTGGAACCGAAAACTTTCTTAATTATATCTGCAAGTGCCATAATATCAATAGTGAGCAAATCGAACAAAGATAACAAATCCGCAAGACTTATGAAAGAATATTGTCAAGATTCACTAACTTTGTAGCAAGCTATGGGAATGGTCAATCGCAAAAGGATAGCCCGCAACACGCTGCTCCTGTACCTGCGCATGGGACTGACGATGCTCGTCAGCCTCTACTCTTCGCGTATAGTACTTTCGTCTTTGGGAGAGACCGATTTCGGACTATATAATGTAATAGGTGGAATAGTAGTTATGTTCGCATTCCTCAATGGAGTGATGAACGCGGCCTGCAACCGTTACTATTCCGTAGCTATGGGGCAGCAGGACGACGATGCGCTGCACAGGATATTCAGCGTCAATGTAGTGATATTCCTGATCTTAGGTGCCGCTATCCTGATCCTTTGCGAAACT
>CAZNDD010000126.1:0-1940 GCA_964571735.1 uncultured Muribaculaceae bacterium | reverse complement strand
GTACCTGTGCTTGCTACATCGTACAATACTATGGGCTTGCCGTATGACGGGGCCTCTGAAAGCCTGATATTGCGCTGGATAATCGTCTCGAAGACCATTGAACTGAAGTATTCGCGGAGCTGAGCCACGACCTGTGCATGCACCTTTGTGCGTCCGTCGAACATAGTTACTACGAAGCCTTCAATGTTGAGTGCGGGATTGCTGCCGTTCTGGACCAGACGGATTGTCTGGAGCAGCTTGCCTATGCCTTCGAGGGCGAAGAATTCGGGCTGCACGGGAATCATGACGCTGTCTGCGGCGGTAAGGCAGTTGACCGTGATGATGCCGAGGGACGGCGCGCAGTCTATGATGATGTAGTCGAAATCATCTGCGATAGGCGCCAAGGCTTTCTGCAGAATGTGGTCCCTGCCTTCCTCGCCGATGATTTCAATCTCCGCGCCCACGAGGTTGATGTGGGAGGGGATGAGCTTGAGGTTGGCGATTTCGGTCTGTATAATGGTGTCTGCGGCATCCACGGCGCCGATCATTATCTCATAGAGGGTCTTGCCGGTGATGGCTTCCGGGTCGAAGTTGAGACCTGAAGTCGTGTTGGCCTGAGTGTCCGCATCTATGATAAGTACCTTCTTTTCAAGGATGGCGAGTGAAGCCGCGAGGTTGATAGCCGTAGTGGTCTTACCCACCCCGCCTTTCTGGTTTGCTATCGCTATTATTTTTCCCATAGTCCGCAAAGATACGAAATAAGAACTTGTTTTGAAATGCATTTAAGGGCCGGAAATGTCGTTTTTTGACCTTGGTTTGCTTATATGGGAATTTGGCGTTACCTTTGTCTGATTCCTTAAGTACTGAACCAAATCGGAAAATATGGCCCAGATAAAAGACGAATGGTATATAATCGTCAATCCCCATGCCGGATCAGGCAAGACAATGCGGTATTGGGTACCTGCCGAGGAATATCTCAAAGAACTCGGTGTCCCATATTACACAGTATACACCACGCATAGGCATCATGCCACCGAACTCGCTTCGCTTGCTGCCCGCATGGGATACCGCAGGATAATGGCAGTGGGAGGGGACGGTTCCATCCATGAGGTGTTTGAGGGTGTTTTGCGCTGGTGTGAAGACAGCGGTACTTCTCCTTCCGAGTTCTATCTTGCAGTGGCTCCGATCGGTTCTGGCAATGACTGGATCAAGTCTTTCGGTGTGCCGAGGGATGTGAAAAAGGTGGTCGAACTTGTCTCCAAAGGCACTTTTGTCAAGGAAGATGTCGTGAAAGTCACTCTCGCCGGTGGTGTGGTGTCGTATATGGCAAACATCGGAGGCCTCGGGTTTGATTCTCATGTCTGTGAGAGGGTCAATGCCCAGAAAGAGAGGGGGATGCGCAGCTCACGCATATATCTTAATTCTCTGCTTTATAATCTTACACATGCGGAGAGTTTTGCAGCTGAGTTCTATCGTGATGACGAACTTGTCTATTCCGGAGAACTTTATGACATAGCATTGGGCAATGGCGCCTATTGCGGAGGCGGTTTGAGGCAGTGCTGTCTCGCCAACCCTTCCGATGGGATAATAGACGCGATGATTGTCCCTAAGATGAAAATATCCGCCATCGTCACGGAGATTCCGCGTCTGCTCAACGGCACTTTGGACAAGTGCAACAAGATAATCTATGTCCGGGGCAAGAATTTCAAGATTGTCCCTCTCGGAAGTGCTTCGGCCGATATTGTGGAACTTGACGGAGAGGTCGTCGGCAGACTGCCCATCGAGATTCAGGTTCTCCCCGACTGCAAAATCAATGTCCTCGCCAACCTCGACGCCGAGTAACCGACCGCGATTAACTGATCCTACTCCCTGTCTCTCTGCAAATGCTCGTTGATGCGCCTGCTACAATATTTCCACATCTTGTGGCAGAAGAACAGGAATGCGATGAACAGAACTCCGCT
>CAZNDD010000125.1:0-1967 GCA_964571735.1 uncultured Muribaculaceae bacterium | reverse complement strand
GGGCTCGGCGTACTTGGGATATTTGTTCCAGGGTTGCCTACCACTCCGTTACTTCTGCTCGCTTCGTGGGCGTTCTATAGAAGTAGTCCCAGGCTTCAGAAAAAGTTGCTGGATTCAAGGCTGGGCGTATATATCAAGGCGTATGAGACGAATAAGGGCATGACACTGAGAAGCAAGATTATGGCGATAAGCCTGATGCTCGTGATGTGCAGTGTGTCCATCATTTTCTTCATCCCAGGTACTGTGGCCAAAATCATCGTTGCGGTTGCTGGACTTGTTGGCAGTATTGTCGTCGCATTCGTCGTCCCTACGGTGAAACTCTGACTTTTTGTCGCGGGTTTGATTTTTGAGAAATAGAGTTTTATGTCAAAAAAAGGTAAATGGATAGGCGGGTTGCTCGGTTGGGCGGCCTCGGGACCGATCGGTGCTCTGTTTGGGGTGCTTATCGGTGCAGTTGTGGACAGGTGCGTGGATGCTGCGGCTTCCGCTGGTGACGATGCGCAGTCTCGTGGCGATGCCCGAACTTATGGACGCTATAGCTATGGGGAGCAGCGTAATAGCTTTATGCTCAGTTTCCTCGTGCTCTCCTCGGCTGTCATACGCGCCGACGGCAAGACCAAGGACGAAGAACTCCGAACCGTAAAGGATTTTATAAGGACCAACTTCGGAGAACAGGCTTCTATCGAAGCGATGGATATACTCCAGTCGCTTTCGACGCAGCAAATTAATATCTATGGCGTCTGCGCCCAGATTCGTGCCAATATGAACTATTCGCAGCGCCTCCAACTATTGCATTACCTTATCCGTATCGCTGTTTCTGATGGCTCTTTCAGCAAGGAAGAGAAGTCAGTCCTCGAGACCATAGCTTCTGCCCTCGGACTGAACTCCGCCGACTGCGCGTCTCTCTTTGCCATGTATTGGCGTGATTCAGAAGATGCTTATGCGGTGCTTGAGATATCTCCTTCTGCAAGCGATGATGAGGTTAAATCCGCATATCGCCGTATGGCAATGAAAAACCACCCCGACAAGGTGGCTTCATTGGGCCCTGACGTGCGCAAGGCTGCAGAGGAGAAGTTTATGAAAATCCGTGACGCCTACGATACTATCAAACGCGAGCGCGGGATTCAATAGAGATTCTCAAGTTCGTGCTGAATCTCTTCTGCGCGCTTGATTTGCTCATTCAGATTCCATTTCCCGATGTTGACTCCGTCTTTCAGGAACATGGAGCCACATTGGTGGAAATAAAACTCGATGCCTCTTTCTTTGGCTTCGCGATATAAGTCCCTTACCCATTCGTACTTGATGGGTCTGACATCGGCCTTGGGCGCCATCTCTCCACCGACATTGACGCACTGGATAAGTCCGGTGTCGAGATATTTTCCGAGTGAAATAGGTGCGATAAGGGGAGAACAGAATACTTCGCGGTGGCTTAATGGCGCATCAAGGAAATATGGCAGGCGTTTGTCTGCCATTTCTTGATTCTCAATGGAAATGCTCAAATGAAAATGCTTCCACCTCTCTCCGTTGCCCCAGTCGGGTGGCAGGCACTGCTTTATCCTCTCCGGGCGCTTCGTTGTAGTTACGAAAATGCAGTCTCTCCTGCGGCGGATGAAGTTCCAGCAACCATCTCTCCACTCGTCGGCTTCCTCGATGAAAAAGTCTGAAGAGAAGCACAGTTTGACGATTGAATGGGGAGGACAGTCCTTATCTTTCAATTCGTAGGTGGTAATGCCTTTGGTGATGATGGTGGTGTCCCTTCCGTAACGCTTGTCTTGTTTGTACACAAAGCAATTCTTGCAACCGGGGCTGGTCTTTTTGCATCCGTGCCAAGGATTCCATGGTACCGCATGCCCTATCTGTTCATTCTGCATGATTGATTTTGCAGTTTCCTTTGTGAAATTGCCCGCAAATATACCAAAAGTTTAGCATTTGGGTGATGGTGGTTCCGGTGGTTGGTACAGGGGAAG
>CAZNDD010000124.1:0-1983 GCA_964571735.1 uncultured Muribaculaceae bacterium | reverse complement strand
GCTATTTCGCCTTACCCTGATTGGCAACTGCCTCCTGCTTGCGGCGAAGTTCCTCGGGATCTGCAAGGTAGTAATCCTTGACAAGATTGAGGTCATCGTCAAACTCGAAGACATAAGGAACCGCCGTAGGGATATTGAGCTTCACAATCTCTTCGTCAGAGATACCCTTGAGGTGCTTCACCACACCGCGAAGGCTATTGCCATGCGCTACAACCACGATGTTGTCATGCTTCTTGAGAGCAGGGAAAATCTCGCACTCCCAGTAAGGCATCACCCTCTCGATGCACTCCTTAAGAGCCTCGGTACGAGGGATATACTGATCGGGGACAAGAGCGTAACGTGGATCCTTAGTTGCGCTGAACTCGCTGTCATCGGGCATCTCGAGAGGAGCCACGTCGAAGCTGCGACGCCATACAAGGACCTGCTCGTCACCATATTTCTGAGCTGTCTCAGCCTTGTTAAGACCCTGAAGCATACCATAGTGCTTCTCGTTAAGTCTCCAAGTCTTGGTAACAGGAATCCAGTCAAGGTCCATCGAATCGAGGACATTGTTAAGAGTCTTGATAGCTCTCTTAAGATAGGAAGTATATGCAACTTCAAAAGTGAAGCCGGCCTGCTTGAGAGCCTTACCTGCCTCAAGAGCCTCTCCTACGCCTTTCTCGCTGAGATCAACGTTTGTCCAACCAGTAAACCTGTTTTCTTTGTTCCACTGGCTCTCGCCGTGGCGAATCAATACTATGCGTTTCATAAAATGATTATGATTTGAATATTCCGAGCGCAAAGCTAATAAATTTGCGTGACAGTCGGAAATCAAAAGGCGTCATTTGCTGCGACGGTATTGCGAGGGGGTCATGCCGGTGTTGGCCTTGAAGAATTTGTTGAATACGCTCTGGCTGTTGAAATTGAGTTGGAACACAACTTCCTTGATGGTGAGTCCAGAATAACGCAGCAGATTTTTGGCTTCAAGTACTACAAACGAGTTAATCCAGTCAGGACCGCTCCTGCCCGAAGCCTCGCATACCACCTTGGAGAGGTATTTGGGCGAAAGGCACATCTGGTCGGCGTAGAACTGCATTCGGCGTTCCGTGCTGTGATGCTCGGTAACCAGAGCTATGAATTGATCAAAAATCTGCTTGGTACGATGGGAAGAAGTACTCCTCCCGTAGGAAGCACGCGCCGCCACTATCTGCCCCGTCCAGATGTCGTCAGTCACATATGTAAGCGAACGGATAAGACCGCCAAGCACTTCACGCTTATTGACAATCCTGGATGTAAGTATCTGTTTGGCAAGTTTATAGTAAGACTCCGCAATCTCCAGCTGACTGTCATTGAGCCGGATGCAGGGATTAGCCAAAACCTGCAGGCTATCCTGGAAAACCTTGTTAAAGTCAAGATGCAGGCTCGAATAGTACTCCTTGCTCAGAAGTATGAACACCAGCTTGATATCGGCAAGATCCTCCTTTCTAAACTCCGGAAGCCGTATGATATTACCCGGTGTAGAGACCAGAAGTGAACGCTCCGACACCTCGTAAGTATTGAGGTTGAAGTCTATGGTGAAATGCCCCTTCTGTAAAAAGAACAACATCATACCATCGAAACGGATGGGATGGGCCATAGTCTGGAGAATCTGGGAGTCCGCAAGAGCATCCGACCCGTTAGCCTCACCGACCACAATGTCTGTCCCGAGAGGATATTCGTCTACCATAGAGGACAATTCGAGGATCTGCTGGATGCTTACCGACTTAGTGCTATTTTGCATAATATTCGCTTTTTATCTCATCGCAGGCAAAAGTATCACAATTATTCAAAAATTACAAATATTCTCTTATTTCGACTAAAATACAATTTTCACTACATTCTGTTTGCAAAATAGAGGTAATTTTGGTAAATATTTTACGCTACAACCCTCCCGTTGGAACAAGATGAAACAATTGTAAAAATGTCATATAAGATGAAAAAGTATTTATTGATTACAGCGACGCT
>CAZNDD010000123.1:0-2010 GCA_964571735.1 uncultured Muribaculaceae bacterium | reverse complement strand
CAGAAATCTATAAAATCATCTTCTTTGTTTACAGTTGTCTCTTTTGTGGGTGCCTCCGAGCCTTTACCTGCGAAGGATGAGAAAATGTTGTCTTCCTCCAGCCTTACGCCTTCATATTGCTCCGGGGTGAAGTAGTCTCCGCCCACTACGAAAATCTGTCTGCTGCTCTTGCGGACCGGCTCACGGGTCTCCACCGCGGGCTTATCCTCTTTTTTGAGACTTTTGAGCCAGAGTTCTCTGACTATCCTGCGCGAGCACACATATAATGCCTGCTCAGCGTACCTTTCTTCTTCCCACGCGCCTTCTCCCATGCGGGACATTCTCTCGCAGAGTTCCACCCTGGCGAGGGCGAACCATGGGTACAAGCTCACGACCCCGTTAAGTTCGTCGAGGTTGAGTTTCTTGATATCTATGTAGCTTCCGTCCTTTACCATTGGGCGACCGTGGCGTTGAAGATGTCTTCCACTATTTTTTCTATGATTTCGGCGCAGAGCGTGGATTCCACTGCATCGAGAGAGTTGGCGGAGTCGTAGTCAGCGTATGCGGAGAATGATTTTCCGCTGAAGTCGTCTTCCGGATATTTGCGGTTGGTGAAATCCACCTTTACCGTGACTGTGAGGCGGTTCTGTGCTGCCACGTCACCAGCTGTCACGGACGATGTTCTCACGTCGTAACCTGTGACCTGGCCTGTGATCTCCAGGTCTCCGTCCATATCCACTTGCTCGAGTGAAGTCATTCTTCTGAATTGCGAGCGCACGGCTTCTGTCAAGTCGTTGCTGAGCGACGGATTGACTTTCGGGGCACGGTACTCGAAATAATTGATAGTTATAGTCTTTACATCGGACTGTATGGATGTGCCTGAAAATGAATAAATTCCGCAAGCGGATACAAGGCTGCCGGCGCAGAGTAGGGCGGCAATGGCTTTTATGATTCGTCTCATTGTTTCTTTTCCGCTCTCCAACGGTATATGGTTCTTTCCGAGACGCCTAGCTCCTTGGCAGCAGGCTTCACCTTGCCACCGTATTTGGCGAGGGTCTTCTCGTAGAGTTCGTCATTGCTTTCTTTGATGCTCTTTATTTGAGTCTCTTCAGGTATGGAGCTTTCCTGCCATTCGGCCTCTTCGGGGATTCGCTCTTCCGCTATGGCGGGGACTTCTTTGGATGCGTGATTCTCCGGGACGCCGTTCTCCACCATGCCGCGCAGGCGGTCTACTTCCTGTTTGAGGTCGAGTATGGCTTTCACGATGGCGCGCATATCGTCATTGTTGAGGCTTCTACCGCCGCTGCGATTGCTTTCCGAGACTGCAGGAAGGATCTGCTCCGCCTCCTTGGGCATATGTATGGCGAGTTCCTTGCGGTCTATCTCAATGCGGTCCGAGGATGGGCTTATGGGATGGGATTCCATTATCGTAAGCGCCTCGGTGAAGTTCTTTAGTTGGCGTACATTGCCGGGCCAACGGTAGTTCTTGAGCAGGCTTATGGCGTCGTGTGTGAGGCTGATTTTGCACATGCCGGATTTCTCGGAGAAATCGGAAGTGAACTTCCTGAACAACAGATAAATGTCGTCATTCCTCTCTCTTAGAGCTGGGACTTTTATCTGGAATGCGTTAAGCCTGTAGTAGAGGTCTTCGCGGAATTTGCCGTTTGCGACAGCGTGTTCCAGATTCATGTTGGTGGCAGCTATGACTCTTACATTGGTCTTCTCGACCTTGGACGAACCTACTTTGAGGTATTCTCCGTCTTGGAGTACGCGCAGCAACATCGCCTGCGTCTCCTTGGGCAGTTCGCCTATTTCATCGAGGAAAAGCGTACCTCCGTCCGCTTCTTCAAAATAACCCTTACGCGTGGTTACGGCTCCGGTGAATGAACCTTTCTCGTGTCCGAAAAGTTCCGCGTTGATGGTCCCGACCGGGATAGCACCGCAGTTCACTGCGAGGAAAGGGGCTGTCTTGCGCCTGCTATTGTCATGTATGATGCGGGGGAACGCATCCTTACCCACGCCGTTTTCTCC
>CAZNDD010000122.1:0-2051 GCA_964571735.1 uncultured Muribaculaceae bacterium | reverse complement strand
TTCTGGATGTCAGCATCGTACCATATGTCCTTTCCGGCTATGGTGGAGACACCTGCACTCTTCAAGGTGATCCTCTGTATAGGATTCTTGGTGACCAGATTGCCTCTTGATGCCTTGCCCTTGATGAGCAGCTGGCTGAAATCGTATTCGAGCGAAGTCTTCTTGAGCTTGGCGCGGGGCCTGAGCTGGATGCGGACGGTCTCTGCCTCACCATTATGGTTGGCGGTGAACCATACGATTTTGGAGCCTTCGGCGCCCGTCGTGATGTCGTACTCCTTGTCTCTTTGTACTGAAGTCAATGCAAAGCGCTTGGCATAATAGACAGAACTCTTGCCCTCACGATAAATCACATTATAGATGGAGCGCTCATCTCCGCGTACGTATACTCCTACATAGAGGAGGTCTTTGCCGAAGAAGGCTTTCTGCTCCACTTTGGAGACTTTGTATTTGCCGTCCTTGCGTATTACCACTATTTCCGAGAGGTCAGAACATTCGCACACGAGCTGCACTCCGTCTTCGCGCTTGAGACCTATGCCAACGAAGCCTTCTTCCATATTGGCATAGAGCTTGGCGTTGTTGTTTATGACCTTGGTGGCGGTAATGGTCTCAAAATCTGTAAGTTCAGTAAGGCGGGGGTGATCTGCACCATACTTCTTCTTGAGGGTAAGGAACCAGTCAATGGTGAACTGGACGATATGCTCCATGTTGTCCTTGACCTGGCTCATCTCCTGTTCGATGGCGTATATTTTCTCATCGAGTTCCTTGGCGTCGAACTTGGAAATCTTACGTACGGGTCTGTCGACGAGTCTGTCGACATCTTCCATGACTACTTCCCTGTGGAGGATTTCGTCGTATGCCTTCATCGCCGTGAGAATATCCTCCTTCTGGGCTTCGAAACTCTTCTGGTCCTGCTCAAGTATCTTGTATATCCTGTTTTCGAAGAATATCCTTTCGAGCGAGGTGTAGTGCCAATTTCGCTCAAGTTCCGCCAATCTGAATTCCAACTGTCTGTACAACAGGTCCTTGGTATGCATGGTGCTATACTCGAGAACGTCGTTTACAGAAAGGAACTTAGGCTTGTCGTCCACGATGACGCAGGCGTTGGGCGCAACTGTCGTCTCGCAGTCGGTGAATGCATAGAGCGCGTCTATGGTCTTGTCCGGTGATACGTCAGCGGGAAGGTGAATCAGGATGTCCACCTTGTCGGTGGTCATGTCCTCGATTTTCTTGATTTTGATTTTGCCCTTTTCTTTCGCCTTTATGATAGATTCGGTAATCAGAGATGTAGTCTTACCGTAGGGTATCTCCGTGATGGCGATTGTACTCTTGTCGATTTTCTCGATTTTGGCGCGAATCTTCACCGAACCTCCGCGCTTGCCCTGCATGTACTTCGAACAATCCGCATAGCCTCCGGTAGGGAAGTCGGGATAGAGGGTGTACGGGCGTCCTTCGAGTATGGCTATAGAACTGTCTATCAGTTCGTTGAAGTTGTGAGGGAGAATTTTCGAAGACATACCTACGCCAATGCCTTCAGTGCCTTGCGCAAGCAGCAGGGGGAAACGCACCGGGAGTTCGGTGGGCTCCTGGTGACGTCCATCGTAGCTGTTCATCCAACGGGTGATGTCCGGATCGAACACCACTTCCTTGGCGAACTTGCTCAGTCTGGCTTCAATGTATCGTGGAGCTGCGTTGGAGTCTCCGGTGAGTATGTTTCCCCAGTTACCCTGGCAGTCCACGGTAAAGCCTTTCTGTCCCAGCTGGACGAGAGCTCCGAGTATGGAAGCATCTCCGTGAGGGTGGTACTGCATAGCTTGACCAACGATGTTCGCCACCTTGGTGTACTTGCCGTCGTCCATGTTGTACATGGCATGCAACACCCTTCTCTGCACCGGTTTGAGTCCGTCCACGATGTGGGGTACTGCACGATGCAGAATCACATATGAGGCATAGTCGAGGTACCAGTCCTTGAACATCCCGGACAGTTTGAACTTCCGGGCGTCACTTTCGAGTAGCTTGTCGTACTTGCCTGAAGACTCGCCGTCTTCCACGGG
>CAZNDD010000121.1:0-2059 GCA_964571735.1 uncultured Muribaculaceae bacterium | reverse complement strand
CCTTGTAGTTCTCCAGTCCGAGGCGGAAGTGTCTCTCCATCATATGGCATAGCTTGCTTGGAGAAAGGACCTTCAGACCTTCGGCGAATCCGAAAAGGAGACGCACCAGTTCTCGGTTGATTATGACGTTGATTTCAAAGACAGCCGAGCCATCCTCATTTGATTCGATGATTTCCTGACTGCCATGAATCGGCTTTGTCCTGATATAGGGTGCTTCATCCGGTGATGCCCAGAAACGCACCTTTTCCGCTTTGTCTGTCGGATACTTTGTGACGCCCACGAGGTCATTAAACCAAGTTTCCAGGTCGAAATCAGAGCTTTCAATGAATGTCTCCTCCGCTGCTTCGTCCAGCGACACTATTCGGTCCAACGCCAAATTCATCACATAGGATGTCTTTGTTTTGTGTCCATAAACGAACCAGCGGTTATTGAATTCTTTCAGCGCATACGGATGGAATACGAATGTGTTCGGCAGTGTCGCCTTGAAACTCTGATATGTAATCCTTATCGGATGTTTGGCCAAAATTGCATTGTGCAATGGTCCGATGAACTCCAGACCCTTCAGTCGGTCGTTCTTGTCAAAGAAAATGACTGGTTTTGCTTTATCTTTCGCCATATTGACGCGGTCTTCCAGGCGTCCCATAATGTCCTCCATGCCGGAGAACTCGTGAAAGCCTGACAACTGGCGCAATACCTCGACCGCCTCGCCCATTTTCTTGATGTCCTGCGTAGACAGGGGAGACTCCGTAATCGAGTAGTCTGGGTCTTCGTAAATGTAATACTTGTTGTCTACGACCTTGATGGGAGCATTGTAACCGAGTTTATCGCTTCGCATCATCTGAATGTCAAGCTGTACGGTACGGCGGGATACGCCTTCATCGCGGCCTTCATATTCGCGGAGAGCTTCAGAGCAGGCTTCAATCAGGTCCTCCAATGTCCATCTGCGGAAGTGGTTTCGCAGACATTGGTCAATGGTCTTGTATCGAATCAGGGCGTTTTTTGATGCAGGCATAGATACTTTTTGCAAAAATATGAAAAAAACAATTTGTTGCGCAAAAAGATTGCGCAACGATGGTATTACTTTGCTATAGGAAGCGAGGATAAGTTGCAAGATTCACTTGGTTCAGCGCTTCCGATTGTCGCTTATGCTTTTTATACAGGGTTCCGTTATGATGAAAGAGAAAATACTACTGAAACTGAAGGACATTGAGAGTCGGTATGATGTTCGTGTGCTGCTTGCCGTCGAATCGGGCAGTCGGGTATGGGGATTTGCGTCTCCGGACAGCGACTATGATGTCAGGTTCGTATATGTCCATAAAAGTGATTGGTACCTGAGTTTGCAGGGAGGCCGTGATGTAATCGAAGAACTTGATGCGGCTGGCATTCTTGACATATCCGGTTGGGACCTCAAGAAGGCACTTACTCTGATGGGGCGCGGGAATTGTGCATTTGTCGAATGGCTGGCTTCTCCTATAGTTTACTATAAGGACGAGGATTTCTTTCTTGAGATCAACAGTCTTAAGGATATGTACTTTAGAAGATTGTCCGCAGTTTATCATTACTATCATATTGCGATGAAGCATAACAAACGGGGATATGAACTTAAACGCTTCATGTATCATATCCGCGGTCTGCTGGCCGCGCGGTGGGCAATAGAGAAGGGGACATATCCTCCAGTACCATTTATGGAACTTGTGGGTGCTGAGGTGGATGATGCAGTTCTCAAAAGCGAATTGAGGGAGTTGGTCCGACTTAAGAGCCAGAGTAAAGAACATAATAAAGTCATTGTAAATGATGTACTTATTGGCTATGCCTCAGAGCTCGGGGAGTGCATGGCGGCATGGCTGGAAAACTCTCCGGTCGAAAAAACTGCGGACTTTGACAAACTGGACTGTTTCTTCATTAAGACCTTGAGAAGATATGGCGGATTTGAAAATATACTGTGAAGGAATTGATGGTGCGGCCCTGCGTCAGATTCAGGACCTCGCGAACTTGGATGCCCCACGGTTGCCGTAGAGCGCATCATCCGTCCTGTCTTCAATTACAAGACGCATTGAAT
>CAZNDD010000120.1:0-2096 GCA_964571735.1 uncultured Muribaculaceae bacterium | reverse complement strand
AGTGAAAGCCTTTCATTGACAATAACTACAACCAATACGATGAGACCTACATTTATCCGTTTTGCTTCGCTGCTTGTCGGCGTTGCAATCTTCGCATCCTGCAACGAAGACAAGATCAACGACCTTCAGTCGCAGATTGACGCCATTAAATCCGAGCAGATAGCCGGTGTCAATGCACAAATCAAGAGCATCAACGAGTCAATCGCATCTCTTGAATCGGTTGACGCCTCGCTTCACGATTACATCGAATCCCTTCAGGCTGAAGACGAAACCATCAAGTCGGACATAGAGTCCCTCCGCGATAAGGACGCCGCCCTCGATGGAGAAATCGACGACTTGAAAGACTCCGATGCGGCATTGTCAGAGCGTATAGCTGCCTTAGAGGCGAATGCCAAGCAGATTGAAGCGCAAATCACGACCCTCCAAGAGAAAGACTCGGACCTTGAAAGCCAAATCTCCGAACTGAAAGAATATGTGGACTCTCAGATAAAAGACACCAAGGACTGGGTGTCCACGACATTCTCCACGCTGGAGCAGTTCAATGCTTTGAGCGAAAGCGTGTCTGGCATCAGGTCGGATGTGGACTCCCTTTCTGCAAAACTCACCCAAGTCAGTGAAGCCCTCGCGGATGCGAAATCCGGACTTGAGAAATCAATCTCCGACCTCGAAACCTCCCTCAAGTCTTGGGTCGAAGAGAGGTTGAAGGAATACTACACCAAGAACGAAACGGACGGACAGTTCAGCGCAGTGGGGGACTCCCTCGCCCTCTTCAAGACAAACCTTGCCGACCTCTCATCCAAAGTGGAGTCTCTGATAAATCAAATCCAGTCTGTGGTGGTAATGCCGTCTTATGCTGACGGCTCTGTGGCTTGCACCAAGTCGGACAACAATATCATCTACTTCGAAGTGCTCCCCGCTGGTCTCGCAGAGGAACTTGCAGAGGCAGGAGTCTCCGCATTCCGCCTTCAGGCAATCTCCACCCAAACCAAGGCTGCGCCCAATGTCTCCACGCTTGCAATCAGCTCTGTGACGGCAGAGGGCAATACCCTTGCGCTGAAGGTCTCCGGCAAGACTCTCCCCGAAGCATTCTTTGCGGGTGAAAGCCCAGTAAGCGCATCGTTGCAAATCAATTACGCCTACACTTCCTACGCCACTGCATATTTCCCATTGCATAGTCCGGCTGAAGGACTGTATGTCAATTGCTCGGTGCGCGACATCGCTCTTGCGAGCGCCACGGTCGATGCAAGTGTCTCCGGGGTTGGAACTCCGGAAGAGTACGGCATCGCATACAGCAGGGGCAACTCCCTGTGTGACAAATATGAGAAGGCTTCCGGCATCAGCGGGACCGGAGACTTCACTGTGTCTCTCGATAGGCTCGCTCCCGGAAGCGAGTACTATTATCGGGTCTATGCCGTTCAGAATGGCGTTGCCAAATACTCCAAACTACAGCGTTTCACTACCGCATCCATGGAGGGAAAGATCAGTGCCGGGGAAGTGCTGTCTTCTGCTACATTCTCCGCCAAGTTCGGAGCAAAAGTCGATGCTGACCTTCTCCCTTATGAAGGACTTTCGTACGGAATATGCTATAGCGCGACAAATGAAACCCCTACAATCGCTGACTCTTATGTCCGTGCCTCTGAAGTATCTGAAACCGACGGAAGCTTTGAATCTGCTGTCTGTGGCCTTGAGGCTGCGACCAAGTACTACGCCCGCGCTTATGTGTCGCTCAATGGTGCGGTGGTCTATGGAGACAAAGTTCTCACATTTACAACCGGGGAGCTTGGAGACGGCCCTGTGATTACTCTCGGGGTTGAAGACTTGACCACGACTTCGTTTACTTTGTCCGGTAAACTGACCTTGAGTTCAGAAGAATATGCTTCCGTATCTTACGGCTTCGAGTTTAATGGTGGAACGGGACTTAGTACATCCATCTCCGAAGACGGGAAGTTCACTTATGCCGTGCCTCACGCTATTGACGGGGAGGAATACTCTTACCGTGCAGTGCTTCAAATCGAAGGTAACACATATTATGGAGAGTATGTGACCTTCACTACGCCCGAGGCAGTCATCAGCACCGACAAGGTGGTGGATCTCGG
>CAZNDD010000119.1:0-2133 GCA_964571735.1 uncultured Muribaculaceae bacterium | reverse complement strand
TGCTTGACATTGATCTGCAGAAGTATTTCTGCGCTATCGGTATGCCCACCTTCCAGGGTTACGGTCTGTCCGAGGCGACTCCCATCATCTGTGCCAATGCTCCCGGTCACGCCCGTTTCGGTTCTTCCGGTCGTCTCGTGCAACCTATGGAGATCCGTATATGCGATGATGAGGGCAGTATTCTTCCCAATGGTGAGACAGGTGAGATCTGCATCAAGGGCGAGAACGTGATGGCAGGCTACTGGAAGAATCCGGAAGGCACTGCCGCAACTATCGTAGACAACTGGCTCCACACCGGAGACCGTGGCTACATCTGCAAGGAAGATCCCCGTTATCTCTATGTGACAGGCCGTTTCAAGAGCCTGCTCATTTCCTCCGACGGTGAAAAGTATTCACCCGAAGGCTATGAGGACAACCTCGCCGTTACCAGCAAATACATTGACAACGTCATACTTTACAATAACCAGAGTCCTTATACCATTGTCCTTATCGAGCCCAACAAGAATGCTCTTCGTGAGGCTGCCGGTAACGACAAGGAGAAGCAGCTTGAACTCATCAAGGCCGATGTGGACAGCTATCGTAAGGGCGGAAAGCACGCCGGTACATTCCCCGAGAAGTGGCTTCCCGCAGCAATCGTAGTGTGCCAGGAGCCTTGGACAAGCCAGAACGGACTCGTCAATTCCACTTCCAAGGTGGTCCGCGGAAAGGTCGAGAAGTACTTCGCAGACCGTATCCAGTATGCCTTTACCACAGAAGGCAAGCCGCTGGTCAATCCGCAGAACCTCGCCGCTCTCGATTAGAACTAATAACAATTAATAACTAATAGAATGGAAAACAAAAAAGGTAATCTCGTTGCGATCGTGACTATGTTCTTCATGTTCGCGATGATTTCTTTCGTCACCAACATGGCGGCGCCTTTCGGCAACATTTGGAAGATTCATTATGAGAGTGCCGGTATGCTCGGCAACATGATGAACTTCCTCGCTTACCTATTCATGGGTATCCCTGCCGGCAAGTTGCTCACACGCATCGGTTACAAGAAGACTGCTCTCATCGCACTCGGTGTCGGTTTCTGCGGTATGGCAGTCCAGTTGGGCTCTAGCTTCATGGGGATTGGTACAGGAGCTCTCGTAGTCTACCTCCTCGGTGCTTTCATCTGCGGTTTCTGCGTATGTATGCTTAACGCCGTAGTGAATCCTATGCTCAACCTCCTCGGTGGCGGTGGCAATAGGGGTAACCAGCTGGTTCAGACGGGTGGTGCCTGTAACTCTCTTGCTGGTACACTCACTCCTCTCCTCGCAGGTGCGATGATCGGTACTCTAACTCCTCAGACCGCTCTCTCTGATGTGCGTCCACTGCTCTTGATTGCTCTTGCGGTGTTCGCGGTGTCGTTCGTCATCATCGCAGCGGTTGCAATTCCCGAGCCTGCCAAGGTGCAGAATAATTCCGTTGCTACAAAAGACAAATATAGCGCATGGTCATTCCGTCACCTCATCCTTGGCATCGTTGCTATTTTCTTCTATGTAGGACTTGAGGTCGGTATCCCTGCAGAACTCAACTTCTACCTCTCCGATGCTACCGACAAGGGTGCCGGACTTGGTGTCAATGGTGTCGCAATTGGAGGCGCTATTGTTGCCATGTACTGGTTGCTCATGCTTGTTGGTCGTCTGTGCAGTTCTGCCATCAGTGGCAAAGTATCTTCCAAGGTCCAGGTGACTATAGTCGCCAGCGTGGCTATCGTCCTTATCCTGCTCGCTATATTTATGCCTGAAACCATAAAAGTTTCTATGCCCGGCTATGCGGACGGACAGTTCTCTATGATGAGCGTGCCTATCTCTGCTCTTTTCCTCGTGCTCTGCGGACTCTGTACTTCCGTCATGTGGGGTTGCATTTTTAACCTTGCAGTTGAGGGACTTGGCAAATATACGGAGCAGGCTTCCGGCATTTTCATGATGATGGTAGTCGGCGGTGGCGTAATGCCTTTTATACAGGAGTATATCGGTCGTGTAACTTCTTATATGACATCCTATTGGCTCGTAGTCGCGATGCTTTGCTACATCCTCTTCTATGCGCTCATTGGCAGCAAGAATGTCAATAAGGACATCAAAGTAGACTAATGTTTAATCTGCCGGC
>CAZNDD010000118.1:0-2203 GCA_964571735.1 uncultured Muribaculaceae bacterium | reverse complement strand
GATAAGCTATTCTATTATGACAAAGAAACTTTATAGAAGCCGCAAGGATAAGATGATTTTCGGGGTGTGCGGTGGTTTGGCAGAGTACTTTGGTGCGGATTCGACAGTGATCAGGCTGATTGTCGCACTTGCTGCCATTTGCACCTGCTCCGGGGTATTCTGGATTTATCTTCTCTGTGCTGCAATAATGAAGTATAATCCCGCAGAGATTACGACAGGTTTTGATGAGAAATAGACTGAATGCCGGTCGGAGGCGGTATCTCACAAGCACTGCGTATGAAATGTTGAACTGCGCGGTTGTGATACTATGATCATCGGACTTGTAAGCGACACTCACGGCGTCTGGGACAAGGCTTTCGAGGAGTTTCTCGAGGGCTGTGATGTCATTTGGCATGCCGGAGACTGGGGCGGGGGAGAAGACTTTACTAAAAAGATTAGCGAATGGAAGCCGGTCGTCGGAGTCTATGGCAACTGCGATGGCCAGGATATACGTGCCGTATATCCTGGGTTTCAGTTCTTTGATTGTGAAGGGATGAGCGTGCTGATGACTCATATCGGCGGATATCCGGGACATTATGACATAAGGGCGAGAGCGCTGATAGAACGTTTCAGGCCACAGGTTTTCGTCTGCGGGCATTCGCACATACTGAAAGTCATGTACGACGAACACTATCAGATGATGACCATCAACCCTGGTGCATGCGGACTGCAAGGCTGGCAGGTCCTCCGGACAGCTCTTCGCTTCAAAATTGAAGATGGGAAACTCAGCGACATGGAATTGTTTAAACTTCCGCGATAATGGAATACTACTGAAGTGAAAGTAGGTTCTCCGAAATCAGTTTGATAGATGAATCAAGCCGGCAATGCGTAATCAAAATCGGCTATGAAAAACAAAGTAATGGATACTAATCGAAATAAATACAATGCCTAAAGCCAAGACTCTGTGGTACTGCACCAGCTGCGGTAACGAAAGCTCCAAGTGGATGGGACAATGCCCTGCATGTAAAGAGTGGAACACGATGGTCGAAGCCCCCGTGCGACAAACTGCATCCACCACTCGCGGTACCGGTCAGAACTCGAATCCTAACTCTCGCCATAAGGCGGTGAGTCTCAAAGAAGTGGACTTCGCAGGAGAACAGCGTATCAGCATTGGTAGCGCGGAAGTGGACAGGCTGCTCGGCGGCGGCATGGTCAAGGGGTCCCTCGTCCTCATTGCAGGTGAGCCCGGCATAGGCAAATCCACACTTTCTCTCCAGATACCCCTTTGTTGCGATTCGCTTAAGACTCTCTATGTAACGGGTGAAGAAAGCGAGCGTCAGGTCAAGATGCGGGCGTCCCGTCTCGGAGGCTCAATGGACAACTGCCTGATATATGCGGAGACTCTGCTTGAAAACATCATCGCCGAGGCGGAGGAAATAAAGCCCGACCTCATGATAGTGGACTCCGTACAAACCATGTACAGCGAAGTGGTCGAGTCTGCTGCGGGTTCTGTCTCTCAAATCAAAGAAGTGGCGTCGCGCCTGCTCAGATTTACCAAAGAAAGCGGCATCCCGGTGATTCTCATCGGCCACATCACTAAAGACGGCGTCATCGCAGGACCCAAAATCCTTGAGCATATCGTGGATGTGGTCCTTCAGTTTGAGGGCGAAAATCATGGCGCGTACCGTATACTCCGCTCCATCAAAAACCGCTTCGGTTCGACATCGGAACTCGCAGTATTTGAGATGACAGGCAACGGGTTGAGGGAAGTGACCAATCCTTCGGAGATGCTGCTTCCTATGCACGAACAAGGCCTCAGCGGTGCGGCAATCTGTGCGATGCTTGATGGGATGCGCCCGTTTCTCTTTGAGGTTCAGGCTCTTGTGTCAAGCGCGGCATACGGCACTGCTCAGCGTTCCGCAACGGGTTTTGATGTGCGCAGGCTCAATATGCTCCTTGCTGTCCTTGAGAAGCGTGCCGGATTCAAGCTCAGCGCCAAAGATGTGTTCCTCAATATGGCGGGCGGCCTGAAAGTGGCGGACCCAGCTTGCGACATGGCAGTGGTAAGTGCGGTGCTTTCGTCTAATTTTGATGTCGCGATTCCTTCTGACTATTGTTTCGCGGGAGAAGTGGGACTAAGCGGTGAAATTCGTCCCGTTTCACAGGTTGACAGGCGCGTAATGGAGGCTGGAAGACTCGGTTTTCGCAAAATATTCGTCAGCTC
>CAZNDD010000117.1:0-2206 GCA_964571735.1 uncultured Muribaculaceae bacterium | reverse complement strand
CCGGAGCCACCATGCAGCAGAGATGTGTACGGACGGCAATCCGTGAGAACATCTCTATCTACAGTGCCCATACAAGCCTGGATAATGCCGTGGGCGGAGTCAACTGGGCTATAGCCGGTCGTCTCGGCCTTGGCAAACTCTCGGCTCTCAAGCCTCTTGAAGGCGGTGCTTGCGGTGTAAAAGGAAGTTTTGAGACTCCGGTGAAACCGGCGGATCTGTTAGTTATGATTGCGGAACGATTTGGCGTCAAGTGTGTCAGACACAGTGGGGTGAGGTCGCATCCTATAAGCACTGTAGCCATCTGCGGCGGCGCGGGTGCATTTCTTCTTGAAGAGGCCCGCGAGCAGGGTATAGACTGCTTCATTACTGGAGAGATGCATTATCATGACTGGTTCGACTGTGGAGATGTATTTACCCTCGAACTCGGTCACTATGAGAGTGAGATTTGTACTGTGGATTTGCTTGCGGACCGGCTTTCAGAAGCTTTCCCGTCTGTCCGCGTGGAAAAAGCCGAGACTTGCACCAATCCTATAGAGTATTTTACGAAATTATAGTTTAGTTAACGGATTCTGAATGTTCGGAAAGTTCCATAAGTCCAATTTCGGAAATGTTTTCAGGTATCTGGCGGTGGCTGCCTTGCTTGTCTGCCCGCTGAAACTTGGAGCACAGGGACTTCCGCGTCTGAAGCAAGCGGATGAGGTGTCTACCGGGGTGCTTCCCAACGGGATTATGTATTATCTCGTGGAGAATCCTGTAGTCAAAGGGCGTGCGGACTTTGCCTTGGTTCAGGAGGGGATAAAGGATGTGAGCGGTGCTCGCAATGCCCTCGTGTCACTCCCGCATATCTCTCCGTTTGAGACTTTGTCGCGCAGTTGTGTCCCGTACACTCAGGACGGCTATGTCGCTTACGACAGTACGGCGCGGGTATTCAGATTCCCTGACGTGGACATTACTTCCCGGACGAAGCGGGACTCGGTGCTTCTGGTGCTAACTGACCTGATGAGCCTGTCGATGTGGGAGCAGACGGTAATTGTAAGCGGTGACATATCTGCAGGTGAATATGTTGAATCCCTTCATACCCTGAGTCTGATGATTCCGAGAGTGAAGCCCGTTGCAAGAGCCACATCGGAAGCCTCTTTCGTGGCTCCCGGGAACAAAGACGATAATGTACCGTTTGAGTTTAAAATCAACAAGGTACGGGTCGGTAGGGAACAAGCAGGTACTCCGGTGCCTTTGGTTTCTGAAATGCTCGAGCGGGAACTTGGCTACATAGTCACGGACCGCATTACGCGCCAGTTCACCATCGACGATATCCCGTTCTGGATGGACAACGGCTCAGAGTTCATTAAGGTGCACGTGCCTGACAGTGTGCATGCCGAAGCTATCAACGGTGTGAGCCGTGTGCTTGGAGATATTGTCAATGGCAAAGTGACCCAGCAGGAGTTTATCCGTGCGAAGAACATATCCCTCGACAGGCTTGCTGCTACGGGTCTCGTTCCCGGTAAGAGCAATGCTTTCTATGTAGATCGATGTGTGTCTGCAGCGCGTTTCGGGACTCATCTTGCTTCACGCCAAACCATTGAGAACTTCTTTTCCCGCCGCAGGATTAGTCTGAATCGGGAAATGGAGCTTTTCAACAACTTCGCCAAAGCCCATATAGGAGAGAACTGGGATGTTGACAAACTCTCCAGAGGTGGATATGCGGAGTCTTATCCCATATTCAGTGAAGTTCTCAAGACTAAGACTCCCCGTTCCGTGAAACTTGCGGGTTCGACTACGGACCCGGTCTCCGGCGGCGCATTGTGGACATTCTCAAATCACATCAAAGTCATATACAAGAAAGACACTTCTACCGATGGCGTGCGTTTCTGTCTTGCACTTAGGGGCGGAGCATCTTCGGTCGAGGGCATAAGACCAGGAGAGAGTGCTTATCTCTCCGATATGTTCGCAATTAGCAAAGTGACCGGTTTCTCTGGTGAGGATTTCCGTAAAATGCTTAATTCCGAAGGAATTGACTTGAGCGGAGAGGTGACGCTTGAGGATATGCGCATTACTGGCAGCGCCCCATCCGAGTCTGTCGAGAATCTGCTCAAGGCGTTGGTGAAAGTTGCCTATAGCAGGGAACTGGACATGAAGGCATTTGAGTATTATAAGAAATGTCATATAGTCAAGAATGAGGTCTCCGCTCCTCCCGTGTATGCCGTGA
>CAZNDD010000116.1:0-2242 GCA_964571735.1 uncultured Muribaculaceae bacterium | reverse complement strand
ACATTGCACCATTGGTTGCAGAGTATGGGCAGGTCTCTCCAAGACTTGATCCAGTTCTTGTAGGTGCTCCAGATTATGGTTTCCGAAGTGGGGCGTACGATGAGTTCTTCCTCGAGCTTAGCATCGGGATCCACCACAACGCCTGTTCCGTTGGGGTCGTTCATCAGCCTGTGGTGTGTCACGACGGCGCATTCCTTGGCGAAACCGGCTACGTGCTCGGCCTCGCGGCTAAAGAAAGATTTGGGGATGAAAAGGGGAAAATATGCGTTTTTGACCCCTGTCTTCTTGAATGCAGCGTCCAACGCAGCCTGCATTTTCTCCCAGATGGCGTATCCGTATGGTTTGATGACCATGCAGCCTCTGACTGCCGACTGTTCTGCGAGGTCAGCTTTGACCACGAGATCGTTGTACCACTGTGAATAGTTCTCTGAACGGGGTGTGATTTGTTTTGCCATATCGCGGAAAATTCTTAAACTTGTGCTTGCCCTTATCGTAAGGTACGAAACTTGCGGGCAAATATAGTGAATTTTACATAAAAGGAGGTTTATATGAGACATAGTTTAGCGCTTATTGCAATGTCGCTGCTTGTAGGCGTCACCGCCTGCGGGACCTTGTCCCAATACTCTGACGCAAGCCGTTTCCAGGACGGCATATATTATAAGGCGACCGATGAAGTTGCTTTTGTGCCTAAGAGCGAGGAAGACTTCAAGCATGACGCAACTCTCAAGGGGCTTAACGACGCCCCTGACACATTGACAATTATTGCCAATCAGGTCAATGTCTATAATTTCGATCCATTCATGTCTTCGTGGTGGACTTTTGCTCCGCTTTCTTATCGTTGGTGGTATCGTGACGCATTTTACTGGGGATATTATCCATATGGGATGTACTCTTCGTGGTATGATCCATTCTATTATGATTCATGGTATTGGGGCTATCCTTATTACAATCCTTATCACCATCATCATTATGACTGGGCGTATCGTCCGCCCGTGCATGGACATCCGTCCAATATTGTCTATACGCGTCGTAATGGCTCGGCTACGAGTGGCATCTATTTGCGCGCGTCTTCATCGTCCTCGGGCAGTTCTGCGGTGTCTTCCGGCAGTGTGAGACGCGCTACCGTCTCCCGCGGCGCCAAGACTACATCACGGAGTTTCTCTGAAAGTTTCAACGACAATTCTGCAACGAGACGGTCGTCTTCTGCATCTTATGATAGCTCCCGCGGCGATACCTATCGTAGAAGCAGTGAATCTTCCATATATAGGAGCGGCAGTTCTTCTATGGGTTCTTCTCGCAGTGGTGGCAGCTTCTCAGGTGGCGGCTCTTCCCATAGCAGTGGTGGAAGTAGCATGTCTCGAGGTGGTAGAAGGTAATAAAATCATTTGATTATGAGGAAATTGACATTTGCAATCGTTATTGCTCTCGCATCGGCGACGGCTCTTTCTGCGCAGTCGATGTATGATGGTTATACATTTGCACAGAATGACTATATCGGCAGTGCCAAATCTCTTGCTCTCGGGTCTGCGGTGACGGCGGTTGGCGGAGATCTCGGTACTATAGGCATCAACCCCGCTGGTTCTGCCGTTGCAGGCTACTCGCAGTTTACGATTACTCCCGGGCTCAGTCTTTCCGTAGGGCAAAGTGCATATGCTTCTTCACCTATGGATGCTTATGGCAATGATTCATACACGCTTAATCCCCGTTTCAAACTTCCCAATATAGGCCTTACCAGCCGTTTTGGCTTCTATGAAGGAGGTGCTTTGCGTTCTGTTACTTTCGGCCTTGTGGTCAATTCTACCGCCGATTATAACAACCTCATGCGCACTTCTGGCTTCAACTCATCTTCTTCCAAGTTTGCGGAGATGGCGGCAGCTGCAACGGGCTTGGGTATAGCACCTTCGGCGCTCGGTTCTTCGTCATTTTACAATAATCCTGACTATTCGAATTATTG
Source organism: uncultured Muribaculaceae bacterium (assembly GCA_964571735.1). Classification (GTDB taxonomy): domain Bacteria; phylum Bacteroidota; class Bacteroidia; order Bacteroidales; family UBA932; genus Cryptobacteroides. Next base: position 288 of record CAZNDD010000116.1, on the reverse strand, counting down.
GGATGTCGCGATGGCATATAAACTGGGTTTGATAAGTTCTTATGGTACAGGTAACAACTATGTCGGATGCTCGGAGATTCTTTCTGATAAGGGAGATCATGGTGTGCCTGCAGAGCTGAAACAGAATTCCATATTGTCCACAGTCGGCTATAAGAGCGATGTCGTCCTCAATATGGGCCTTAACTTCAATGATAACTTCTATCTTGGATTCAATCTCGGACTGCCTGTTATTGAGTATACCAGAGTAGAAAACTGGCAGGAATTGTCCATGGTCCCTGAGAAATTCCC
>CAZNDD010000115.1:0-2268 GCA_964571735.1 uncultured Muribaculaceae bacterium | reverse complement strand
AAGGACTGCGTCTTTTGTATATAAACGGAAAAAGGACGCTCCGATAGGGAGCGTCCTTTCATATATGTAGAGTTGATATTACTCTGCTGCAGGTGCCTCAACTGCGGGAGTTTCCTCCACTGCAGGTGCCTCGGCGGCTGCACTCTTGCGTGAGCGACGTGTAGTCTTCTTCGCAGGTTTTGCGCTTGCTGAAGCAAGTGCTGCCTCGTTGAAGTCCACGAGCTCGATAAGAGCCATCTCTGCACCGTCACCCTGACGGAATCCGGTGTGGAGAACGCGGGTGTATCCACCCGGACGGTCTGCCACTGCAGGAGCGATGACGCGGAAGAGTTCTGTAACAGCCTCCTTGTTCTTGAGGTAGCTGAACACCATACGACGAGAGTGTGTGCTGTCGTCCTTGGACTTGGTGATCAGAGGCTCGACATAAGACTTGAGGGCTTTGGCCTTTGCGACAGTCGTCGTGATACGCTTGTGCATAATAAGCGATACCGCGAGATTGGCGAGCAGAGCCTTGCGATGACCAGCCTTACGTCCGAGATGATTGATAGATTTGTTATGTCTCATCTTTTATACGTTCTTTTTCTTGGGTTCGATATTGTACTTGGTGACATCCATCCCGAATGAGAGGTGGTTCTGCTCTACCAGAGTGTCAATCTCATTGAGAGACTTGCGTCCGAAGTTGCGGAAGCGCATCAACTCAGCACGAGAGTAGGACACGAGATCAGCAAAAGTGTCGATGTCGGCAGCCTTGAGGCAGTTGTATGCCCTTACGGAAAGACCTACATCAGAGAGCTTAGTCATCAGGAGATGTCTTACGCTAAGGCTCTCCTCATCGAGTTCCTTACCTGCAGGCTCAACAATGCTATCTACTGCAACCTTCTTCTCATCTGTAAAGAGCTTAAAGTGGTAGATAAGGATGCTGGCTGCTTCCTGGAGGGCCTCATCGGGGGAAATGCTTCCATCGGTGACAACTTCCAGTTTGAGGCACTCGTAGTCGGTCTTCTGCTCGACACGGGTATTCTCAACCGTCCAATTCACCTTGCGGATAGGAGTATAAATCGCATCCACAGGGATGGTACCGAGGGGGACATTGTCGTCGCGAAGCTCATCGGCTGTCACGAAACCGCGTCCCTTGGTTACGGTAATGGAAATCTCGAGCTTGACTGAAGGCTCAAGAGAGCAGATGTGCTGCTCGGGATTCAACACCACGAAAGAGGACAATCCCTTGGAGATGTCTTCTGCGGTAAATTCTGACTGACCGCTGATGACGATATTCGCTGTCTCAGAGTCTACGCTGTCAACCATTCTCTTGAAGCGCACTTTCTTGAGGTTGAGGATGATATCCTGCATGCCTTCGATGACGCCGGGAATGGTCTGGAACTCCTGGGAAACCCCGGAGATACGTATCTGACTGATAGCGAAACCCTCCAAGGATGCGAGTAGAATGCGGCGAAGGGCGTTGCCTATGGTCTGACCATATCCGGGTTCAAGAGGCCTGAACTCGAAACGGCCGACGGTAGGGGTACCTTCGAGCATTATCACCTTGTCAGGTTTTTGAAATGCTAAGATTGCCATAATTCTTTGACTTGGGTGTTAAGGATTACTTGGAGTACAGATCGACGATAAGCTGCTCGTTGATGTTCTCAGGAATCTCCGTGCGTGCAGGGAGATTGAGGAATTTACCGCTCAAAGTCTTGGCATCGAAATCGAGCCATGAGTACTTGGAGGGAGTAGCAACACTTGCCGTAATGACTTCAAGGCTCTTTGACCTCTCGCGTACAGCGACTGTGTCACCGGGCTTGACCTGTGCTGAAGGAATCGTGCACTTGTTTCCGTTGAGAGTGATGTGTCCGTGGCAGACGAGCTGACGGGCAGCGGCTCTCGTAGGAGCAATGCCGAGACGATACACGACATTGTCAAGACGGCTCTCAAGGAGGAGAAGGAGGTTCTCACCCTTCTGGCCGGGCATACGGGAAGCCTTGAGGTAAGTGTTGTGGAACTGACGCTCCAACACACCGTACATGTATTTCACTTTCTGCTTCTCACCGAGCTGAGTGCCGTACTCCTTAGCCTTCTTACGCTTGGCTGCGAGTCCGTGCTGTCCCGGAGGGAAGTTTCTCTTCTCGAAGTACTTGTCTCCACCATAGATGGGTTCGCCGAATTTACGGGCGATTTTGGTCCTGGGACCTGTATATCTTGCCATAATTCTTAGATGCTTGAAAATTAAACTTTACGACGACCCTTGGGACGGCATCCGTTGTGAGGCAT
>CAZNDD010000114.1:0-2324 GCA_964571735.1 uncultured Muribaculaceae bacterium | reverse complement strand
ATAATTAACCTTCTTAAAAGGTAATACACTACTAACTAATCATTAAGCCCCGCTGAGAAAGCGGGGCTTAATTTTTTTTCGTATTGTTGGATTGTTAGAGGTATGGGAGCATAATGGCTCAAGTCCAAAACCCTGTGTAAATGCCTTGAGATTTGCGGAGCAATATGCAAATGGGTTGGTAAAACCTCTATAAGCAACTATTTTTCCAAAAGATGTGGCCTCAAGGCGCGGGTGCGGGCGATGGCCTGTTCTTCCTGCCAGTCGCGTATGAGTTTGGGATTGCCGCTTAGAAGCACGTCGGGGACTTTCCAACCATTGAAATCGGCGGGTCTGGTGTAGACGGGAGGGGAGAGGAGATTGTCCTGGAACGAATCGGACAATGCGGAAGTCTCGTCGGTTAATGCCCCGGGTATGAGGCGCACCAGCGAGTCTACCAGCAGTGCGGCGGGAATTTCGCCTCCGCTCACAACATAGTCGCCCACCGAAATCTCTTTCGTGATGAGATGCTCCCTGATCCTGTGGTCTATGCCCTTGTAGTGTCCGCAGAGGATGATAATGTTGCCACGCAGTGAAAGTTCGTTTGCCATAGGCTGATCGAGAATCTCTCCGTCGGGGGACATATAGATGACCTCATCATAATCCCGCTCTTTCTTAAGGGACTCTATCATGCGGAATACTGGTTCCACCATCATTACCATACCAGCGTCCCCTCCGTAGGAGTAGTCGTCAATGTTGCGTCTGGATCCGATGCCGAACTCGCGCAGGTTGTGTACTTCTATCTCTACCAGACCTTTGGATCTCGCCCGTCCTACGATACTGTGTGACAGTGGGCTGTCAAGTAGCTCGGGAACTGCTGAAATGATATCTATGTGCATAGTGAAAATGTGCTTGAAACCGGTTGCAAAGATACTGATTTTCCGTTGTTTTTGTGTTGCACTTCTATTTTGACTTTTTCTTTCGGCGCTGATTTGGTGCAGTACTTGAAAAATCCGAGGATTCTTGTTACTTTTGTGGGATTCTTGAGGGATTCGCGGTGAGCCGTATAGAGAATCAGCTAAATCTTTTCGTATATGACAAATGGTGAATTCGAGCGCTTTTCAATAGAAGAGCTCATCACTTCGCTCCGACAGATTGGAGTTCAGGAAGATCGTATGGAACGTAGCAAGGAAGTAGAGGCACTCAAGGGTGCTTTCTACAAGCAGCTTGCTCACCTTAAAGCCGAGGCGGAAGCCGCCGGTGAGGCCGTGGAGGAGAAATTCGCCTCCGTGGAGGCCGATTTCAAGAAAGTCTACACGGACTTCAAGAAAGAGCGTGCCGAATATATAAGGGAGCAGGATGCCCAACGCGAGAAGAACCTCGTGGCAAAGAAAGCCATAGTAGAAGAGCTTCGCGCCCTTGTGGATGGGATTGACAACCTTGATGCTGCATTTCCCCAACTCCGTGAACTTCAGACCCGTTGGAAAAACATAGGCCCCGTGCCGGCTGCCGATTTCAAGGATTTGAACGATACCTATCAGTTCCTCAATGAGCGTTTCTACGACGCTGTCAAGCAGGAGCATGAATTGCGCGATCTTGACTTCAAGAAGAATCTTGAGGCCAAGCAGGTGCTTTGCGAACAGGCGGAGCAGCTTGCTCAGGAAGAAGATGTGCGTTCGGCTTTCAACGCCCTGCAGAAACTCCACGAGGAATGGAAGGACCTGGGACCCGTTGCCAAGGAGTATCGTGAGTCCATTTGGGAGCGTTTCAAACTCGCTACTTCCAAGATTAACAAGCGTTATCAGGAGTATTTCGAGAATCTCAAGGCCAGTTTTGAGGACAACCTCCATGCTAAGGAACTGCTTTGCGAGAAGGCTGAAGCCATCGCTGCAGCTCAAGATATAAAGGATGGCAGTGCATGGGCATCCCTTACCAAAGATATGGAAAAACTCCAGGAGGAGTGGAAGCAGATTGGCTTTGCTCCCCGCAAGGAGAATCAGAAGATATATGAGCGTTTCCGTGCTGCATGCAATCATTTCTTCGAGAGGAAGAAAGAGTATTTCAGCGGTATCAAGGCCGATATGAAGGCTAATCTTGCTGCCAAGGAAGCACTGATCGCTCAGGCTGAGGAACTCAAGGATAGCACCGCATGGAAAGAGACTGCAGACAAGTTGATTGCCTTGCAGAAGCAATGGAAGGAAATCGGTCCTGTGGCCCGTGGTAAATCCGACGACTTGTGGAAGAGATTCCGCGCAGCTTGCGATGCTTTCTTTACGGAGCGTGACAAGAATGGCCCCGCGGAGAATTCCTATCGTGCGAACCTCAAGGCCAAGAAGGCTATTATCGCT
>CAZNDD010000113.1:0-2627 GCA_964571735.1 uncultured Muribaculaceae bacterium | reverse complement strand
ATATCTCTTACCAAGAGATTTACTTTAGCTCGTTGTGTTGTTTCTGGGCTACAAATCTTTTAGAATGAGGCTGTTTGCCCGGTCGACTATATTTGTGTCGAGAGATGCGAGATAAATGCGTGTGGTCTCTTCTGAGTCGTGTCCCATCCCCTCGCTGATGACTGAAATGGGGATGTTCTTACTCTTGGCCGCGCTTGCCCAGCAGTGACGTGCTACATGCATGGTTAGCGGGATATGTAGTCCTGCGAGATTTGCAACTTCTTTCAGTGCTACATTGATTCGGCAGATAGCATTCTTGTATTGCGTCCGAGTATCGGAACGGGGCTTGTTGATTATTGGTAGGAGATATCGGGTGGACGCATTCTCGCCATATTTGGTGATGATGTCTTCCATGCACTCTTCCCACTTGACGGAGAGCTGTTGCCCGGTTTTTCTTCTTCGGTATGTGATAATACCGTTCTTTAAATCTGATTTTTTTAAGTAGGCCATATCTATGAATGACATTCCACGGGTATAAAATGAGAAGAGGAACATGTCTCTTGCATAGTCCAGATGCGGTTTTGCTTTTAAGTCAAGTTCCTTGATTCGTTTGATGTCTTTCAGCGGGAGTGCTCGTTTTGTGGTTTTCCCTATACCGGTGTATACATGCCTGAAAGGGTGCCTTTGCTCGGTTAATTCTTGTTCTGCTGCGCGGTTGTAAGTGGCGCGAAGTATTCGCATATAAAATGAAACAGTGTTGAGGCATAAGCCTTTGCCTTTGAGCCATGCTTCGTAGAGCATCATGATGTTTCCGTCTATTTTGCGTAAGGAGATGTCTTGCCCTCCTCTGAATTTCATGAAACTAGATAGTGTGGCTGCGTAGGTCTCGGAGGTGCGGGTTTTGTCGAGTTGTTGTAACTGTTGTATAATACCTTGCATGAAATGTGATAGCAGGTGTTCTTCAGTGCTGATATTATCCTCGTGGCCTAGTGTGGGCGCATAGTGTTGTCTTGCTTTGATGGTTGTCATTTTCTGTATTTTTTTGATTTCGTGTCATGCTCTATGTGTGTCTTCGAAAACTCCAAATTATCCCATATCTTTGCGGAAACTATCAAGAAAATGAAGAAAGTATATTTCGCCGGGTCTATCCGGGGCGGGCGTGCCGATGCTGACATGTATAAGCGTGTAATTGAGCATATCAAGCGGGACAATATCGTTCTGACCGAGCATGTCGGGGATTTGTCCTTGAGTAAAGTTGAGGATAGCGATGTGGCTATCTATGAGCAGGATACCGCCTGGCTGAAAGAGTCTGACATCGTTATCGCCGAATGCAGTACGACCTCTTTGGGCGTGGGCTATGAACTTGGCTTTGCGGAAGCTTACGGCATTCCAGTCCATATCTTCTATGATGAAACTCGCACAAGGCTATCCGCCATGCTGTCCGGAAACAAATACTTCCACATTCATCCTTACAAAACCGAATCTGAAATATATCCGATAATCGACGCGGTTCTTCAGTGACAGCCATGGTGTCAAAGAGAGTCGATGGGGCAGTCGGTATGCGTTGGTGATTTAGTTTTCAAATTTGCCACAGGCGTAAGTTTTACGGCGGTAAAAAAGTGAAAGATTTAGTCGTGAGTGACGGGATTTAGATAGTGTATATGAGAGATTTTGCAGCAATAGATTTCGAAACTGCCAATGAGCAGCCGAGCAGTGTGTGTAGCGTGGGTGTGGTTATAGTGCGGGGAGGGGAGATTGTGGATTCTTTCTACAGCCTCATTCGCCCGGAGCCCGAATACTATCAATACTTCTGCCGGCGCGTGCACGGGCTTTGCGAGGAGGACACCTATAATGCGCCGGTATTCCCGCATGTCTGGAAGAAAATAGCTCCGAAGATTGCGGGCTTGCCGCTTGTCGCACACAATTCCCGCTTTGATGAGAACTGCCTGAAATCCGTATTCCGGGTTTATCAGATGGATTATCCTGACTATGAGTTCCAAGATACTCTGGCGGCGTCGCGGCGGGCATTCGGCTACACACTGCCCAACCACCAGCTTCAGACCGTGGCTGCGGCATGCGGCTATGACCTTACGAACCACCACCACGCCTTGGCTGATGCCGAAGCCTGCGCGCACATTGCGATTAGAATCTTATAAAATCTCTGCGACTGAGTTTGCACATATAGATACCATTTGGCAAGCCGCGATCCTTACAGATATTCTTAATAATCTCGAATATGGAATCAAGACATTTGACACAACAGGAAGGTCAACAGGAACAGCAACAGAGTCAACAGCAGGACAATCTGGTGAAGGAGGGCAAGTTGGCACTCCTGTACAAAGCGATGCGGAAGGTTCAGAACGGGTAGCCGAGCAAGCCGAGACCCCTGCTGAACAGGAAGAACAATCTACCGAGCAGGCGGAACAGCCCGCGCCAAGGAGTGTGAAGCCCGCATAGGCGTAAAGGTGAACGCCATAAGCTCCATTGATGAAGTCTCCAATAAGCAGGCACGCAAAGCGATTGAAAGCGGTGAGACCGTCTTTGGCTGGTTCGAGCCGAAGACCGGTACGGTTTGCATTTACCTTCCCCATGTCCCCAACGAAAGCGAGATTGACAAGACCTATATCCACGAAGTGGTGTCGCACAAG
>CAZNDD010000112.1:0-2644 GCA_964571735.1 uncultured Muribaculaceae bacterium | reverse complement strand
GCGGACAAAGTCTTGAGGTATGAGGGGTTGATCTGCTCGAATACGGGGAGCACGAGATGGCGGAGTTTGTTGCGCTTGAATATGGTTTCCTGGTTGCTGCTGTCTTCTCTCCATTTTTTGCCTCCCTGTAGCATCCAGTCGGAAATCTCCTTGCGCGAAGTCTCAAGAAGCGGGCGGAGTATGCGCGATGGAAACTCCCCGCTGTCCTTGCTCATTCCCCGCAGTCCGTTGGTTCCGCAACCTCTCAATAAGTTAAGTATCAAGGTTTCTGCGTTGTCGTCAGCATTATGTGCCACTGCCACGGCATCGAAGCCTTCGTCCTTACACAGGCTTGCGAACCAGCCGTATCTGAGCTCTCTTGCTGCCATCTCTACCGAGACTCCGTGCTCTTTGGCATAAGCGAGAGTGTTGAAATCCTTGATAAACAACGCTACATGTCTTTCAGTGCACCATTCCCTGACAAATGCTGTGTCACCATCGGATTCTTCGTCTCTGAGGTGGAAATTGCAGTTTGCTACGGCAAACTCCAAGTCCTTTGCCCATGAAGCGAAAAGGGCACCGTCAGACAGTGCCCTTTCAGCCATATACATAGAGTCTATACCTCCGCTGACTGCAAGCAGGATTCTCACTTCTTGTTTGCGATTGTATAAGTGAAGGAGAAACTCATGAACTCCTTGAACTGCCAGCCTCTCTTCTCGTTGAATTTGACTTCTTCACCATTCTCGACCCTGGTCCTTTCTACCATAACATTGGGGTCGTTGATCATCCATGTCTTGAACGAGAGGTTGATGAGCTTGGAAAGCTGCCAGTTGATGGCGTTGTCCCAGTTGATACGGAAATATGGTTCCGAAAGGTAATCCGTGAAGACCGTAGCTTGTGTCTCTATGGTGAATATGTCATTGAGCGAGAACTTGGCGTTCACCTTGACCTGCGCACCGAATTGGAAGAGGGCGCTCTTGTACTCAAGAGGAGTTTCACCGTCTTCGGCATAGGATAGAACCTTCATACCGTAACGGGCTCTCAATGAAGGATTGGTAACGATGGTGAAGCCTCCGGTAAGGGGAGCTATGTTCACGTCAAACCACTTGTTGGGAACCCACTGGATACCGAGTGCGATATTGGTATAAGCAGGGGAGATGAAGCCTGACACTGTTTCTCCAGCTATCCATTTGTCATCTTGCTGAGTATAACCTTTGGGGTCTGGCGTGTCTGTGAACTGGCTACGGAAATCGAATGAGGCAGTGTATCCCAAGTTCGACTCTGCGGCTGTTTTGTAAGCCCATTTGCTCTCAAGATAAATCTGGTCGTTGCTCTTCTGCAGTACTCCCTCCTTGTCGCTGGAGTAGAGGAATCCGTAGTTGAGCTGGAGTCGGTTGTTCCAACTCATCAGTTCCTTGGCGTAGTTCGCTTTGGCGTCAATCGCTGTCGACAAGTTGGCGGTATTGAATCCTCCGGCAGCCCAGTTGTCGAGTTTCGTGTTGTTCAGTCCAAGACTGAGGGACACGGAATTGGTCCAATATGTGGGCTTCACGGGTGCGGCGTCTTCGATGGGGGCGGAAGCGATTGCTTCCGCTGCATCTTCAGCCGCCTTCTTGACGGCATCCTGTGCGGAGACTGCTATTGTGGAGCCGAGCATAAGAGCTGCGACAAGAGCGAAACAATATTTGTAATTCATCGTCATATCTTAGTATGCAATGGCAAACACGACCCTGCGGTGCGAAGGCTTACCGGAGTATATATCCACTCCCTCTTCCTCGCAGACGCAGCTGTCTACAGGGATACAGCGTATCGTTGCCTTGGTCTCGTCCTTGATTTTCTGTTCAGTCTCAGCTGTGCCGTCCCAGTGACAGAGTAGGAATCCACCCTTGGTAATCTCCTGCTTGAATTCTTCCCAAGAGTCACATTTACGTATGTTGGCGTCTCTGAAACTGAGTGCCTTCTCGTAGATGCCCTTCTGAATGTCATCGAGCAGGCTGTCTACATGCTCTGCGATGCCTTCGATGGGAAGAGTCTCTTTTTCAAGCGTGTCGCGGCGAGCTACTTCTATGCTGCCATTCTCCAAATCGCGTGCGCCCATGGCGATACGCACGGGCACGCCTTTCAGCTCCCATTCTGCGAATTTGAATCCGGGGCGGAGTGTGTCCCTGTCGTCTATTTCGACGCTATGCCCCTTTGCCTCAAGTCCTTTCTTGATGTTCTCGAACTGCTCCAGCACGCGGCTTCTCTCCTCGTCGGTCTTGTAGATCGGGACCATTACGACCTGGATAGGTGCGAGCGAAGGAGGCAATACGAGACCGTTGTCATCTCCGTGCGCCATGATAAGTGCGCCCATCAGACGGGTACTTACTCCCCATGAAGTCGCCCAGACATACTGGAGACTTCCGTCCTTGTCTGCGTACTGCACGTCAAACGACTTTGCGAAATTCTGCCCGAGGAAGTGTGAAGTGCCTGCCTGAAGTGCCTTGCCATCCTGCATCATCGCCTCGATGGTGAGGGTGTCAAGGGCTCCTGCGAATCTCTCGTTGGGGCTCTTATGTCCCACGATTACAGGCATCGCCATCACATTGCGTGCGAAATCGGCATATACGCCGACCATCTGCTCTGTCTTGGCCTGTGCCTCTTCCGCGCTCGAATGGGCGGTGTG
>CAZNDD010000111.1:0-2661 GCA_964571735.1 uncultured Muribaculaceae bacterium | reverse complement strand
CGCAGGGTGAGGATTCTGCACCCAAGCAGCTCAAGATTTTCAGGTCTGTCGTGGGAGAGGCCTGCGATGCTCCTGTCGGAACCATCGAAAGCGACGGCAAGACATATCTGAAGATTGCAGCGATCGATTGCTGGCTTGAACTCCAGGAGATCCAGCTTGCGGGTAAAAAGCGTATGGAGGTCAAAGATTTCTTGCGTGGATTCAGAGATCCCGGCAGTTGGAAGGCTCTGCAGGGTACGTCCATGTCTGAGATAAAACGGCTTGTTTCCAAATAAATTACTACATTTGCGAGATGCCGAAATTCAGCAGCTATATCTATAACAAAGATACCCTCCTGTACGAGAAACACAAGGATTCCAAACTCGTAAGACTATTGAGAGTTGGGGCTTTCATCCTTTGTGTGGCTGTGGTGGTATTCGTTAATTTCTGGGCTTATACTTCGCTTTTCGGCTTTGATTTGCCCAAGACTGCTCATCTCAAGAAGGTCAATGCCGAATGGCAGGCCCGTTTTGAACTTATGGATCACGAACTGGATGTCGCAGAAGCTGCACTTAACGATGTGGAGCAGCGGGATGACGATGTCTATCGCTCTATTTTCGGACTTGAAGAAATCCCTGAGGAAGTCAAGAATGCAGGATTCGGCGGTGTCAACCGCTATGCCTATCTTGATGAACTCGGCGGCTCTGAACTCTTGAAAGCCACTGCACGTCGTATGGATGTGATGACCAAAAGGTCTTATGTCCAGAGCAATGCCCTGGATGAAGTTTCTCTGGTCTCCAAGCAGGCGGGCGATATGCTTTCTTGTGTGCCGGCAGTCTGTCCCATTCTCCCCATCAAGGGTAAATATCGTGTCTCGAGTTCTTATGGGCGGAGAAATGACCCCGTTTATCGCGGCAGGCAGGCGTTCCATGACGGCATAGATATAGCTACAGCGCTGGGTACTCCCGTGTATGCTACAGGTGACGGTGTGGTGGAGAAGGTCAAGTATCAGTTCTTTGGCTACGGCAACGAGATTGTAGTTAATCACGGGTTCGGCTACAAAACCCGCTATGCTCATCTCAATTCCATAGATGTGGTCAAGGGTCAGAAAGTGGTGCGCGGTGAGATGATTGGTTCGGTGGGCAACACCGGCAAGTCTACCGGTCCGCACCTGCACTATGAAGTTTTATACAGGACCAAATCGGTCAATCCCAATACATATCTCGATTTCAACATCAAGCCTGAGGAATATGCTTCGATGGTGAATAGCGTATCATCTTCTGTTTCTAAGTGATATGGCAGGAAATGACCATAGGTATAGTTTCGGTGCCGATTTCAGTTTCAGGGAGTCCGACAAGCCTTGGCAACGGGTTCTCCGATTTGCCTTGACAATAGCACTTGTCGGTTTGATTGTGACGGTGGTGCTGTATCTGATATTTGCGCTTTTTGTCAATACCGAGGTGGAAGGCCGTCTCAAGCGTGAGAATAAAATGTATGAGAAACTCTATCCCGGGCTTGTGGAACAGCAGAAACTTCTCGAAGGCGGTATTGCCGGCATCCAATATAAGGATGCCAATGTTTATAGGGAAGTGTTCCAATCGGAAGTCCCAGCGGCTGACCCCATTAATTCTCTGTCTTTCCTTGGCGGTAATGATACCATTCCGGAGACTATGATATTGGCTTATACGGCAGATAAGGCCGCTCTGATCAATGCGGGACTGCCTGCTGTGGAGGATGCTTTTCAGAAGGCTATTTTGAGACTGGCATCCCCTTCTACCGTATTGCCGCCCATGGATCTTCCTGTCAGGGGCATTTCGTTCTCCCAAATCGGGGCTTCGACAGGTCTCCGATACAATCCCTTTCTCAAGGCTTATGTGGAACATTCCGGGCTTGATTTTATCCTTTCGCAGGGAAGTCCTGTCTATGCCTCAGCCGACGGTAAGGTTTCTGTTGTGGAGAAATCCAACAAGGGTAACGGCAACAGCATAACGATAACGCACCAGGGGGGATATGTCACCCGTTATTGTCATCTTTCTACAATGAATGTAAAGCAGGGGGCGCAGGTCCGCCGGGGGCAGAAGATTGCTGAAGTCGGTATGAGCGGAACTTCGTTTGCCCCGCATCTGCATTATGAGGTGCTGTTTGACGGGAAGCATCTTGACCCCATGGGGTATATATTCGCCTCCGTATCGCCTCAAGAGTATACCGATATGCTCTATGTGGCAACGAATACCCGTCAGTCAATGGATTGAGAATCTGTTTCAATCAATTCAGGAAAAATCCGAACATCTTCTAATTTCCCGGTCTTATGGACAAGATGATTTACACTATCGGCGAAGTTGCCGCTTTACTTGGAGAGAGCGTGTCGTGTATCCGCTATTGGACTAACTCGTTCCCGGAGCAGCTTTCCCCAAAGCGCAATGCCAAGGGCAACAGACTTTATTCTCCGGAAGATTTGGAAGTTCTGCGCAATGTGCAGTATCTTCTCAAAGACAAGGGTTTGACCATAGAAGGTGCTTCAAAGCAGTTTGCGGACGACGCTTCACTCGTGGAACGGAGACGCAAGGCGGTGGAGTCTCTGAAGTCCATAAGGGAGGCCCTCATTGAAATACGGAATTCGCTTTGACGATTAGCGATTATTTTGCTATCTTTGCGCTCCACTGAAAAATAGATAAAATCAAT
>CAZNDD010000110.1:0-2690 GCA_964571735.1 uncultured Muribaculaceae bacterium | reverse complement strand
CCTTCTTCATAAGAGCGGCGATACGTTCAAGTGTATAAGCCTTGGCAAATGCCCTGAAATCAAGATTCTCGCCTCCGAGATGCACATCGAAATACCCTTTGCTGAGTATGAGATAATTCTCGTTCAGATTGAGTGCATCTTTGATAGTATCGCTTGTCTCTACATCCACCTTGGACTCATTTATCAGATAGACTTCACTATCCGCCCTGCCTGCGTTGAACACCTTGTCAATGGCAGCAAGTTCGGATGATACCGAAGTCCACAAAGCATACGCCTTTTTCTCCGGCAGCCCCGCAAAAGAAAGCTGTAATGACGAGCCGAGAAGCCCCTGCACCTGCGCCTTGAGAAGCGAGGTACCCGAACTATATGTACTCTGACTTTTCATTTATATACAAGCAATAAAACTAAAATGTTAGCGCCTACGCTGAGCCTTCATCTGCTGCTCCTGAAGCTTCTGCGCCTCTTCAAGACGCTGCTGCCATTTGCTCTTGGGAAGCGGTTTGCCCTTGGATGCCTCCACCTTGGCTCTCACCGCCTCGGGCTTGACACACCACTTGCGGATAATCACGGTCTCAAGAATGGCTATCAACTGAGACAGCAGATAATAATAGCTCAAACCGGCAGAGAGATTGTTACAGATGAAGAACATCATGATAGGCATCATCCACACGCTCATAAACTGCATGGACTTGGCGCTTGGATCGTTGGACGCGGTCTGCTGGGACATTGTCAGCTTACTGTACAACCACATGACCACAGCCATAAGAAGTGCAAACAGACTGAGGTGATCACCAATCAAAGGAATGCGCACACCGAAGTCAACGATAGAGTCGTATGCACTGAGGTCATCCGCCCAGAGGAAACTCTGCTGACGAAGCTCAATGGATGCCGGGAAGAAGCGGAACATCGCCCACAAAACAGGGAAAGTAAGTAGCGTAGGCAGACATCCTCCGAGGGTATTGACCCCCGCCCTCTTATAGAGGTCCATAGTCGCCTGCTGCTTCTTCATCATATCCTCTTCGCGGGGATACTTCTTGTTAATATCCTCAATATAAGGCCTGAGGGCCGCCATCTTGGCTGACGAAGCAAAGGACTTATATGTGAGAGGGAGCACCACAAGTTTGATCACAAGGGTCATTATCAAGATGATAAGACCGAATGAAGATATGAAGCGGTGCAGGAAGTCGAACATCGGAATGATGAAGTAACGGGTAAACCAACCGACAAGCGAACCGCCGAGAGGGATAATCTTCTCGTATGAGTGACCGAAACTCTTGAGTGTATTGTAGTGGTTGGGACCGATATAGTACTCGAGAGGAATGACCACCTCACCACGGGGATCAATGTCCACTCTCATAGAAGCTTTGCACTCCATCAGGTTCTCATTGCCGTCGCCCTGGAAAGCGATACTCAACAGACCTGAATCAAAGTCCTGAGGAGCACGCACAATCATCGAGAAGAACTGCTGCTGGAATGCGAACCACTCCATGCGCGAAGATATCTTCTTGTCAGCGTTGCGCCCCTTTCCGATTTCGGAAATCTTCTTGTCGCCGTCAAAATAATAGTCGAGTTTGGAGTACTGTGATTCATTCTTGTAGCCCTTCTCAAGACGGGGAACCATGGTGGAGAAATCCATGTCCACCGCACCCACATTGCGCGGGATGTCAAGCCCAACGAAAGCCATACGGCTACCCACGGTGTAGGACCCGGGCGCGATAGTGTACTTCTGCTCGATATAGCCGCCATTCTCAAAAGGAAGACGGAATACTATGCTGCTGTCTGTCTTCTCAGCTACATCAAAAGTGAAATCAGCAGTGCGAATCTGCTCTCCCACATAAGCGCTTACATTGTACGAGTTGCCTCCTTCCTTAAAGAAGTACAGGTCAGACCCGCCGTATGAGCTATAATCCAGAAGCTTGGCGCTCCAGAGCTGTGCGCCCTTGGTATTGAAAGCGAGTTCAAACTTGTCGTTGGCAAGTGTGACTATACTCCCCTCCGCGACACGGGCATCGTCCAAAAGCGCGTCCTTATATATATGGACCTTGGGAGATTGTGCCGAAGTCGCGGTAGATGTCTCGTCAAGCGACTCCTGCGCCGCCAATGCAGCCATTTCCAAAGCATTCGCACGCGCGAGCGAATCCTGCTGCATCTGTATCGCGTACTGTTCCTGTGCTTGCTTGTTCTGCCAAAAAGTGAATCCCAACAGCACTGCGGCCATCAGGATAAACCCTATAATTGTATTCTTATCCATTCGTTAGTTTTGTTCCGATTCTTCGTTGCGGATCTGTGCCTCAATGTCCTTCAACTCCTGCTTCGCGCTCTCGATCCGCTCGCGGAACTTGCTGACAAGCGCCTCTGAATTCTTTGATGCTGAGAAGAATCCGATATTGTTTTCGTAAGTTGCAATGTCCTGTTTGACAGTATTGTAACGCTTGATGAGTTCAGAGCGGCGTGAAGGCTGCTCCTTTCTCCTGCCACTACGAGGGAAAGCGGCATCCATAGCGTCCTTGTAAGCCTTGCTTATGGCATCCTTTTCCTTGAAAGGCACGAAGCCGATGGCACGGAAACGCTCTGCAAAATCCTCCCTCGCCTTAGCGTCAGCCTCGGGGCTGACAGATGTGTAGGCGCTGATCTCAGCGATAATAGCCTTCTTGGCCTTGAGGTTCGCACGATAGGAATTCTCCGCGGGG
>CAZNDD010000109.1:0-2780 GCA_964571735.1 uncultured Muribaculaceae bacterium | reverse complement strand
GGGATTTGGAATTTTCGTGAAGAAGAGTGAAACTTTTTGTGAGGTATTGCCGTATATAGAAAGCTGTTTCGATTTGTAACATATCCAAGCAGCTTCAAATTATACGCAAAAGACATGAAGCTTTCTCAATTTGATTTTGATCTCCCTCAGGAGAAAATAGCGACGGAACCTACACGCTGGAGAGACGAATGCCGTCTCATGGTACTCCATAAGGATACGGGGGAAATCGAACACAAGCAGTTCAAGAATATCATAGATTATTTTGGCAAGGGGGATAATTTCGTGCTCAACGATACCAAGGTCCTCCCTGCGAAATTGTATGGTAAGAAAGAGAAGACGGAAGCGGATATCGTGGTGTTTCTGCTTCGCGAACTCTCTCAGGAACAGAGGCTTTGGGATGTTATTGTCGAACCTGCCCGCAAGATCCGTATAGGTAACAAGCTCTATTTCGGAGAGGATGATTCGATGGTCGCGGAGGTGATTGACAATACCACTTCGCGCGGGCGTACGCTCCGTTTCCTCTATGATGGACCGTATGAGGATTTTCGTCGGGAACTCTTTGCTCTCGGACATACCCCTGTCCCAGAGTGGGTTAAGGAGGAGACCGATGAGAATGACGAGGAGAATTTCCAGACCATTTTCGCAGCCAACGAGGGTGCGGTGTCTGCTCCGGCAGCTGGTCTGCATTTCTCTCGCGAGCTCTTCAATAGGATGATTCTCAAGGATATCGAGAAGACTTTCATTACCGTGCACATGGGGCTCGGCTATTTCCGTGAGGTCGATGTCGAGGATCTTTCCAAGCATAAGATGGAGGGAGAGCGTATGATTATCACGAAGGAGGCTGCGGAAAAAATCAATGCCACCAAGCGTGCCGGACACAAGATTGTGGCGGTGGGCGTGACAGTTATTAGGGCACTTGAAACTTATGTGACTACCAAGCACGAGATCAAGGATAACGATATGTGGACCAACAAGTTCATATTCCCGCCTTATCCTTTCTCGATTCCCGATGCCATAGTGAGCAACTTCCATCGTCCGGAGTCCACTATGCTTATGTGCGTGGCTGCTTTCGGAGGTTATGAGAAGGTGATGAACGCCTATAGGGTGGCTCTTGAAGAAGGGTATCGCTTTGGACCTTATGGTGACGCGATGCTGATTATCTAAGAAAGTTGTCGAGGCGGGTTCTCTGGAGTGTTACTGCTGGTGGAGTCGCCTCGTTGTTTTTTTAGACAGGGGTCGGCGGTTGTTTGAATTTACTGCCTTCCCGATTATTACCGTTGGTGGTCCGTGCTGGCGGAAGATTGAACCTATTTCAAGAATCCAGCATGACCGTTTGTGGCGGATGATTTTAAACAACGTCCTGAAATAGAGCCCTTTCTGTTTCGGATCTGTAGGACGGATTTGAAAACCTTAACCTGAACGTTTGTAATGATTTGTAATATAGGTAAATATAAAATCAAAGACTATGGACTCTTCTCTTCTGTACAAGAGGGCGTGCGCCTGCACGCTCGGACGCGCTTTCGGATATAAGCCGAAGATTGCGCATCGCATCGTAGAGGCTCTCGATGGCGTCGAGGGCGTGTTTTCCCTGAGTGAAAAAGAAAAGGACGAATTGCTCGGTCCGTTTTCGCGGTATCGCGAGGCAGTGGGCGGGCAGGCTCTCGAAGAGAGCCTGCGCGAGCTGGAACAGCTCGCCGGGCTTGGGGTCGGCTTCATCGCCTTCGGCGAGGAAGACTACCCTCAAGCCCTCGCCCTCTGCCCCGACGCCCCTCTTGGGCTTTATTACCGCAGCTCCTCCCGCCCCTCGGAAATCTTCTCCGCCCGTCCGCTCATCACAATCGTAGGCACGCGGGACATCACTCCGTACGGCAGGGAATGGTGCCGTCGTATCGTCTTCGCCCTCGCCGACGCCCCGGTCAACCCCTGCATAGTCAGCGGGCTTGCCTACGGGGTGGACGCCACGGCGCACACAGCCGCCCTTGAGGCCGGGCTTCCGACCGTCGCCGTCATCCCCACCGGACCGGACTCCATCTATCCCAAAGGGAACATCCCCATTGCCAATCAGATAGCTTCGTCCGAAAGCTCTGCCCTTGTGACTGACTTTCCGCCCGGGACCGGTCCCGAACGCGCCACCTTCCTTCGGCGCAACCGCATCATCGCGGGACTTTCCTCCCACTCCATAGTGGTGGAATCCAAAATCAAAGGCGGAAGCCTCATTACCGCCCGCTATGCCTTCTCTTACGGCAGGGAAGTATTCGCCCTTCCAGGGCGTGCGGACGACCTCCGTTCCCAAGGATGCAACGCACTGATAGCGGAGAAGATAGCCGAACCCATCACCGACCTTTCCCTGCTCATTCGCGAACTCGGTCTCGGGACTCCGGATTTCAAGTCTCCGCCCAAACTCGAAGACCTGCTCCGTTCCGAGTACGCCTCGCGCCTTGCGCCCGAAAAGGTGGACAGTCTAATTGCCGTGGCCTCTTGTGTCAGAGCGCATAGGGGTATTTCCATTGAAGATTTGGCGGGGCGTCTTGCCCTTCCGTTCCTTGAGGTGTCGGCACTTGTCTCCATGCTTGAATCCGACGGCTACATCTGCACTGACCTCCTCCGTCAATGCACCCTCGTCGTCCGCCCGCCTGCCCGCAATAAGAAAGTCTGATTCCGGAAACTGTCAGGATTTATGTCTCGTATTTCCAGCCCTTTTCTCATCGGTATGTACCGCACCGCTAAACTGCCCCGAAAATCCGGCATGGCAAATTTCAGAAATAAATCCTGACGGCTTA
>CAZNDD010000108.1:0-2791 GCA_964571735.1 uncultured Muribaculaceae bacterium | reverse complement strand
CAGCTTCGGCGAAGTTCGGGTTACAGTATGAGCAGCCTATAGGTGACAAACTCACGCTCGGAATCGGTGCAGTGTATACGCTCAAGAGTAATTTGCACGGTTACATAGAACAGAGTTCAGTGATTGGAGAACATACTGACACTTATATTGATACTCTCGGAGTTACTACTTCTAATGTGTATTTTGCAGGTGAGGCGGGAATAGGTTTCAGCCTTGCTTACGGCAATAAATTCCGTGCTTCATTTGACTATACCAGATCCGATTGGAGTGGGAGCGGATTTGACAAAGTGAGCGGATTTGCCGTGGATGCGTTGGGCGGAGATTTCAGAAACACTGTGGCGCAGTCTGTAAGGGCAGGTGTCGAGTATATTCCAAATCCCTCTGACATACGCTACTATCACAAACTCATAGCCTATAGGGCTGGAGTTTATTACAATAAGGAGTATTTCAGCGTAGCCGGACACGACATCTATTCACGCGGTATCACTTTAGGGGCTACGCTTCCGGTATTCCGTTGGAGCAATGGTCTTACCCTCGGCATGGATTTGGGTAAGAGAGGTTCGCTCAAGGATAATCTCATAGAGGAAACATACATTAATTTCTCTTTTGGTATCAATCTGTTTGATATATGGTTCCAGCAGCGTCGTTACGAATAATAAATACAAAAATAACAATATGAAAAAGCAAAGCAGTATCCTCATTGCAGCCCTCGCTGTGTTGGCATTTTCGATGAATGCAACACAGCTTTCTGCACAAAGCAAGTATGGACCGGACAGCACCAATTGCAAGCGCTATCTGTCTTACTACAAAGAGTATTACAAACAGAAGAGCTACGACGATGCTACCCGTAACTGGCGTGAGGCTTTCAAGGTTTGCCCTCCTACGGCTAACCAGACCATGCTCGTGGACGGTACTTTCCTTGTGCGTAAGCTCATCAGCAAAAACGGCAACAACCCTATCTACAAGCAGCAGCTCGTGGATTCTTTGATGATGATCCATGACGTGCGTATTGAGAACTATCCCCGTTATGCTGTCACAGCTCGCAACAACAAGGGTCTTGACCTCTGTAACTATCTCAAGGATGATGATATGAGGCTTTATAATGAGCTTAATTCAATCATCGAAGCCAATGGCGCAGCCACCAAGGCAAACCTCTATCTTTTTAACCTCAATGCTGCCATCTCACTTTGCAAAGTGGGACGCATAGGTGAGGAAGAAGTAATCGAGGTCTATGAGCGCAACTCAGATTTGCTTGCCCAGGCTACTCCCAAGAACGATACCGAGCGCGAGAGCAACGACAAGGTCCGTGATGATCTCGAGAACCTCTTTGTATCCAGCAAACTTGCCGAGTGCGACAAGATTATCGACCTCTATGGCCCTCGTTTCGATGCCAATCCCGATGATGTGGAGTTTGCCACCAAGGTGATGAGAATCATGTCTTCTGCAGAGGATTGCCTTGATAATGACCTTTTTGTCAAAGCTTCTACTGTTGTCTACAACTCTAATCCTTCACCCGCAACCGCTAAGATGCTCTATCAGCTTTATTCTCAGCGCGGTGAAGTGGATACGGCTATCAAATATCTCGAGGAGGCCATAGCCAGCGAAGAGTCCGGTGTTGAGGAGGATGCTGAATACAGCTACGAACTTGCGGTGTACTGCTACAAGTCATCCCGTGCCGCCAAAGCTGAAGGCATTGCCCGCAAGGCCGTTTCCCTTACAAGTAACAACGAACTCAAGGGTAAGGCTTATATGCTTCTTGCTACTATCTGGGGCGGTGTGCGTTGCGAAGGCAATGAGATAGCAGTCCGCGCTCCTTATTGGGTAGCAGTGGATTATCTTGAGAGAGCAAAGGCCGCTGACAGCAACATCGCAGCCGATGCCAATAAGTTGATTGCCCAGTATCGTCAGTACTATCCTACCGCAGCCGACGCCTTCATGTACGACGTCAAGGCAGGTGATGTCTACAATGTGAATTGCGGTGGTTTCCACGCTGAGACTACCGTCAAGACCCAGCAGTAAACTTGAATCGTAGAGTCAAGATAAAAGCTCTGAGAGCAACCGTATTTTATGCGGTTGCTCTTGTCGCTTTGTCTTCCTGTGGCAAAGGCAAGCTCAAGGAAGCCGACAGTATAGACCTCTCCCAGACTCCGGTACAAATAGTGAACGAAATGTTTGCAGTAAGTACCGAAGACGGGGTGATAAAGCAGCGTATAGAGGCGGAAGCCATGCTGAAATACGACACTGACACGCTTGATTACGAGTTGTTTCCCTACGGGCTTGAAGTGTATGGATACACTCCCGAGGGTCTGTTGGAGACTATCATAACGGCAGGTTATGCAAAACATATTTCTGCGGGGAAAAATGCCTCTGGAGAACTTTGGGAAGCTACCGAAGGCGTGATTATTTCCAATCTTATCAAGCGCGAGACCATGGAGACCGATACGCTCTACTGGGATAGGGACAAGTCTGAGATTTATACACAGGCGTATGTCAAACTCTATTCCGAAGACGGTATGATGCAAGGTTATGGTATGCGTTCTGACGACAGGGCACGGAATTCAATTTTGCTCAAGCCATTTGACAGTTATGCATACTCCGCGGATGACTCTCAAGTCAAGATTGATTCGGTTAACTTCATAGGGCCGTTGCTCAAGTGAGTAAAAATTACTAACTTCGTGGCCCGTTTGCTGTTTAATGGCTCGCAACGGTTTACACACAGATTATAACTAAAGATTCAACACAATATGGCAGTACTTCAAAAGTTGCGCACGAAGTTCGGAATTGCAATTTC
>CAZNDD010000107.1:0-2852 GCA_964571735.1 uncultured Muribaculaceae bacterium | reverse complement strand
GCGGGATTACTCCCACTCAATGGTTGCCGGCGGTTTGGAAGATATGTCGTAGACGACACGGTTTACGCCACGGACTTTATTAATAATCTCATTGGACAGACGGGCGAGTATCTCATAGGGGATTCTCGCCCAATCTGCTGTCATACCATCCACAGAGGTAACGGCTCGCAGAGCGACGCACCACTCATAAGTACGCTCGTCCCCCATCACACCCACACTCTTCACAGGCAGCAGTATAGCCCCTGCCTGCCATATCTTGTCATACCATCCCTCTTCGCGGAGAATGGACATATAGATATCATCAACTTCCTGAAGGACACGCACTTTCTCCGGAGTAACCTCTCCCACGATGCGGATTCCAAGCCCCGGACCCGGGAAAGGATGCCTCCATATGAGCATAGGGTCAATGCCGAGCTGCACTCCGACATTTCTAACCTCATCTTTGAAAAGAAGCCTTAATGGTTCGACAAGTTTAAGGGACATTTTCTCCGGCAAGCCTCCGACATTGTGATGGGACTTGATAATGGTGGCCGTACCATTGACCTTGGCAGACTCCACGACATCAGGATAAATCGTCCCCTGTCCGAGCCAACGGACACCTGCCAGCCCAGAAGCCTCCTCGCTGAACACCTCCACGAAATCCCGGCCTATAATCTTGCGCTTCTGTTCCGGGTCCGTCACTCCCGACAAATCCTTCAGAAATCTGTCAGAAGCGTCTACTCCCCTCACATTGAGACCCATGCCGTCGTATGACTTCAGAACCTTCGCGGTCTCCGCCTTACGCATAAGTCCCGAATCCACGAAAATGCAATGCAGACGCGCCCCTATGGCCCGATGAAGTAGCATTGCCGCGACAGTGGAGTCCACGCCTCCGGACAAAGCCATGACCACTTCATCGTCTCCAATCGTATCACGAAGTTCATTAACAGTCTGAGAGATAAAGTTTTCCGGGGTCCAGTCGCCACCACATCCGCACACGCCCATGACGAAGTTGCGAAGCAGCACTGCACCCTGTTCACTATGATGGACTTCCGGATGGAACTGCAGCCCCCATGTGCGTTCCCCTTTTATCTTGAAAGCAGCTACGGAGACATCCTGCGTTGAGGCAATCACTTCAACTCCGTCGGGAACTGATATAATCGTGTCTCCATGAGACATCCATACCGTAGAGTCCGACCAAAGTCCTTTCATCAAGGGGTCTCCGACAGACACTACATTAAGAGCAGCCCTGCCGTATTCGCGCGTGAGCGACTTCTGGACGACACCGCCCTCCACTGACGCAAGGTACTGCGCACCATAGCATATCCCCAATAACGGGATAATGCCCCTGATGTGGGTCAAATCAACGGACGGAGCGTCATCTTGCCTTACAGAACAAGGACTACCGCTCAAAATCACGCCCATCACATCTGCATCGAGCATAGATTGCGCGAATGCATTGAACGGTACAATCTCCGAATATACATGCATCTCCCGCACTCTTCGTGCTATCAGCTGAGTGTATTGGGAGCCAAAATCAACAATGAGTATTTTCTGCATCATTTATGATAGTTAGGGGCAGATTCAATCATCGATAAATCGTGCGGATGATTCTCTACCAGGCCATTGGAAGTTATCTGAACGAAGCGGGCCTTATGTAGCTGCGAGATATCCCCCGCGCCACAATAACCCATACCTGAGCGCAAGCCACCCATAATCTGAAACACGATATCAGACACGCTTCCTTTGTATGGAACGCTGGCGACCACCCCTTCAGGGACGAGTTTCTTCGCCCCATTCTGGAAATACCTATCTCCGGAGCCCGCCTTCATGGCGTCCACGGAACCCATTCCCCTATATGTCTTGAATCTGGAAGAGCCATGCTCGACAATGTCTCCCGGGGCCTCGTCCGTACCGGCGAACATAGAGCCGAGCATCACAGTGTCAGCGCCGGCAGCAAGAGCCTTAACCACATCCCCAGAATACCTTATTCCACCATCCGCTATGACCGGAACGCCTGAGCCTTCAATAGCTTTGGACACATCATAAATCGCGGATATCTGCGGCACTCCCACGCCGGCGACCACTCTTGTAGTGCAGATAGAACCGGGGCCGATACCCACCTTAAGCGCATCCGCTCCAGCATCAACAAGTCTTGACGCCGCCTCAGCCGTGGCGATATTGCCCACAACCACATCCAAGTCTGGAAATTCAGCCTTGACCCGACGCAGCGCGGCAATCACGCCCGCCGAATCTCCATGAGCCGAATCCAAAACCACGGCATCTACTCCAGCCTCCACCAAAGCTCGCGAACGGTCAATCACATCCGCAGTGATACCAATTCCCGCCGATACCTTGAGGCCAAGTGACTTGACCGCCGACACATTCGCAGCCTGGCGCTCAATGGTCATATTCTTGTGAATGACTCCAATACCACCACTTCGCGCCATCGCAACAGCCATTGCACTCTCCGTTACGGTATCCATTGCAGCCGACACAAGCGGGATATCAAGCCTGATATGACGAGTGAAAGACGCAGTTGTCTTCACATCACGGGGCAGCACTGCTGAGTAGGAAGGAACGAGCAGCACATCATCAAAGGTAAGCCCCTGATATGCAATTCTATCTGTTATAAATGACATATAATAAAAATTTAGGGCTGAGCACTTCTGCCCAGCCCGTAATATTCAATCAAAGTGTCCCTGAGAAACCGCAACGCGCCCAAACAGCGCAAAGACTCCGCCCGCATCAAGGCCAGACAAAATCCCGACAATAAGTGGCATCATATGCGATATTGTACAAGTCAGTGACATAAATATCTTGCGAAAGTAATAAAACGGAAGATAATATACAAACGAATCAGCACCGCAGTG
>CAZNDD010000106.1:0-3010 GCA_964571735.1 uncultured Muribaculaceae bacterium | reverse complement strand
CCTTGATGATGAACTCCTCCGGATTGGTCTTGAACATATAAAAGGTGTTGGGCTTTATCTTTTGCAGGATATTCACAATGACGCGGCGTGTCAGTCCCGTTGCCTCTACCAATTTGCCGATGAGGTCGTACTTTACCTTCTCGTTTGCCAGCTCCTTGACGGTATATGTGTCTTCACCAGTCACTGTCATTGCGCTACCTTCGGCGAGAGACTGTCTGCCCCTGATTTCGTTGAGTGAGCCGCTTGTCACCTGGATGTTTATTTCCGACACCCTCAGATGGCTGTCTAGTTCAATGGCTGCACGCTTGACAAGGTCCTCCGTCTTGAAATCTACGGTGTAATAAGTTTGGTGATTGATTTTGCTCCACAGTTTTTGGAATTCATCACGCTCAAACTTCTGCGAATCAAACTTGGCCTCGCGTGTCTGCCTGGCATCTTCCGGCTTGACGGTATCGGGATTGAATATGGAATCCAACCGTTTTACGATGTCGGTCTTGTATTCGTTGTAATCCTCACCGAAATCAAGCAGCCCCTGCTGCTTGTCGTCGTAGAACTTCTGGGTGAGCTGTCCCTGCTTGTTTACATATCCATGGTTGACCAATTCCGAGAACAGAAAACTTGATTCCAGTTCGTTCAGTCGCTTCTGCTCTCCATTTGCTGCCGTGACAAGCATATTCACGAACAATGCGGGCTGTACATTGACAGGGCGGTCCCCGACGGCCTCGGCAATCTCCGTCTGCAACTTTTTGGCGAAATCATCATAGCTTTCGCTCGCGATGACAGTCAGTTCGTTCACCTCAAACACCCGTCCGTGCAGCACGCTCTCGTCTTGGCGCTCGCCCTGACTGTTGACGCACAGACGCATGCCACGCCCCACCTCCTGCCTCTTCTTGGTCTGGTTGTCGCTGTCTTTCAGCGTGCATATCTGGAATACATTGGGATTGTCCCAGCCCTCCTTGAGTGCCGAATGTGAGAATATGAAACGCGTAGGCTCGTCGAACGACAGGAGCCTTTCCTTGTCCTTCATGATGAGGTCATAAGCCGAAGAGTCGTTGCTGCTCCCGTTACGCACTTCCGTCTCCGTCGGTTGTATGAAATGTCCTTTCTTGTCCCGGGAAAAATAACCGTTGTGCACCTCTTCCGCTTTCCAGCGTTTCAGGTATTCTATGTATTTAGGAGAATCATCAGTCCGCGGCTGCAATTCGCTTACGATCTTATTATACTCTTCTTCAAATATCTCTGCAAACGGTCCCTTGTCCGTGCCGCCTCCCTGATTGTAGATGCGGTAGTGGTCCACATGGTCTATGAAGAACAGCGACAGGCATTTGATGCCCATCTTGAAGAGCCTGCGCTCCTTGTCTATGTGTGAGAGAATGGTCTCCCGTATCTGCTGTTTGCGCACATAGATGTCGTTGACTTTGCCTACCATGTCGCCCTCGTACAGCACTGTCCCGTTTAGCAAGCGGACGCAGCGCTTGTATCCGTCGATGCTTTCTATGCGGTAACCATTGGCATATTCTTCCAGTCTTCCCGACTGCTGATAGATGTCAAATCCGTCACTCACCAACTGCAGCGTCTGTCTTACTCCGCCTGCTCCTTTCTTGTCGAAGCCGATGCGTGCACGGGGATTCCCCTCCGACAACTCTATGCTCTCGAGGTAGAGATAACCATTGGTGGCAGTGGAGCCGTGCTGATTGATACCCTTTACCGAAATCTTCTTGACAAGTTTCTTGTTGTAGGCATCCATCGCGTCCAGACGATAAATCATGTTCACGATGTCGTCAGCCCTATGCGTGGCACTATACAATAGGGTGAAGAGCGGTTTGAACTCTTTCAACTTTTCGCGCGTGGCGTTCTTCTTGTCTGCTCCCAACACCGATTGCGGCTCGTCAATGATAAGGATAGGCTTGGTGGTGGCTATCACATCAATAGGTTTGCGTGAGCGGAAGGCGTCCAGTTTCATATAGATGCGTCGGGCATCCTCACCGCGGGCGGCAAATGCCTGCGTGTTGATGATCATCGCATGCATATTGGAGTCACTGGCAAACTGGTCAATCTTTGTCAACTGTTTGCTGTCATAGACAAATGACTGGATGCGCTTGCCGTACTCTGCGGCAAAGTGTTCGCTCATAATCTCAAACGAGCGGCAGACACCCTCGCGAATGGCAATGCTCGGCACTACGATGATGAACTTGCTCCAACCATAGAGCCTGTTCAACTCGTACATGGTCTTGATATAGGTATATGTCTTGCCCGTGCCGGTCTCCATCTCGATAGTCAGGCGCAGGTCATCACGGCTGACTGACTCTGACGGACGCAGCTGCGCCGCCATCTGTATCTGACGGATATTCTCCAGCAACTGACCGTCATCAAGCGTCATCGGACAGTTGCGGAAGCCCACTACATCGAATAGGTCCTGCAGTCCGTCTGATGATCTTCCCATATCGTGGGTGAACTCCGCCGTGGACTGGTTATGCTGCCCATGGAATACATCCGTCACCGCCCGTGCGGCATCCGTCTGGAATTGCTGGTTCTTGAATTTGAGTGTCAGTGTCTTGCTCATGGTCTGTCCGGCTTAGATGACGCGCACATTGTTTCTGACCTCCTCGTCCGTCCAGTCACATTTCTGCTTGAAGAGTTCAAAGAGGTTCATTTTCTGTGCCGCCTCATTGAAACTGCTGTCGCGGAATACCACACGCAAAGGTGACAAGCCGGCAATGGCATCGATTACATTCTCCGTCACTTCACCGTCAAAGCAAGCTACGAGGTCGCCGTCGTTTACATTGTGTATCGTACAACCGTCCACTTGTGTTGAATTCAGAGGTAGGGACAGTTCTACGCCCCAGCGGAGCATGCAGTCAAAGAGTAGGTCAATGTCGCTTCGGTCCTCCTTGATATTGTCCAGCAAGCCCTCCAGCATATTTTGGTCATAAGATTGGGGCGCAAAAGCTACATCCTTGTAATTGCTGCTGTCGCACTTGAATACGCGGAAGCCTGTATCGAGGTCTTG
>CAZNDD010000105.1:0-3024 GCA_964571735.1 uncultured Muribaculaceae bacterium | reverse complement strand
CCTGCGAAGATAGTTTCTTTTAGTCGAAAACTCAAAAGAAAACACTATCTTTGTCACCCTTATGTACCCTCTATTAGACAAAATTGACTCGCCCTCCGACGTCAAGAAGCTTGATATGGAGCAGCTTCGGGAACTTTGCGCCGAACTTCGCTCCTATATGATAGAGGTGTGCTCCGAGCATCCCGGACATCTTGCTTCGAGTCTCGGAGCGGTAGAACTTGTCGTGGGATTGCACTATGTCTTCGATGCCCCTTCTGACAAACTGGTCTTTGATGTCGGGCATCAAGCGTATGTACACAAGATACTTACGGGTCGCAGGGAGGAATTCAAGTCACTCCGTTCAAAGGGCGGCATAAGCGGATTTCCCAACATGGCAGAAAGTCCTTACGACGCTTTCGGCTCCGGACATTCGTCCAACTCCATAAGTGCCGCGATGGGATACGCGGAAGCCGCGCGCATCAGAGGTGAAAGGTATCACAGCGTCGCCCTTATCGGGGATGGTGCCCTTACCGGAGGTCTTGCCTTTGAGGCTCTCAATAATGCCGGTGCCAGCAAATCTGACATATTGATTGTAGTCAATGACAACAACCAGTCAATCGACGCAGCCACAGGCGGGATGCATCAGCACCTTTTCAACATTACCACGGGTGGGAGATACAATGCCTTCAAGGTAAAGGCTTGGCACACCATCGGAGACAGGCCTCTGCGTTCATTCATACAAAGGTGGATGCGCTCTCTAAAGTCATGGATAGTCAATCGCTCCGGGGGAGATATCTTCGAAGCGCTTGGACTTAGGTATTTCGGACCAATAGACGGCAATGACATAGAGCAGGTCGTATCGGCTTTCCGGAAGATGCAACAACTTGCGGGGCCTCGCGTGCTGCATTGTATCACATCCAAAGGCAAAGGTTATGCTCCTGCCGAGAATGACCCCCGCGTCTGGCACGCTCCAGGCCGTTTTGACCCGGAGACAGGGGAGAGAATTATTTCCAATAGAATGTGCGACCGTTGGCAGGATGTATTCGGAGAAGTGCTTTGTGAACTTGCTCGTACCGACGATCGCGTGGTTGGAGTTACTCCTGCCATGGCTTCGGGCTGTGGGATGATTCCATTCTCAAAGGAGTTCCCGGAGCGTTTTTTCGATGTGGGTATAGAAGAGGAGCATGCTGTGACATTCAGTGCCGGACTTGCTGCGGCGGGGATGCGTCCTTTCTGTAATATCTATTCTGCTTTCTCCCAGAGAGCATACGATGAGATTATCCATGATGTGGCTCTTCAGAACCTCCCTGTGATTCTTTGTTTTGATAGGGCCGGTGTGGTCGGTGAAGATGGTGCTACCCATCACGGCATGTTCGATCTTGCCGCATACAGGGCTATTCCTAACTGTATAGTCAGTGCTCCCTCGGATGAGATTGAACTCCGTAACCTGATGTATACTGCGCTTCATTGCGGCAAAGGCCCTTTTATAATAAGGTATCCAAGGGGATGCTCCGAAGGTACGAAATGGCGTGAACTACCGGCGGAGGAGTTGGTAATCGGTTCGGCTCTCGAACTTTCGACCGGGGACAGTCTCGCTATAATCGCGACCGGAAGCCCTGTCAAGCGAGCTCTTTACGCTGCTCAATCTTTTGGCGGAAGGGTCGGAGTGTATGATTTCCGTTTCCTCAAGCCGCTTGATACTGCAATGCTCGACGATATATTTTCTCGATATAGGGCTGTTCTTACTATAGAAGACGGAGCCTTGATCGGTGGATTGTATGGTGCGGTATGTGAATATGCCGAGAAAGTTGCCTATAAGGGCGATATTCAGGGGCTTGGCGCTCCCGACAGCTTTATTCTGCACGACACTCAGGCTGCGCAGCGCTCTTTTTGTGGCGTAGACGCGGACGGAATTTCGAGAAAAATTGCAGAAATATTGTGACATTGTTTTGCAATTCCAAAAATGATTGCTATATTTGCAATCCCTTTCGTTGAAGAAGGATTGACATACCGGTTTTGCCGATGTAGCTCAGTTGGCCAGAGCACGTGATTTGTAATCTCGGGGTCGAGGGTTCGAATCCCCCCATCGGCTCACCTCTTTCGCCATTAAGCTGACGGTGATAGAGATACGGGCAAGTACCAGAGTGGCCAAATGGGGCAGACTGTAAATCTGCTGGTTATACCTTCGGTGGTTCGAATCCATCCTTGCCCACCATTTCGGAGTCAATCCTTTTTTTGCGGGGTTCGTATAATGGCTATTATGCCAGCCTTCCAAGCTGGAAATGGGAGTTCGATTCTCCTACCCCGCTCGAAGATTGCCGATGTAGCTCAGGGGTAGAGCGCATCCTTGGTAAGGATGAGGTCATGAGTTCAATTCCCATCATCGGCTCAATGCCGGTCTAAAAAGCCGGCTTGTTTTTGCAACAACTTTTATACGTAATATTATGGCAAAAGAAGTTTTTAAAAGGGACAAGCCACATGTTAACATCGGCACCATCGGCCATGTTGACCACGGCAAGACCACCCTTACCGCAGCCATCACCAAGGTGCTTGCTGCGAAGGGTCTGAGCGAAGTCAAGTCCTTCGACCAGATCGACAATGCTCCTGAAGAGAAGGAGCGTGGTATCACCATCAACTCTGCACACGTCGAGTATCAGACCGCAAACCGTCACTATGCGCATGTAGACTGTCCGGGACACGCCGACTATGTGAAGAACATGGTAACGGGTGCCGCTCAGATGGACGGTGCCATCCTTGTTGTAGCAGCTACTGATGGTCCTATGCCTCAGACCAACGAGCACGTGCTTCTCGCAAAGCAGGTTAACGTGCCTAAGATAGTCGTTTTCCTCAACAAGGTTGACCTCGTTGAGGATGAGGAAATGCTCGACCTCGTCGAGATGGAAGTCCGCGACCTCCTCAGCAAGTATGACTTCGACGGAGACAACGCTCCTATCATCCGCGGTTCAGCACTCGGTGCTCTCAACGGAGAGCCAAAGTGGGAGGACAAGATTATGGAGCTCATGGATGCTGTCGACAGCTATATTC
>CAZNDD010000104.1:0-3024 GCA_964571735.1 uncultured Muribaculaceae bacterium | reverse complement strand
GGTTTAACTTTCTGAAAGCAAAAATAACTTAAGCCTGTCTCAAATTGTGGGACAGGCTCAAACTTCTTCGTACAATTCGGCGGCTTCGAGGTGCTGTTTCTTAATTTCGTCAGCCAGCCACTGCGGGCTCAAAACTTTGATAAGCGGACCTTTGGAGAGAAGCGGCGTGTAGAAATCCGGTGTTGGACGCAGAGTAAGTTCGAAGTCCGAATAGCCGTTCTCGGTAGCAACTTCCACTTGACTGTGATGCAGGGGGAGATCACGAAGATAGTAGACCTGTTTGCCATAGGCCCGGATGGTGACCTTCTCCACCGGAGTATCTTCCACCCAAAGGATACCATAATTGTTACGGAAGAATCCCACCGGATCAAACCCTTTAGGATAGAGGAACTTCTCGGTAGTAAGCTCCAGCGAAAGCACCCTGTCGAAGGCCAGCACAAACATCCAGCCATCCTCTACGGACTTGCGGACAATGCAATACCAGCGCTTGTTAAAGAGTTTGACGAAATACGGCTCCACCAGCATCTCCGAATAATCTTCTCTACCATACTTACGGTAGCTTACCTTGATTTTGACGCCGCGCTTCATGGCATCGATAAACTTGTGCAGGTTTTCACCGTCTGACGGAATAGACTCCAGAACGATGCGGTCATGCACGCCTTTATTCTCGGCAAGGATGCTATTCACTGACATGGTGGAAAGCATCCAGTTCTGAATAGAATCCTCCTCCAGCACATCGGAGTTGTCGATATAGTACCGAAAGCCGTCCTTCTTGTCGCACTCGATGATAATTCCGAAAATATTCAGAATAGCGTCCCGATGACGGTTGAATGTACTGCGGGCAAGGGGCATACCCTCGCTTGTCTCCGTCTCAATCCAGCGGCGATTAATTTCTTCAAGCGTTATCTTTCCGGATTTGCGGATGGTATTTACCAACCAGATATATTCTTGAAAAAGTGCGTAAGATTTCATAAGAGCTATATTGAGCGTATCTTCCTGACTTCTCAGACTTTCGCTTCGCGGAATACTTCAAGTATGGACGGATAGGTGTTCTTGAGGAATGGAGGTAGCGAAGATTTGGCGACCCACACCGCCTTGGAAATATCCTCTTCTCTCTGCGGGATTAACTCCACGGGCTTGGTATAAAGCATCTTATACCACCAAGTGTGCTTCAGATGCCATACTCCATCACGCAGATAGCAGTGATCCGTCACGCAAATGAGTTCCTCAAGCTCAAGCTCCTCCACTCCAGTCTCCTCCTCCACCTCGCGCATGGCGGTCAGAGCTATGTCCTCTCCCGGCTCGCGATGTCCCTTGGGCAAATCCCACAATCCGTTCCTCTTTATAAGAAGGAAGTCGGAACGACGGTTCTGCACAAGCCCTCCCGCAGCATCCACATTCCTAAACAAGGCACAGAGGTCCGCATAAGTACGCTCTGTATCCTCCGAAAGTATGAACACCTTGGGTATATAGTCCGTCTGCTCGAACATTCCCACCACAGTGGCGATGTCCAGACGGCTACCGGGATGGAAAATCACGGCATTGGGATCGGACAAAACCTCGTCTCCTGGAGAACAAATGACGATACAACGCTTTTCGAAATATATCTTGTGCACTGAATTTCTTATCTTTGCGGGTGCAAATATAGCGAAATTATGGCGACACAATACACCAGCAAACACGGCATCATCGGCAAAAGCCCCGCCGAACTGTTCATGGGATTCACGGACATGCGCAACTTCCAGAGGGTTGCACCCACCGACCAGAAAGTCCTCATAGAGGCCGATTACGACACCTTGTCAGTCACGGCACAGGGATTCACCATTTCAGCCAAGGTAGCGAGACGCATACCCTATAGTCTTATAGAGATAATGGACGAGAACGCCCCTTTCGGATTTGACGTACAACTGCATTTCGATGACGGAGGCGCGGGTAAGACGGACTTCTGGATTGAAGTTTCTGCCGAACTCAACGGTATGCTCAAAATAATGCTCGGAGGCAAGATCAAGCAGGCTCTCGACAAGGCAGTAGACACACTCGCTGAAGCTTCCGCAAAAATATGAGCGAAACTCCGGGAGTAGCCATAAGACTCAATCCATCCAAGGGGCTTGCCGGTCCCGATGGAGACCTCGTGCCGTGGAGTCCCTACGGCAGGATCCTGTCATCGCGCCCTACATTTACGCTCGACCCTCTGTTTCACGCGGGATGCTACTATGTGCAGGACTCATCTGCAATGTATGTAGGGCACATTTTCCGCAAGGCATTATCCCATTTGCCACGGCGCAGGCTTCGCGTACTGGATCTCTGCGCCGCACCAGGCGGGAAAACGACGGACCTCGCGGCATCTCTGCGCTTGCATTGCGGTGGAGATTTTCTGCTTGTGAGCAACGAAGTTATGCGCGACAGGTCAAGAATCTTGAGGGACAATGTCGCTCTCTGGGGAGACCCGTGCGTAATGGTCACATCCGTCGATCCGGGGGCATTTGCGCAATTCGAAGGATTCTTCGACATCATAGTGGCTGACGTACCGTGCTCCGGAGAAGGCATGTTCCGCAAAGACCCCAAAGCAAGGGAACAGTTCTCCGAACGCACCGTTGAGCTCTGCGCCGCCCGCCAAAAGAGGATACTCTCGGATGTATGGCCGTCCTTGCGTTCAGGCGGAGTATTGGTCTATTCTACATGTACTTACCAAGATGCAGAGAATGACGACAACCTTCTCTGGGCAGCGGAAAATCTCGGGGGAAGCATAATTACTCCCGAAAACGAATTTGCGGCCCACGGCGTGAAGCTCACCCGATTCGGCAATCTGCTCATCGCCGGAGAAGTCCCAGGCGAAGGACAGTGGGTCGGGGCGATGATCAAAGATGCAGAATCCCTGCCCGAAGCAGGCGCAGGTCAAGCAACCATTGCCCTACCCGAACCGCCTGCAAGTCAAAGCATAGAAGTCGATCGCAGTTTCATTGAAGATCCACTTGCCGGCTCCCTTTCGCGCCTGCACCCTTTAAGCTACGGCATCACCAAGGG
>CAZNDD010000103.1:0-3035 GCA_964571735.1 uncultured Muribaculaceae bacterium | reverse complement strand
GATTTACATAAATTAGATGAAAGCCAGACCGAATCTATTGCGAGGAAGTTTCCAAAACAGTTTATATATTTGTGGTGAGGCTCCGCGTTGATTGCGGAGTGACATTGTTTATATGGATATTAATGCATTGAGTTCCATTGTAGGGACTCTTATTCTTGACCGTGATGACATTACGCTGCCCCATTTCGGGGTATTCGAGGCGGAACTTGTCGGAGCGGCATTCTCTGACCGAGGTTACTCGGTAAATCCTCCTTACAGGCAGTTGCATTTTACTGCAACGGATTGTGAGGATGGTCTTCTTTACAAGGCGGTTGCTGAGCAGGAGGGCATTTCGGAGGAAGATGCCATTGCTGAAATTGACTCTTGCATACAAGAACTCAAGAAGAAACTCGCAACGCTTGGAACTGCTGAATTGCCCGGTCTTGGGAAGTTTCGTACCACCCGTGACGGGGATTGTCTCTTTATCATGGACCCTGATGCCTGTATCTA
Organism: uncultured Muribaculaceae bacterium; assembly: GCA_964571735.1. Taxonomy (GTDB): domain Bacteria; phylum Bacteroidota; class Bacteroidia; order Bacteroidales; family UBA932; genus Cryptobacteroides. Next base: position 2,546 of record CAZNDD010000103.1, on the reverse strand, counting down.
TCCTGACGGATGGGGGCTTCCGGGCGTGTCTCTCAAGAATCGTGAGCGTCAGCATTCTATTTCCGAGATTAAAGTTGTGGAGAGCCCGGTGCTTGATTTGTCGGAAGAAGGTCAGGGTCTCCCTGCGGAAGACATCGTGGTGGAACTCGATCCGACACCTGGCCCTGTTTCTGAGCCGGAGCCGTCTCCTGCCCCCACTCCGACTGCCAAAAAACGCTCTTTAGTCCCCGGCCTTCTTCTTGCCGTTGTGATTATCGTCCTGCTTGCTTTCGTGGCTCTCAGGCTTTTGGGTATATATGCGCCTGATTTTATCGATAGCATACTCTATTCTCCCGAGGAACTTGAACAATTGCATAAGTCGCTATGAATGAGTGTTTTAAATCAGAAGAGATAGAGAAATTTATAGGCGATCAGTTGTCTGTCTGGCCACTTGCTGCGTCCAATTTCAGAACGCTCAAATCTGCGCGGACCAAGCAACTTGTGGTGGGCGGTGTAGATGTGGTGGCACAGTTCAATCCGTGCCGTATAGCTTCCACCACGGCGGAGGAACTTCCATCGTCCGTGATAGACGCTTCTCAGCCGGATTCTTCATGCTTCCTCTGTCCGCAGTATCGTCCCAAGGAACAGTTTCATATCAAATTTGACGGGCGTAAAGGGCGCCGGTACAATGTGCAGGTCAATCCTTATCCCATACTTCCCGCTCATCTTGTCATCGCTCGGGATGAGCATGTGCCTCAATCAGTGTGGCATTATTTCGTGGATATGATGGACTTTGCCCGCAAGTATCAGGGATATCTGGTTTTCTATAATGGTCCACATAGCGGAGCTTCTCTGCCTCAGCACATGCATTTCCAGGCTGTGCCCGCAGGCTCGCTTCCGTTGCAGAATGCGGTGGATAAATTCTTGGACTCCAAGCCTGTCGCGCTTGCATCGGGGCAGGATGCGAAAGTCTACCATTTCCCGGAGTTCTGCAGGGGTCTTTATGCCCTTCGTGCAGATACACCGAAGTCTCTTGCGAAACTTTTTTACCGTCTGGTTGATTGCGCCTCCATTAGGGAAGGGGAGAATGAGCCGAGGCTCAACTTGTATGTCTATTGCTATGGTGATGAGTTCCGTTGTTTTGCGGTTTTTCGCAATGAGGTGCGCTCGCATCACTATTATAGTGAAGGAGAGGACCATTTGACGATGACTCCTGGTGCGGCGGACATGGCAGGGACATTCGTATGTCCATTGGAACAGGATTTTGAGAAACTCAATAGCCAGCTTCTCGAAGAAATGCTGGATGAAGTGTGTATAAGCGAGCAGGAAGAGAAAATGATCTCGTGGAGGCTTACCCGTCATCAGTGGAAAGTCGATGTCCCAGTGCTCGATGCAGATAGGATTCGTTTCGAGATGATTTCAGACGGGGCAGGTCCGCAGGAGGTGTCAATGCGCGATGGAAAAATTGACTACGGCGGGGTGCTTTATGACGAGTTGTACTTCGACAGCGTGACCCGCTCAACTGTCTTCGCGCCCGCTACATTTGTGATTTATGAGGGGGATAAGGCAATGCGGTACGCCGGGACTCTGCGTTTCTCCGTGTTGAACGGCACGATTCGTGCAAGCAATCACCTTGGCGTTGAAAATTACCTTCTCAGCAAGATGTCCGAAGAACTCAGTCCGGACATGCCTCTGGAAGAGGTCAAAAAGGCTGTAATCAAGCTACGCGCCTCCCTTGCTGCTAATCCTGAACCACCTGCCTATAAAGGGCTTAACATAGAGATATTAACCAATGTCCGCCAAGCGGTAGACCTCACTTGGGGACAGATAAATATTTGAGTTATGAACATTTCAAGACTTCCATTTGTGGCATTGCTTGCCGGTGCGCTCTTGTGTGCTGCGCCGTCAGTCGATGCACAGACGCGCAGAGACAGCGGTAGCAGAACTACTACCACCACGCGCAAGTCTTCTTCTGACAACAATTCTTCAAGAAGAAGTTCATCATCATCTTCTTCTTCAAGAAGTCGCAGTACCGTATCTTCAGGGAGTTCTTCATCCCGAAAATCCGGCAGCGCCGTCCGATCCTCTTCTTCGGATTCCAGAAGAAGATCATCCTCGGTAAACACTTCATCTTCTCGCAGTACTTCGACTATAAATCGCGGTAAATCCACTTCTGACAACAAGTCTTCGGTCGGTCGCAGGACCTCAGACCGGAGTTCGTCGTCAGTGAGCGGTGGACGTTCCAACTCGAAGCAGAACACTTCATCTTCAAGCGGAGTTACACGCAGAAGTACTTCTTCCGTGTCGGGTGGTAATAATTCCTCTGCACGCCATGACAATCCCTCCGGAGTCCGTGACAACAAAGATAGATCCCGCTCAGCAGAAGCGGTCGTGAAGCCCGGCGGAAGCACCAATTCTGTCAAGCCTTCGGCAGCTACCCGTCACGCTTCTCCCATGCAGGAGGGGCGCGGACACGATGGCTCCTATCGTCCCGAGCCTAATCACAGGGTCCCTCCGCACGAGCGTGACTGGATTGAGCATGATCGCCCTCACCGTTTCTATGACCC
>CAZNDD010000102.1:0-3069 GCA_964571735.1 uncultured Muribaculaceae bacterium | reverse complement strand
AAGAAATGTCATATAGTCAAGAATGAGGTCTCCGCTCCTCCCGTGTATGCCGTGATGGACAGCCTTATATGCCCTGATTACGCATTTCTTGACAAGAGTTCTCCATACAATATCTCTGCGGATTTCCCGCTTAAAGCTGAAGAATACTTCAATAGGCGGTTCAGTAATGTCGCAGATGGAATATTTGTCTTTGTGGGTAATATAGAAGAAGATGAACTTCTGTCCTTGCTTTGCAAATACCTCGGTTGCTTCCGTACTTCACGAATGTATGCCCTGCGTGAGCGCGTGCCTTACAATCTGCATAGCGGACGCAATACCTACATAGTGCAGGGACGGGACAAGAGTGTCAATATGGCTGCTACGGCACTTGTCAGTGCGACTAAATCCAATTACTATGCGTTCCTTGTTGCGCAGGAGGCTGTAAGACAGCATTTTGCATCAGAACTTGCTCCACTTGGAATGTATGCGGAAGTCACCGGTAAGATGGATTTTTCCCCGGTGGAAAGGGTTACGCTCTATGTCACCTGCAGACCTTGCCCTCAGGATGGGCTGCCTGCCGGGATAGATTCCTCTTCTCCTCTCGATGCATTGCGCGAAGTGCGAATGGCTTTTGCCGGATTGCCCCATTGCGTTCTGGATAATGACAAGTTGGGAGACTACAAGGCCATAGTTAAGAACAATCTCGCACGGGAACTTGCTACCCAGGAAGGTTTGATACGCTATTGCCTGTGCCGTTATAGTGAGGGCAAGGATTTGACTTCCGATTACGCTGCGGGTGTGGATGCTTTGGTGGAGGATGACTTGCTTTGGATTCTCGAAGAACTTACGGATTCAGGGGTTGTGGAATATATTGTGGATTGAGAAAGGCGGGACAACTGATTTTTTGAAATAAAAAGAACAGCTTATTGGGAACTGTTATGTCAGAAAGAAAATTTGGTGCGATTATACAGATAGGAGACATACTCGTCTCGGAAGATGTTGTGGATGAGTATTTTGCCTGCGACTATGCCGCCTGTAAGGGGCGTTGCTGCATAGAGGGCGACAGTGGTGCGCCCGTGGAGGAGGATGAACTTGCTCCATTGCTTGAGGCATATCCCCAATGTCATCAATATATGAGCGAAGACGGGCGTAAAGTAGTTGAAAACGAAGGCGTCGCAGCTATTGATAGGGAAGGGGATCTCGTTACGACCCTCGTCGGGAATGGGGGTGCATGCTCTTTCTGCTCTTTCGGAGAGAATGGCTCGGTGCTTTGCGCCATTGAGCGTGCTGGACTCCGCAAGCCTGCCTCTTGCAGCCTTTATCCTATAAGGGTCACCAAATTGAGTAGCGGAGGTCAGGCTCTTAACCTGCATCGATGGAATATCTGTAAAGATGCTTTCAGGAAAGGGAGGAAGGAGAATATCCCTGTCTACCGTTTCCTGAAAAAGCCGCTTATAGCCGTCTATGGCAAAGAGTTCTATGATGCGCTCGATGCGGCTGCGAAGCATCTGAAGAATTCCGCGTAGTAGTAGGGGTGGTTTTGCCGGCGGTAAATGACCGGAAAGACGGCTTAAATAATGGGAGAACAGCTTATTGACAGTTTATGAATATCTATTCTCAAAGGATTGAAGAGCTTCGCGCCATCATGCGGGAGCGGAATTGGGATGCTGTGATAGTCACTTCGTGTGACCCTCATCAGAGCGAATATCCCGCGGAGCGTTGGAAACAAGTCCGTTATCTTACGGGCTTCACGGGAGAAGCCGGAGATGTGGTGATAACCGCGGACCATGCCGGGTTGTGGACCGATTCGCGTTATTTCATACAGGCTGTCCGGCAGCTTGAAGGAAGCGGAGTCGTGCTTCACAAGACCCGTGTCCCTGAGCAGGTTCTCATCCCCGAATGGCTTGGTTCGGCTCTTCCTGTCGGATCTGTCATCGTCGTAGACTCGTTGTGTTTCTCCGAAGAAAGTGCAAGGGAACTGGAAGGCAGGTTTACTATCGAGGGTGTGCCGGATTTGCTGGACATCATCTGGCTGGATCGTCCTGCCGTGCCTCAGACTCCGGTTTTCCGTATCAGCTGCGGCGAGTCCAGGGAGGACAAACTTGCATTCTTGAGGGAAGAACTGTCGGAAAGCGGCTGCCGGGCAATACTTTTGAGCGCATTGGATGAGGTGGCATGGATGCTCAATGTGCGTGCTTCCGATATTGATTACAACCCGCTCGTCATATCTTATCTGCTTGTGGGAGAAGATTATGTTAAATGGTTTGTGTTGAAGGGTGAGGTGGATGACCCGCAGAGCGAAGATACTTTTGAACTCCTTCAGGAGGAGGGGGTGCAGATACTTCCGTACGCAGACATAATGGATGAGCTTGCTTCTGTTGAGGGTAAACTTTGGCTTGACAGCCGCAGCGCGAGTTTTGAACTCTGCCGCAGATTGGGTGTGGAGCCATTGCTCCGTCCGAGTCCCGTGTCTGAGCGCAAGGAACAGAAAAACGCCCGCGAGATAGAACTGATGCGCGAAGCCCATGTCCGTGACGGCGCTGCGGTGGAGAAATTTCTCTATTGGCTTGAGAAGAGCGTGGATGCCGGCAAGATTATAAGTGAGTGGGACGCTGCAGTTCAACTTGGGCGGTATAGGGCTGAAATAGAAGATTATATGGGGGACAGTTTCGAGACTATCTCGGCATACGGAGAGGGTGCGGCACTTCCGCATTATATCACTCCGAGAACGGATGCCCCTGTCATTCAAGCCCACGGACTCTATCTTAATGACTCTGGAGGACAGTTCCTGAGCGGCACTACGGACATTACCCGCACTGTGCCTATGGGGGAATGCACAGAAGATGAAATACGGGATTATACCCTTGTACTTAAAGCTCATATAGATCTCGCTCTGGCGGTGTTCCCTGCGGGGACTCCGGGCTGTCGCATAGATGCGGCGGCGAGGCTTCCGTTGTGGAGAGAGCTGATGGACTTCGGGCATGGTACCGGGCATGGGGTGGGGTTCTTCCTCGGAGTGCACGAGGGGCCTCATCAGATCCGCCAGAATTTGGATTCTACTCCTATGATAGAGGGTATGGTGACTTCCGA
>CAZNDD010000101.1:0-3204 GCA_964571735.1 uncultured Muribaculaceae bacterium | reverse complement strand
AGTATCTCCCGGAGCACCGAGAGGCCTCCTGAGCCGGAATCCATTATGCCTATTACTGCCATGTCAATTTGAACTTGTTTTCAAAAACAGCTTCTTTTCCACTGCTGAATGTCGCCCCAAACCGGTTTTTATAATCTCCAGTCTATCAGATTCTTGCCTTGCGACAACAGATATTCGTTGGCGCGGGAGAAATGCCTGCATCCGAAGAAAGCTCCGCGGGCGAGCGGTGAGGGATGCGCTGCTTCCAGCACGAGGTGCCTGTCGTGGTCGATAAGTTCCGCCTTGCTCCGTGCAAACGCGCCCCAGAGCATGAATACTATGCCTTGTCTATTGTCGCTCAAGTACTTGATGACCGAATCCGTAAACTGCTGCCAGCCTATGGCTGAATGTGACGCAGGCTCGCCCGCTCTCACCGTAAGGATGGCGTTGAGCAGCAGGACGCCCTGCCTTGCCCAATTCTCCAGATTGGGCCTTCCGGACATCTCTATGCCGAGGTCGCTCTCCACTTCCTTGAATATATTGCGCAGCGATGGCGGCGTGGCAATCCCGTCAGGCACGGAGAATGACAATCCCATCGCCTGTCCAGGTCCGTGATACGGGTCCTGCCCGAGTATCACCACCTTTACATTGTCCACGGGCGTCAGCTCGAATGCTTTGAAGATTTGAGGCCCCGGGGGATAAATGGTGTAGCCTTCCCGTTTCTGCTCATGCAGATAACGGACAAGCTCCGCAAAGTAAGGTTTGTCAAACTCACTCTGCAGAGCTTCTTTCCAGCTGTTTTCTATCTGAACTTGCATCAGAAGACGAAATCTATGACATCCTGTATGGTCTTGACATAGTGGAAGGTCAGTCCCTTGACATAAATCTCTTTGATGTCCTCGACGTCCTTGCGGTTATCCTCGCTGATGACTATGGTCTCGACTCCGGCGCGTTTGGCGGCGAGAATCTTCTCCTTGATGCCTCCCACGGGCAGAACTCTTCCGCGCAGCGTCATTTCTCCCGTCATAGCTACATGCTTCTTTATTCCTTGACCGCGCAGTGCGCTTACCATTGAAGTAACCATGGTGATACCTGCTGAAGGCCCGTCCTTTGGAGTGGCTCCTTCAGGTACATGAAGGTGTATGTCCTTGGCTGAGAACTCTTCGCTCGTGATGTTGGCGGTCTCGGGATGAGCCTTGATATATTGGTATGCGATGGTCGCCGATTCCTTCATCACGTCGCCGAGGTTACCTGTCATTGACAATGCGCCCTTGCCCTGCGACACGGAACTCTCTATGAAGAGAATTTCTCCTCCGAGCTGCGTCCATGCAAGACCTGTTACTACGCCGGGCCCCTCATTGCCCTTCTGGATGTCGTGCATTGCCGTGGGCAGACCGAGATATTCCTTGAGGTGTGAAGGCTCGATGGTGGTAGGATATTCCTCCTCGAAAGCAATCTTCTTTGCAGTCACGCGGGCAATTTTTGCAATCTGTTTCTCCAGTCCGCGGACGCCGCTCTCATGAGTGTATTCTGAAATAATCTTCTTGAGTGCGGGAGCGCTTATCTTGAGCAGTTTGCGGTCGATGCCGTGCTCCTCAAGCTGCTTGGGGATGAGGTATTTCTTGGCGATCTCTGCTTTCTCCTCCGCGAGGTAGCCGCTCACATTGATAAGTTCCATACGGTCGAGCAATGCAGGCTGTATGGTCTGTATGGAGTTGGCCGTCGTTATGAAAAGCACATTCGAGAGATCGTAGTCGACGTCAAGATAGTTGTCGTGGAAAGTGCCGTTCTGCTCCGGGTCGAGGGCTTCGAGCAATGCGGAAGACGGATCGCCCTTGAAATCGGACGACAATTTGTCTATCTCGTCAAGCACGATTACGGGGTTGGATGTGCCGGCCTTGTTGATACCGTTGAGGATACGGCCGGGGAGAGCTCCAACATAAGTCTTTCTGTGTCCACGGATTTCAGCCTCGTCGTGCATGCCACCGAGGGCTATTCGCACATATTTGCGTCCGAGAGCCTTGGCTATGGACTTGCCGAGGCTTGTCTTACCTACTCCCGGAGGGCCATAGAGGCAGAGGATAGGGGATTTCATGTTTCCCTTTAGCTTGAGCACCGCGAGGTACTCGATGATGCGGTCCTTGACAGTATCCAGTCCATAGTGGTCCGAATCCAGCACCTTTTTGGCGTGATTGAGGTCGAGATTGTCCTCGCTCATATCATTCCAAGGGAGGCTGAGCATAAACTCAAGGTAATTGTACTGAACTGAGTAGTCAGGTGAATTAGGATTGAATTTCTCAAGTTTGGCAAGTTCCTTCTCGAAGAGTTTTGCCACTTCTTCGGGCCAGTTCTTGCTCGCTGCCTTCTCCCTGAACTTGTCGAACTCCTCACCGTCGTCCATTCCGAGTTCTTCCTGGATGGTGCGTAGCTGATTGTTGAGGTAATATTCCCTCTGCTGCTGGTCTATCTCGTTCTTGACCTTGCGGCTGATTTCATTTTTGATGTTGGAAAGCTGGAGCTGCGAATCCAGAAGCACGAGCAACTTCATGGCACGCGCTCTGATGTCGTCATACTGAAGCAGATCCATCTTCTCCTCGAAGTTCTCTACATCCACGGTGGTGGCGATGAAATTCACGAGGAAAGGGAAACTGTCTATGCTCTTGAGTACCCCTATGGCTTCTTTCGGAGCCATGTTGTTGCTCGCTATGACCTGTCCGGCCTTGTCCTTGAGCACGGAAGCGAGTCCCTTTACATCCTCTGAGTCTTCCTTGGTCAGTACATCATCCAGATAGCGGACGACGCCGGTGATGTAAGGGTCATAATCCAGCACGTTGAGGAGTTCTATCCTCTTGTGTGCGTGAAGGATAGCCGTGATGGTGCCGTCGGGCATCTCGAGGGTCTTGAGCACGCGGGCCACGATTCCGAAATGGTAAAGGTCGGACTCAAGGGGGTCTTCCACATTGACGTCCATCTGTGGCACTGCACCGATGAAAGTGCCGTTCTTCTCGGCTTCCTCGATGAGTTTCACGGACTTGGGCCTCCCTATCGTTATCGGGTATACTGTACCGGGGAATAGCACTGCATTGCGCAGTGCCAGGATGGGAAGTGTCTCCGGCAAATCTTTGTCATCTATCTGTGCCAACCCGTCGCCCTGTACTACGGGGATGATGCTGACTTCAGCACCTGCGGGCATAAATTTATCTATCTTAGTCATAATGTTCTTTT
>CAZNDD010000100.1:0-3239 GCA_964571735.1 uncultured Muribaculaceae bacterium | reverse complement strand
ATCGACCGTTTTTTAGTGCGGTTGACTGTTTTGGCGGTTTAGCGTAGAGTAGTAACAGAGATTACAATCACATTGATAATGCTGAAGGAAGGGATTTACGAGAATGTTATAAATCAGGCTGTTGAGCAAGATATTTTAGATACGGAGGCTTCCGGTTTCGTTTGCGCGACTCAACCATTGGATGCTGCTGAATCCCCAAAATTGCTGGCGGATTACCTCGCGAAGGCTATAAAGCAGCGTCTCGAAGATGTAGAAACGGCTCAGGAAAGGGTTGATATTGTAAATGGCATTATTAAGAGCGCAGGGCTTGAGGATAGTGACTGCATTGCACGCCCGGAAGATTTGCTCTCTGAGGTTATGACTTCTCAACGCGCTGTTCTTCAAGATAATAATCCGACAGTTCGGCCTGTGTCCGGGCTTCGTGTGAGTAATCTTTTCACCGGCGGAAGTTCGGCTTTGTCTTTGGGTGAGGAGATTAGGCGCGAGATAGCGAGTGCAGACGAGATATGCTTCATTGTGTCGTTCCTCAAACTTTCAGGTGTCAGGATTTTTCTTGACGACTTGAAAAAATTCTGTTCTCGGGAAGGTGCGAAATTCCGTATCATTACGACTACTTATTGTGGCGTAACGGACCCAAAGGCTATGGAGCAGCTTGCCTCGTTGCCGAACACAGAGATTAGAATCTCTTACAATACTTCTATAGAGCGTCTGCATGCCAAGTCCTACATCTTTCTGCGTAATTCCGGGATGAATACTGCGTATATCGGTTCGTCAAACCTGTCTAAGTCTGCACAGACAGAAGGTTTGGAGTGGAATATGCGCGTTACAAGTGTCGAAAATCCTCACATAATCAAGACTGCGCTTGCTACATTTGATATGTATTGGAATAGCCCGAATTTTGAGGACTTTCGCATCGGTGGGATTGATAAGTTCAGGGCAGAGCTTAATTACAATACACGCCAGATTGAGGCTTCGGGCTATGTGTATCAGCGCTATACTTTGCTCCCGCACCAAAAGCAAATCCTTGATAAACTTCAGGTTGAGAGAGAAGAACGAGGCAACTATAAGAATCTGATTGTAGCGGCGACGGGAACTGGTAAGACAGTGATTTCTGCCTTTGATTATCAGAACTTTAAGAATCATAATGACCGTGCAAGGCTCTTATTTGTCGCTCATAGGGAAGAAATCCTTAGGCAAGCTTTGTATACATACCGCAGTGTCTTGGAAGACAAGAATTTCGGTGCTATTTGGGTAGGAAACAGTACGCCAAATGCAGAATATGAGCATTTGTTTGTCTCGGTTTCGATGATGAATTCGCGCTTTGATGAGGTTTTTGACAAGTTGGGACGAGATTTCTATGACTATATAGTTATCGATGAAGCGCATCATAGTCAGGCTGATAGCTATCGTGAACTGTTCAATTACTTCGTGCCCAAAGTGCTGCTCGGACTGACGGCTACTCCTGAACGTATGGACGGGCGTGATCTTCGTCCGGATTTCGGCGGTCGCATAAGTGCTGAGATTCGTCTCCCTCAAGCTCTTCAAGCGGGGCTCCTTACGCCGTTTCAGTATTTCTGCGTGTCTGATGATACGGATCTTCGAAGTCCTGATTTGTGGAATGGGCAGAAATATAATGTCGAGCGTCTTTCTTTGAAGTTGTCTGACCCGTCGCGAGCGGGACTTATAGTTGGGGCGATTCGTCGTTATCTTGCGGATGAGAATAACTGCCGGGCGCTATGCTTCTGCGTGGATAAAGCGCATGCTGATTTCATGGCGAAGCAGTTGCTGCAATACGGCTTTAGGGCGCAGAGTTTGACTTCCGATACATCTCCTACAAATCGAGATGAGTACTTGACGGCTCTCAGGGCAGGGGAGATAAACTACCTTTGCGTAGTAGATATATTTAATGAGGGCGTGGATATTCCGGAGGTGGATACCGTGCTGTTTTTGCGTCCGACGGAGAGTCTTACGATTTTCTTACAGCAGCTTGGTCGCGGGTTGAGGCTTTCTGTCGGCAAGACCGAATTGACGGTTTTGGATTTCGTCGCTCAGGTCAATCAGAAATATGATTTTGCCAGCCGGTTCCGTGCACTTACGCTTCATCCGGAGAGGAATAATATCCGAGATCAGATAGCAAATGGCTTTACGCAACTGCCGATGGGTTGCAGCATTGTGATGGAGAAGGTAGCCCGCCAGAACATTCTGGAGAATATCACAAGCGCCATTTACAATAGGAGGCGAATATTGAAGGAACTTGCGACTTATAATGAGGTTCCGAGCCTTGCTCAGTTCATTGAAAACAACGGGCAGGACATTCGCATTCTATATAAGGGCAATAATTGCTGGACATCACTTAAGCGTGCCGCTGGTTGTATCTCTTATGAGGATGATTGGGTTACAACGCACTTGGAGAAGGGCATGTCTAACCTTATTCATCACAATACGATATCATTTCTTCATTTCGTTGTGCGATTCCTTGAGGGCGTTGCGATTCCGATGACAAAGTTGGATGAGAAGTATGCATTGGTCTTGTATTATGACTTGTTCCAAGATAATTTGGATAAGTTAGGCCTCGATACTATTTATGAGGCACTTGCATTGATTCATGATCCGAAGTATAGCCTCTTTAAGCAGGAAATGCGCGAAATTGTGTCTTATCTGCTTGAACGGGTTGACATTAAGACTACGCCGATTTGCGAAGATATAATGCCTGGTTTGGAATTGTATGGATGCTATACTCGTGAGGAGGTGTTTACTCTTGCCGGGCGTCAGACGGCTTCGCGACGGATGCAGGGTTCGGTGTCGGGTGTGTTCAATCTGCCGGAGCATAATGCGGTTCTGCTGTTCGTTACGCTCAATAAGTCCGAGAAGGATTTCTCTCCGTCTACCCAGTACGACGACTATCTGATTAACGAGGCGTATTTCCATTGGCAGTCCAAGAATACTGATTCCCATTACAATAAGTCTGGTCGCCAGTATGTCGAGCAGTCTTCCAATAAGCTCAAATTCATACTTTTTGTCCGAGAGGAGAAAAAGGACGGATTCGGGAATACCTCGCCGTTCCATTGTTTCGGGCTGGTGGATTATGTCTCGTCGCACGATAATTGCCCTATGAATATCACTTGGCACCTGCAGAATCCCGCGATGCCACAGTACCTGAAGGTGGTTTAGTCGCAGTTCGTGCAGAAAACGACCTCTGTCTGTACCGGAGTGCGGAATTATTGTCTGCGGTGCAGAAA
>CAZNDD010000099.1:0-3264 GCA_964571735.1 uncultured Muribaculaceae bacterium | reverse complement strand
ATACAAACTCCAAATTGGTTCTCAACACCCTGAACGCCTCGTTGATGAGGTCACGGTTACCGGGTTCAACGACAAGTGCATTCTCCTTGGACTCACCGGCTCTATTCTTCTTAATCAATTTTTTGGAGGCACGACCCTGCTCGTTGTCACCCATAGGAATCTCTCCGAGGAAGGGAGCCTTGAGATGCTCAAGGTCTTTGCGGCTGCGAATCTTTGTGTCCAGAATCTCCTCGAGGTAAATCACAACCACGGGTAGCATCAGTCCGAGCACGAACGCGAGAAGCAGAATCTGCTGTTTCTTAGGTGAAGTGGGCAAAGCAGATCCATAAGGAGGATTGACGATACGGGTATTGTAAGCAGTAAATGCCTTACTGAGTTCATTCTCTTCACGCTTCTGCAGAAGATAGAGATAAAGGCTCTCCTGAACTTTCTGCTTACGCTCGAAATCGAGGAGGTCTTTGGCCTGGGTCGGACTCTGAGCAAGTTGTTCTGCAGTTTTGTTCTCTTGTGTCTTGGCGTAGTTTAGCTGCCCTTCGAGAGTCGAAACCTGATTGTCAACCGAAGAATTGATAGCGGTGCGCATCGCACGCAACGCGTCGTCAATATCTATCACGAGAGGATTCTGCTCCGAAGAAGACGCCACGAGGTTATTGCGCTTGAGCAGCATATCGTTATACTCATTAACCTGAGACACAAGGCCGTTGTTGGTGAGACCGGCAGGAAGAGGAATCAGAGCGAAAGACTCAATATTAGTACTCAGATAGTTACGCATATACTTAGTCACGGACAACTCGTTCTCAAGTTCGCGTATCTGCCTGACAATGTCAGTAGTCTGAGTTATGTACATATTGGAGGTTGCGGCAATATCCGGCAACTTATTCTCGCTCTTATAGTCGCTGATTTCCTTATCAACCTGAGTCAGTTCATCCTCCACGACAGCGAGACGATCAGTAATGAAGAGCGAAGTGCTCACTGCCATCTGATTCATATCCTTGACCCAGCTCGCGTTGTAGACATTGATAAGCATATTGATAAGGTCATCTGCCCTACGAGGTGAAGCGTCATTAATGGTGAGAGTAAGGACATCAGACAATTTACGCGAATCAGCAGCGCTCGCCGTGAAATTGGAAGAGAAATAACGGGTAGCGGCAGCCAGACTGCGCTTGACCACATACTCGTCCTTTGTCCAAGGAGTCTTGGAGAAATAGTAAGGGTTCTTGGTAAGCACCACTTTTCCAAAATCGGTACTCACGGTGTCACCATATGTGGCAAGATATGAATTCTTGTCTTTGAACTTGTCTCCAAAAGACTTATACACGATATGGGAGATCTGCGCTGAAGTCTCGTCTACGGGAGTTATGTCAAAAGTGATGTAAAGCTCATCCGGAACATCCACAAAAGTGGCATTGACAGGGACTTGAGTTCCGTATGCCACAGCATCACGAAGCCTTCCATGTATGCCGTAAGTAACGGTAAGACCGAGCTTCCTGACAGCCTCTTCCATAAGTACAGGAGCCTGGAATACAACTACTTCATTGGCGACCTTGGAGGTCATCTGTCCGGCATTGGAAAGCAGGGCCTCAATATCAGTGGCACTTGAACGGCGACCATTCGACTCCTTGATGAGAAGAGTCGCAGTCCTTGTATAAACGGGAGTCTGCTTAACGATGTAAAAAGCTGCGACTGACATACATACTACTACGGAGATGATGAACCAGTACCACTTGGAGAGTATGGTACCGAGAAGTTTTTTGAAATCAAAACCGGGGGTCTGCAAGTTTTCGGCAGTTGAAGTATTGGATGAGGAGATATTGTTTTCCATTTTACTCTGGATGAAAGATGCTCAACGAGCTCTTTGTGAAACAAATATAATTATCGCTTATCTGATTATGGTGAAGACAGCCGTCGTGATAGTCGTTGCGAGGGATGCAAGCGAAATCCAGAACGAAGTATTTCGGACATTGTTGCCGTTGACGGTACTCTGACGCGCACGCATGTCGTTGGGGTCCACATAGATAATGTCGTTCTGCTGAAGATAGTACACCGGCGACGAAAGCAAATCCTTTGCAGACAAAAGGTTAACCACATAGGTCTTCCTGATGCCATTCTCCGCACGGATTACACGGACATTCTCTCTGACACCATAGATAGTGAGATCACCAGCTGCGGAAATCGCGTCAAGTATGGTAAACTCATCGCGGTCGATGGCGATGCGTCCGGGCTTTGTAACTTCCCCGAGCACACTGACTTTGAGGTTGAGATACTCTACCGTGATGACAGGGTCCTTCACAAAATTGCGGTCCATAAGTTCCTGCTTGAGGCCACGGGCTATTTCTTCGCGGGTAAGTCCGCCGACCATGAACGAGCCCAATACAGGGAAATCGATAGTCCCGTCCTCCGCAACCGCATACCCCTGTACACCAGTGCTTTGGGTAGATGCCATAGCACTACTGACATCGCCCACATAGCGGGTCGCATACGCAAGATTGAAGAGATTGGAAATCTGAGGATCACGGCTGTTCACTATAATGGAAATCTTGTCCCCAGGACGGATTCTAATAGACTGTGCCGTGGATACGGTATCCACTCCACCATCGGTAACATCCTGAAAATATGTAATATTGGTCGGAGTCGCGCATGAGAAAAACATTAGCGCGGCAACGGAAGCAAGAAATAATTTGACAATAAACGACTTGAAATTCATATCTTTAATTTGGCAAATAGGGGACAAATATACTTCAATTTGGCTAACTTTGCAATGGAAAAAAACTATCTAAAACAAAATCGACAAACGCATGCGATATAATATGAGCCTAGGGCTCTTCAGAGTGGCGGCAGTGACGCCGACAGTGAGAATAGCCGACCCTGCCGGCAACGCAAAAAACATTGTCAGACTAAGCATCGAGACAGCCCGAAACTACAAGCCTTCGGTTGTGGTATTTCCGGAATTGTCGATCACGGGCTACACCTGTGAAGATCTCTTCGCACAGCAGGTTCTCATAGAAGGAGCTGAAAGAGCCGTGGAGGACATTTGTAGCGGGACTTCCGAATTGGAGCAAATCATAATCGTAGGCTGCCCGGTCATGGTCGGCGCAAGGCTTTACAACACAGCCATAGTTATGCGCAAGGGGCACATTCTGGGTATCGTTCCGAAAACATATATCCCCGGAAGCGAGGAGTTTTATGAAAAACGGCATTTCGAGAGCGGCTCGAGACTCGGAGCCACGCTTCAGAGCATACGCTACGCCTCACAGCAGTGCAACA
>CAZNDD010000098.1:0-3318 GCA_964571735.1 uncultured Muribaculaceae bacterium | reverse complement strand
ACGGCCTCTATGTTGTGCTCTTTGGAGAGCGATTCCATCAGGAAAAAGTAGTCGCTGAGCCTCTCCCATAGGCGTTTGTTCTCCACATGTATGAAGTGCTGGCTGCTTACGAACGGGTCGGTGAGGTTCTTGTATGAGAAGAACTGTATGTGCAGGTCTTCGGAGACGGCGATGACTTCAAACAGGGAGCGCTCCGGGAATAGCAGTATGTCGCCCGCCTTTATCTTATAGGGTACGAGGTTTACCATATATTCTCCTGTCCCGCCAAGTACCCGCACGCAGATGCCTATTTCTGGGCGGAAAGGCGCGTGGAGCGAGAACCATGTGCGTCCGAGGGCGTGGTTGTCGGAGACCACGAGCAAATCCTCTCCGAGATAATTGCGCTCGTCGTTCTTGACTGAGTCTCTGAATGCCTTTAGACTGAGGCGTTCGATATTGCTCATATTTTCCTTTCTTGTTGAACTTTTGCAAAAATAGTAGGATTTGCACATTTTTCAAAAGTCTTTGAAGATTATTCAAAACATAAAATGCCCAAATTTGCACCCGTCAGATGTGATATCTGTCATCAATTATTTCTTGTTGAATAGGGACCGGTCGAAACAGTGATTTTCAGCCGGTCTCTTTGTTTTTGCATGGATTTTGCATAACTTTCGCGACAGTTGTATTTTAAAATTCATGTCAAATGAAAACAAGTACTAAAATTTGGCTTGCCTTGGCAGGTGTCCTTTTCATCGTGCTGGGTATTGCGTGTATCTGCAGCCCTGGCGCTGCGCTTTTTACAACCGCGTGGGTCTTGGGCCTCACAGTCCTGATTTCAGGTATATCAAGACTCGTTTTTGCGATTGACACTCAGGCATTCTTGCCCAATAGCGGCTCGCGAGTGCTTTCTGGCATACTGCAGGTTGTCATCGGGATCATATTCCTCTGCAATGTGCCTTTCCTCACCGCTGCGCTCCCTGTGATTTTTATTATCTGGGTATTGATCGAGAGTATCATTATCGCAGTGCAGAGCTTTGATTACAAGCAGGTCGGGTTCTCGCTTTGGTGGGTGATACTGCTTCTCGGAGTGGCGGGTATCGTCCTCGGCGTGACCGGACTGCGAAACTTCGACACTTCAGCTACCATCTTCGTGGTATTCGTGGGCATCGCCCTTATTCTTGCCGGTGTGGCTTACCTCTGCGCACTCAGGGGACTCAGCCATTTCTCCAAGAGAATTGACAATTTCCGCAGGACAATAGGTGCCGACGAGCAGTAATTGACTGCTTCCTATCTGGTTCTAAACAGTTTCTTACCCCTGTCATTATGGCAGGGGTTTGTCTTTGTCGTTAAACTGAACTATCTTTGCGCGGTTTTTGGAAGCTGCCGGGGTTTGTATTCGGGCTGCTTCTTGTTAATTTTTGTAGTGTATGCAAGATTTGTTTACAGGTACAGGCATAGCTCATTCCATTTTGTTGTTTGCAGTAGTTATTGCCTCAGGACTCTGGCTTAGCAGATTTAAAATCAAAGGCGTATCCATCGGCTCGACCTGGATACTATTCGTAGGTATCCTCCTTAGTCACTTCGGATTCACTTCGGATCCTACGGTGTTGGCATTTATGAAGGATTTCGGCCTCATTCTGTTTGTGTTCTCAATCGGCCTGCAGGTAGGTCCCGGTTTCTTCCATTCGTTCAAGAAGGGTGGTGTGCTGATGAACCTGCTCGCTGTAGCGCTTGTTTTGCTCGCAGTTGGAGTGACAGTTGCAATCAAGTTCATAAGTGGGGAAAGCATGTCGGTCATGACCGGTGTCATGTCTGGTGCAGTGACCAATACTCCTGGTCTCGGTGCCGCCCAGCAGACTCTCAGTGATGCGGCTGCATCCGGCAGCGGTGCGGCAGAACTGTCTTCTGCTTATGCTGTGGCGTATCCTCTCGGTGTGCTCATCGTCATTTTGCTTCTGATTTTCTTTAAGGGGGTCTTTAAGATTGACCTTGACAAGGAGCGTGCGCAACTTGATGGCGAGGATGAAAAGGCTGAAAGTGCCCGCCGTATGCACTGCATGGTGGAGAATCCGGCCATCTTCGGCCATAAGCTTAGCGATGTGATTCAGTCCTCCAAGGACGAGTTTGTCGTCTCCCGCATACTTCATGACGGAGTGGTCAGTTTGCCCAACAATGAGACCATCCTGCATCAGGGTGACAAACTTCTTATAGTGACGGAGCAGAGCGAAGTGGATTCCATCCGTGTGCTCTTTGGAGAGGAAATCCCCATGCATATTGCCGACTGGCAGAAAATCGAGTGCCCGGTGGTTTCCCGCAGGCTTTCCATCACCAAGTCGTCGCTTACCGGTGTGCACCTCAAAGATCTTCAGATTCGTTCCAAGTACGGTGTCAGCGTGACCCGTGTGCTTCGCGCCGGTCTTGAACTCGTAGCTCGCCCTAACCTCATTCTCCAGATGGGAGATACAATCCAGGTCGTTGGTGCAGAGGAAGATATCAAGAGGCTTTCCGTATTTGTGGGCAATAAGCCTGAGACGCTTACCCATCCTAATCTGGTGCCTATTTTCTTCGGTATCGCCGTTGGTGTCATCTTCGGTTCCATCCCCATTGCAATCCCCGGTATCCCTCAGCCTGTGAAACTCGGCCTTGCGGGCGGACCTCTGATTATCGCCATTCTGCTCGGATACTTCGGACCGAAGCTCCATATCACGACTTATACCACCTTGAGTGCCAATATGATGCTTCGTGAGATCGGTATTTCGTTCTTCATGGCAGCGGTCGGCCTCGGTGCTGGACAGAACTTCATCTCGTCTATTCTTAACGGAGGTTATTGGTGGATTCTCTATGGTGCATTGATTACCCTCATCCCAGTGGCTGTGATTATACTCGTCGCTCGTCTCGTGTTTAAGCTCAATTTCTACAAAATCTGCGGCCTTATTGCCGGTGGTACGACCAACCCTCCCGCACTGGCATTTGCCCAGGGCGCATACGGAACTGATTACACATCCGTAAGCTACGCCACCGTGTATCCTCTGAGTATGTTCATGAGAGTTCTCGTAGCTCAGCTATTGATACTTTTCTCCTTATGATTAAGGTTTATGTAATGGAGACTTGCCCTCACTGCACTTATGTCGAGAAGCAGATTGAGGGCAATCCTCGTTTTGAAATAATTGATATCGGGACTCATGTGCGCAATTTGCGTGAGTTTCTTGCGTTGAGGGATTCCAATCCCGCATTCGTAGAAGCAAAGAAAGTCGGAGATATAGGTATCCCGGCATATTTGCTTGAAGACGGGAGCGTGACTCTCAATTCCGCTGACCTCGGGCTTGAACCTATGCCCGA
>CAZNDD010000097.1:0-3324 GCA_964571735.1 uncultured Muribaculaceae bacterium | reverse complement strand
AAATTATAAAACTTATGAATAAAAAGATATTTTTCACTTTATTGACATTCGCCTGCCTTTCAGGCTCGCTCGAAGCAAGAGACATCAAAGGCAGCATCAAGGATTCTGACGGCAGACCCGTCGCGGGAGTAGTAGTCTCCGATGGCGTTTCAGTCACATTGAGTAACAAAAAGGGCAAATTCACTCTCGATGCAGCCCCGGGTAGCAAACATGTATTCATCTCCACTCCTTCAGGATACATTTCTTCCGCGGCACAAGGGGAAAGCAGTTTCTACCAGCTCATAGAACCGGGTCGCGACAAATATGACTTCACCCTCACCGTCAATCCAAAAGATGACACCCGTCACCGCGTGATGGTCATCGCAGACCCCCAGATCAGCGATGCGGACGAGTTTCCCCAGCTTCGCGAAAATGTCAAAACCATCATTGAAGAGGTGAACGAGACTCCGGAAGACATCTACACATTCGGTCTCTGCCTCGGCGACATCGTAGGCTGGAATCACGCGCTCTACCCTGAATACAACGAGATTATGTCCGCGACGGGCATAGACTGGCGCAATGTAATCGGCAACCACGACATGACCAACTACGGACGCTCGTTCGAAACTTCCACTTTCGACTACGAGAAGATGTTCGGACCTACATACTATTCATTCAATGTAGGTGATGTACATTACATAGTTCTCAACGACAACTTCTTCGTCGGTAAGGACTGGTATTACATCGGATACCTCCCGGAAGAGCAGCTCGGCTGGATGGAGAAAGACCTCTCTTTCATCCCCAAAGACATGAAAATCGTCGCCTGCCTGCACATTCCCACCACGCTCCGCGAATGGGACAGAAGCGGCTACAACTTCAACTACAACCAGATAGCCGACATCATGTGCAACAAGAAGGCCGTCTACGACATTCTCGCCCCTTACGAGAACTCCTTGATTCTCTCGGGACACATCCACACCGGCAACAATGAAATCATCTCCGACAATCTCATGGAGCACAATATCACCTCGCTCGGAGGAGCATGGTACTGCGGTCCCATCTGCATAGACGGCTCCCCTGCCGGATTCAAGGTCTACGACTTCAACGGCACGGATGCGGAATGGAGATTCCGCGGAAGCAACGAGGCCAAGGACCACCAGATTAAGGTATATGCCGACAATCCCGTCTACCCCGGAGAAGTCGTGGTCAATGTCTTCGACTACGACGCTGAGTGGAAAGTGGAATACTTCGAAGACGGAGTGAAAGTCTGCGATATGAGCAGATTCGAGGGCAAAGACCCCCTTGCAATGGAACTATACAAAGACCCGTCAAGCCTCAAGCGCGGCTGGGTATGCGCAGTCCTCACACAAAACCTTTTCCGCGCTCCAATGGGAGAGAACGCTGATAGCCGTGAAGTACGCGTAACCGACCGATTCGGCAGAGTATTCAGCGAAGTTTTCTAAAAAACTATTTTTATCTGTTCCCCGAAATTTGATATAAGACTGTCTTGATTCAGGGGAACGGTTTAAGACTATTTCACAATGAGAATCAGAAACATAGCATTTTCATTTGCCGCTGCAGCATTCTTCTTTGCATCCTGCACTCAGAATGTAGATGTGCTCATAATAGGAGGAGGGGCGTCAGGAACGGCGGCAGGTCTACAGGCGTCGAGAATGGGAGCCAAGACCCTGATTGTCGAGGAGACCCCTTGGCTCGGCGGCATGCTCACTTCGGCAGGCGTATCTGCTATTGACGGCAATTATCGCCTGCGCGGAGGAATATTCGGGGAGTTCACGGATTCCCTTGCCTCTCACTATGGCGGATACGACAGATTGCAGTCCGGATGGGTGAGCAGCATACTTTTCGAGCCTCATGTCGGAGCAGAGATTTTCGACACCCTGACAGGGAAAGAGTCCAATCTGACAGTACGCAGGGAGACCCGTTTCGAGGAGGTGAAGAAACTGGCGCGTGGCTGGAAAGTCACATTTGACAAAGGACCGAGCGTCAAATGCAAGGTCCTCATCGACGGCACGGAGCTTGGCGATGTAGCCAAGGCGTGCGGAGTGGCGTACCATATCGGCTTTGACCCAAGGTCATATACCGGAGAGGAGATGGCATTTGAAGATGGCAACGACATCATTCAGGACATGACCATGGTGATGACCATTAAGGACTTCGGCCCGGATGCAGACATGAGTATCGAGCGCCCAGAGGGATACCGCAGGGAAGAATATCTCAACTGCTGCGAGAATCCGCTCAATGACCCCGCATACGACAAAGGGCAGGCTTTCTGGTCCGATTGGATGATGCTTTCATACGGGCGTCTTCCCGGCGGCAAGATGATGATTAACTGGCCCATAGCGGGCAACGACTACTACGCCAACATCATAGATATGACCCGGGAGCAGCGTGACTCCGTGATTCACAAAGCCCGGCTTCACGCCCTCGGATTCCTCTATTTCATACAGACGGAACTCGGATACAAGAATCTCGGACTGGCTACGGACGAATACCCTTCCGGAGACGGCATTGCCATGATACCCTACCATAGGGAGAGCCGGCGCATCGAAGGCGAGCATCTTTTCACTCTTGACGAAGCCCGCGAGCGTTACATAAGCAATGCTTACCGCACGGGCATCGCCGTTGGAGACTACCCCGTAGATCATCACCATTTCGCCCATCCCGAATGGAGCAAGCTCCCCAAGATGATCTTCGCGCCCATTCCTTCGTTCACATTACCGGCAGGAACACTCATCCCGCTTGAAGTTGAAGACCTTATCGTGGCGGAGAAGTCCATATCAGTAACCAATCTCATAAACGGTTCCACCCGTCTCCAGCCCGTTGTAGTTGAGATAGGACAGGCGGCAGGTGCACTGGCAGCTCTTTCACTGCGCAATGATTGCAAGATTCGCGAAGTCGGGGTCAGGACGCTGCAGAACGCATTGCTCGAAAGCGGTGCTTACCTCCAGCCTTGGCTCGATCTCAAACCTGGAGAAGAGGGATTCAAATCGCTCCAGAAGATAGGGTGCACTGGCATACTTCGAGGAGAAGGGCGCAACATCGACTGGTCTAACGAGTCATGGATGCGTGCCGGCGATCCTCTCAGATGGAACGAGCTTTATCTCGAAGAGTATTACGGGATTCCTTATAACGATTCCAGCAAGCCCATAAGCGCAGGGCAGTTCGCCGAACTTCTCTCGAGTCTCAGTGGCACGGATGTCACGCTTAATCTCCCCGAAGACAGCCACATCACACGCCTCAACGCAGCTATCGCCATAGACGGCATACTCAATCCCTTCTCCCGCGAGGTAAACTTCACAGGAGACCTGAAGGACTAACTGACTT
>CAZNDD010000096.1:0-3348 GCA_964571735.1 uncultured Muribaculaceae bacterium | reverse complement strand
CCAACCAGAAATGTCCATTATACCGCAAATCTCAAGGCATTTACACAGGGTTTTGCACCTGATCCAATATTTACGCCTAAACACAGAATTTTGGACTTGAGCCGGTTTTGGACTTGAGCCTCATTATGCCGCCTCGGGCGTAGAAACGAAAAAAGCCGAGTGGAAATCCATTCGGCTTTTCTTGTGCACCCTTAGGGATTCGAACCCTAGACCCACTGATTAAGAGTCAGTTGCTCTACCAACTGAGCTAAGGGTGCAGAATTTCAAAAACTCGTGACTCGTTCGGGGCTCGAACCCGAGACCCCCACATTAAAAGTGTGATGCTCTACCAACTGAGCTAACGAGTCTTCCAAACTCCCGTTTGGGGAATGCAAAGGTAGAGATTAGTCTTGAAATATCCAAATCTTTTTCAAAAATTTTTTCAAAAAAATTAAGTTTTTTGCTCCCCAAAGCCGCTCGGAATCTGCCTGTGTTCTCTTTCTGCTTATGTGTGAGCGGAAAACATGCGAGGGGGATCCCAAGCGGCTTGACTTCAAGAATCCTGTCAGTTGATTAATCAACTATGTAGTAAGTAACCGAATTGACGACTCGTACTTCCTTGATCCAAGGGGTGTTTGAGTCGCGGTCGTAAATAGAGAAAGTGCCCTGCGATGCGGTCTTGATTTTTCCGATGCGACTGTCAGAGTCCTGAGCGAACTTCTCGGCGACCTCGCGTGCATTCTTGGTGGCTTCTTCCACCATGGCCGGCTTTATGTCGTTCAGAGACTCGAAACTGTACTGAATTCTGTTCTCCCAGTCATCTACTGTTACGATTCCTTTTTCTACCAGTCGGCTTTGTGTGGCGATGAGTTGGCTTACCTTGTCTATGTCTTTGGAACATACGGTAATTACACCTTTGAGAATATAGCGCATCTTGCGATCCGAGGCATAGCTTTCGGTGTTCTGGTCGGAGACCTCGACGGCACCGGGCGTGATTTCATTGTCATTGACTCCACCCTTGATCAGGAACTCGCGTATTGTCTGCTGCTGCCTTTCCAGCTCCTTATAGGCAAGTGAGAGATCATTGCCTGCGACCTTGCAGACTATGGGCCAGATGACCTGGTCTGCATTGACTTCCTTTTCGCACAGTCCTTTGACAGTCACAGTCCGGTCGTAACTTTTGAGTTTAGAGACCGCAGTGGGAATCATGATTCCGATAAAAGCAAGCCCGAGCATGATGCACACTCCGAGCCAGATTCTTGTTTTGTCTGTAGTCATAAATTGTATGATTTTGTGATGTTATATATTTTAAAGATGCGGGCTGCAGCGATGTCGTTCTATGATCTTGTCGTCCGAGATAACATCGAAGCAAGGGAGTCCGTCTTCGGTGTTGTTCCGTTTGAGACTTCTTCCGTTTTCGGATTTGACTGCCTTTTTGGCAGCGAGAAGGGCGGATTCGGCATCTGGATACGAGAACACAGGGGCCTTCTTTGTCTTTCGGTATGCTTCCGTCCTCATATCTTTGCCTTCGGATTTCTTTTTGTCATAGTCCTTGTCCCATTGTTTGTAGAACTCCATTTGTGGGTCTTCAAATATGGACATCTGCTCGGTGGTGTCGTGGGTGAGTTTGGATACACCCAGTCCGATCTGGCGAATTGGAGTCGCTCCGTCCCATGCCTGGGCAAGCAGTACACGCGCTTCTTTAAGTATGAGTGCGGTTATGTCCGTAGCTTGGGACAGGCCGCCTTGTTTTTGGCTTATTGTGAAGTCCTTGTATTTGACAAATACCGAGACCGTTGAAGCTCTGAATTTGTCTTTTCTGATGCGGTGAGCTACGATGCAGGTCACTTCGAACAAGGCTTTGTCTATGTCCTTTGGCTTTACGAGGTCATGCGAGAAAGTCCTTTCGGCGCTGTAACTCTTGGCTTCGGGGATTTCGGTTTCTACCGGAGAGGAATCTATGCCGGATGCACTGTCGTGCAGTTGTAGGGCAAATTTCTTCCCTACGAGCTGTGTTAACGAGCCCATTCCGAGATGGGCCAAGTCTCCGATGGTATTTACGCCCGATGCGCTCAATTTCTCGGCGGTTTTCCTGCCTACCCATAGGAGGTCTCTTACGGGAAGCGGCCACATCTTGGTCTGGATTTCCTCGAGCCAAAGGGTATGTACCTTGTCGGGCTTCTCGAAGTCGGATGCCATTTTGGCGAGTAGTTTGTTAGGACCTATGCCGACATTGACCGTGAATCCCAAGCTCTTGTGTATCTCGTCTTTGAGCTTGGTAGCCACCTCGACCGGGTCTTTCCTTCCGAGCTGAAGGCTCATGTCAAGGAAACATTCGTCTATGCTGAATTGCTCCAAAATGGGGGAATAGCTCCGACAAATGGAGATGAATCCCTCGGAGCATTGTTTGTACCACTGCCAGTCGGCATTTACTATCACGAGCGACGGGTAGTTGCGCAGTGCCATGCTGACGGGCTGAGCGGTCTTGATTCCAAGTTTCTTGGCGGGGATGGAGGCAGCGGTGATGATGCTTCTTCGGTCGGAAGGGTCGCCGGAGACCACGGACGGTACAAGCCGAATGTCCTTTTCGCCCTTGGCGAGCAATTGGACGGCCGTCCAGCTTAGAAATGCCGAATTGACATCTATGTGGAAAATGACCCTTCGCATTTGATTCTCAATCCTTTGCCTGAAGCCACCAGGCTGCGTTTATTGAAAAGGCAGTCTCTCACTAAACGCGTCTTTCGCAGTGAAATTCTGCCACGCGCATATTCTTAACTATCGCTTCAAAACCGACTCGCAATATAGTGAAAAAAGGACTGCGATTCACATCGTAGTCCATTCCTCTTTGCGAAACTTATTAAAAACTATGTGTACAAGTAGAATTCCTGCCAAAAGCTCCTGTCCGAAGTCTCAAGAGACAATCTGTAAGAGATTCTCTTGGGGTACAAAGGTCTTGAAAAATACTCCCATTGTCAATCGCGAAATCTCGGTATTTGTGGAGTACCAAAATTGTGTGATGTGGTGCGTCCTGACATTGCGTTTAGATTTTGTCGGTTTAAGAAAAAGTTGTACATTTGCATTCTCAATTAATGGGGTATTAGCTCAGCTGGTAGAGCGCTAGGTTCGCAATCTAGAGGTCAGGAGTTCGATCCTCCTATGCTCCACAAGGGGTCAGGAATTTGCAAAATCGCAAGTTCCTGATTTTCTTTTTGCAAGGGCGCGTGCGACGCCCAGACTTGTCCGTGTGCAAAAATTCTGTAATTTTGTTGGCTGTGATTCGTATTCTTCTTATTGTGCTTGGTTTTGTGGCGGCAGGGCTCGGCGTACTTGGGATATTTGTTCCAGGGTTGCCTACCACTCCGTTACTTC
>CAZNDD010000095.1:0-3514 GCA_964571735.1 uncultured Muribaculaceae bacterium | reverse complement strand
AATCCTTGACCGGCTGTATGATGCTGTAGAGTATGGTCATATAGGAAATGAACGCGGGTGCGTCTATGCTTGCGTGGTCTCCGATAATTAGAGTTCCTCCGAACCACAATACTATGGCAATGAGTATGCTTCCGAGCAGTTCGCTTACCGGATGCGCACTTGCCTGCCTCACTCCGACCTGCGTGTTTTTGCGGCGCATGTCGCTTGTTACCTTGCTGAAACGCTGCTCCATCTTCTTTTCTGCTACGAATGCCTTGATGATGCGCAGACCTCCGAGAGTTTCTTCAATCTGGGACATTGTGTCGCTCCAATAGCGCTGTCCTGCAAGTGAGCCGGCCTTGAGCTTGCGGCCTATAGAACTCATGACAAACAGCATCAGGGGCGCAAATACGAGCGTGAATACCGTCAGTTGCCAGGACATCACGAAAAGTACTGTCAGGTATATGATGATGAGAATTGGATTTTTGATGAGCATGTCAAGCGTGCTCGTGATGGAGTACTCCACTTCACCCACGTCGCCGCTTATTCGGGCAATGATGTCCCCCTTGCGCTCTTGCGAGAAAAACCCTATGGGAAGGGACAAAATTTTGTGGTAGAGTTGCATTCGGATATCCCGGACAATGCCTGTGCGTATGGGTACCATCACGGCGGATGAGCCGAAGTAACAGCTTGTCTTGATGAGGGTTATGGCGCAAAATGCAAGACACAGGACCAGCAATACCTTGCTCGTGCCGTATTGGCTTATCCACCCGCCAACATAATAGTATATATTGTTGGTCAGGTCTGAAAAGCCCTGCAGTTCGCTGCGGGGAATCAACTCATACACCTGTCCCGAAGTGTCGAACAGGATGTTGAGTATGGGAATGAGCAGGGAAAAGGAAAATACGTTGAAGACCGCTGAGAGTATGTTCAGCAGTACGGAGCCGCCGAGGTATCCGACATACGGTCTGACATATCGCTTTATGACTTTCCAGAATTCTTTCATGTTACAGAGTCGTGAGTTTTGATGGTGTCCGGCGGGGGAGCGACTCCAGTCTCGGAGGTCTGCCTTCCGTTTCGCCGAGGGCTTCCACAGCGCTGCGGTAAGCCAGTTTGGGTGTATTGTTGTTTTCGCTGAGGTGGCAGAGGAATATCTCCCTCAGTCCATCGTGTTTCAGTTCTTTGATTGCCTGGGCACACTCCGCGTTGCTTAGATGCCCGTTGCCACCGCGTATGCGTCTCTTCAGGTCCTCGGGATAAGAGCCTCTGTCCAGCATCTCGTCATCGTAGTTGGACTCGATGACAATGCTGTCAGCTTCCTTCAGGAAAGACATGGCTTCGTCCGTGAGAGCTCCGCAGTCGGTTATGTGCACATATTTGATGCCAGCTATGCGTATGGCGAATCCCACCGTCTGCGTGGCATCGTGTGGCACGACGAAATAACGCACCGATATCTTGTCCGCGACAATGTCGTTCCATTCGCCTTCTGCAAGAATCTTCCTGCATGACGGCACATAGTCGCGGGTCATCGGATGCGTCGAAAGGGCGGTGTGAAGCGTTTCGCTCGCCCATATCGGGAGTTTGAGCCGTTTGGCGTATGCCCCGAGGGAGCGAATATGGTCGAGGTGGTCGTGCGTCACAAGTACGCATTTGAGGGCTTCGAGAGGTATTCCGTTTGAACTCAACTCTCTGCGTATAGTCCTGAGGCTTACTCCGGCATCGATGAGTATGGCGTCTTTCATCGCGTCTTCTTCCCGAATCGCCAGAAGATAGCAGTTGCCGCAACTGCCAGAAGAAAAACTCTTGAACAATACCTCTGAGCTACTCATTTTCTTTCTTGCAGTATTTGCCGATTACGCTGTATGCCTCGCCGACTCCAAGCTCGCCCGCCTTGGACAGGTCAATGCAGCCTTTCTCCTTGTCTTTAAGGAAAATGAGCACAAGAGCACGGTTGTAGTACGCCTCTCCGAAATCGGGGTGTTTGGCGATTGCGCTATCATAATGGGACAATGCCTGCACGGCTGAGCCCTGGAGGCAGTTCAGATTGCCGAGGTTGTAGTCTATGTATGCCAGCTCCGGATAGAGTTCCGCTGCTTGGATCATGTCGTCTATCGCGTCCGAATAGTCGTAATTCCTTTCTATTCTGTCAGATACACGTGCTTTGGCCGTACCTTCGTCGTCCATGGTCAGCGTCTGGACATTGCTGCCTATGGATGCTATGAAGTCTATCATCTCCGCCTTGAGCACAGCCCGGTTGTTGAGATACAGGGCCTTGGTCTCTCCCTCGCTGCTATCTACGAGCGTATTGTAGTCGGACAGGGCGCTCGTGTACTGTTTGTTTCCTATTTCCCTGATTGCCTTGGCGAATCTCACATCCTGACGGGAGTCCTGATATCCCGCCAGACTCACACTGACAGGGTTGCTGCCGTAATGCGTGTCCATTGCCATGGGGACCAGTTGCCCCTTGAGGAATGCTTTCAGCGTGGGGCTCTCGTAATTGCCAGTGAGCGCTTCCGGTCGGTTCTTGTCAATTTGCGAGGATGCGGTGCCTATGCGGAACAAAGGCTTGAGCCTCACGTCGATATCCCTTCTCTGAAGCAGTTCGTCGTCGAAGTCGTGGCGGGCAAATTCTGCATCCAAGGCGAGCAGGGAAGAGTATTTGCGCGTGGTGTCGGCAAAAGCTCCGCTTTCCTTGCCGCTCTGGTAGTCTCTGATTTTGCGTTGAGCCGTTTCGTAGTCGGCTTTTGACTGCTCCTTCATACCCAGACGGCTCTCCACGTAGGATCTGTTCTGGTATGCTTTCGCGAAGTCGGGATACAGTTCTATGGCTCGGCTATAGTCGTTGAGCGCATTGCGCAGCCTTCCGGTTTCGATGAAACATGCCGCGCGGTTGAAATATGCGAGAACATTGCGTGGATTTATGCTCAAAACCCTGTCCATGTCGTCTATTGCTCCCTCGAAATCACCTACCTGCATCTTGATCAGACTTCGGTTGTACAGGGTGAGTGCATTGCCCGGTTCGTATCGGAGTACGGTGTTCAGGTCATCCATCGCACCATTCAGATCCTTTGTCTCAAAGCGCATGAGGGCGCGGTTGAAATAGGCGAATGTATTGTTCCTGTCGAGGCTGATGGCTTGGTCCATATCCGAGATGGCAAGTTCATAGTTGCCTTGGGAAGCGTACAGTCTGGCCCTTCTGACATAGCCCTCGCTCTCGTAGCGGTCCAGCCTGATGGCTTTGTTGTAGTCATTGAGGGCCTTGAGCGTATCTCCAAGGAAAAGGTAGCTTGCGCCACGGTTCAGATATGCCGAGGGGTCGTTGCCGTCATGCCGTATGTACCTGTCGAAATCCTGCACCGCAAGTTCGAAACTCTGAGAGAGGAAATAATTGACTCCACGGCTGAAATACAGGCCGTTGTATCCGGGGCGCAGTTCTATGGCCTTCTGCAGGTCATTGAGAGCATCGTCGTACTCTCCGAGGCTGCTTTCTGTAATCGCCCTGTAGTGGTATCCGTTGGTAAACAGAGGATTGATG
>CAZNDD010000094.1:0-3557 GCA_964571735.1 uncultured Muribaculaceae bacterium | reverse complement strand
GCCTTTTCTGGACTGTCGGTGCGCTGGCGTGAGTCGCTTCATGCGGTTCTGCCTCGAGATCTTCCATGCGGCCGGTGCTTGTCCCGAGACTCTCTACCCTGTCAGTGTATTGTCCCGGAAAATCTGTAACTTTGTTCATATGCGGGTTTCCTGTATACCTTGGTTACTACCCGCTGCTATAAGGCATAAAGTTCCCGCACATCAGTAAATAGTATTGAATGTCCCGTCAATCAAATATAAAAATCCAATCTCCTCCCGATATGTTGAAGCGGTTCATTGAATCATTGATTCTTATTGCCTTGTTTCTATTTGCGGCGTCGTGGTTTTATAAGGTGGTATTCCTCCTGCTATTGGCGTCGGTCTGGAGGAAGAATATTCAAGAACTCGGGCTGTGGTGCTATAGGGTAGTTGTCGGGGTGTTGTTGATCGCTCTTTTCTGTACTTTGCCGCGATATCGTCTGCATACATCTGACAGGGTGAAACTTGTTTATCAGACGGAAGATGCGCAGCCGCGACACGCTCCTATCTGCCAATATCTGGTGAATGTATTGTTTCCGGAGGAGGGGATAGTCAACTTGGGTGTATGGGGCGTGCGTATTTTGGGAAAAGATCTAACGGTCAAGGCGGTCGATTGGGTTTTTGGAAAGCCTTCAACTACAAAGACTTTTGATTGGGTTACGGAGGAATTCTATACGGAGGTGGCGCGCGGTAATGTGAGGAAAATGACCGAGCCCTATAGACGGCTTAATCTGAGCGGGGATTTCCCGATGTCGGGTGTCTATTCTCAGCTTGCCAATATGGCTATAGAAAATTCACCGGCTGCCAACAAGTTGGCACTGAAGGAGACTCGGGCCGTGTATTTGATAAAACCGAAAAACTATGATGCCTCCAAGTCCTATCCTGTGGTGTTCTTTATGCACGGGTGGTTGGGTAATTGGAAATTGTACCAAGGTATTCTCAAGGGAATGGAGAATTGCATTGTGGTAAGTGTCGGTACGAAGGATTGGAGCGGCATATATGATCGGTGGGATCTGGATGAGCTGTTTGAGAAGCAAATTCCATTTTTGCGGAATATGGGATACAAGGTCGATACGAATAATTTGCATTTGATAGGTCTCTCCAATGGCGGGAGTGCATCAAATCTTGCGTGTAAAAACTATTCTCAGCGATTTAAGAGTATCACATTCTTATCGGCAAACATTCCTCAGACTTATCGAATATCCAGTAAGGTGCTTCTGGTTGGCGGCGGGTTGGATCATAGCAATGGAGTGAAAGATTTTCCCGTTAAATGTCAAAAGTTGAAGGATAGAGGCACGGAAGCCGATATGTATTGGCGTGAAGATGGCACGCACTTTATCTTTATTATGGAGCAGGGAGGTATACTGGAATTTCTTAATAAGAACATTTATTAGTGCTTGGAACTGCTGAAATTTAGGGTATGCGAAGGCTTTGTCGTGAGCCCGCATGCTGCTCAATTTAGGCTCTGGGACCCTCGATGAAACTCGATTTGAAACCCGCTAAATCCGCTCTGCATGAAAATTCATTTTGGTCCATTTGTCGGATAAATGAGACAAAATGCTACTTTTGTGGCTAATATTTACGAATATCTATATGAACCAATTTTTCACAAATCTCAATAGACTTATTCCTGCCTTGCTCCCTCTGGCGGCGCTGACTGTATGCCCGGTAGCGGCTAGTGCACAAAGTTCGGCATTCGAGAACAATAACGCGTCGGCTGCATACCGCGCAGAGGCACCGGCATTCGAGAACGCGCTATCCGCGTTGCCGGACGATTTTGGTATTTACCTCGCTACAATCTCCGATGTCGACCTTTTTATCCACGAGAAGCCGTCATCAGAACGGATGGGTAAATTGCTCGATCTCTATAATGCGACCGTTGTCATGAACAGCATTATGACGGATTTTGACTTGTATATGAGACTGGAGGAGTTTAGGGAAGAGGTGGCCAAGGCGATCGGTGGCATGGACCTCGCGTGTATCAATGACTCTGAGACAGTGTCGAAGTTGGAGGAGTATAAGTTGAAAATGCTCAATCTGATGTCCGTTGACCTGAGCGATGCTAATCCGTGGGAGGTGAGATGGTCTCTATATAAGTATCTTGCCGGTAAGTATAGGGTTGAGGATTTCGGGGAATTTGACCCTGAAAAGTGGTATGATGCTATGAGCGAATGTCCCTCCGTTCCGGAATGGCCTGAACTGCAGGCGCGACGTGGCGAGAAGAATATGGTCGAGGAGTTGAGATCCAAGTTTGACAAAGCCACTGACTTTGATGCCCGTTGCATATATGCCATGGAATTGGCTCATGCGTGGAAGGCTGAAGACAGACTATATTTTTCCAATGATGGGACGGATATTTTTTCTGTGATGGAATCTTTGATGAAAGAAAACCGCTACTCTATGTATCTATATGACTTGTGGCTGACATATCGTGTTCTGTGTCAGGATACAAAAGGGGCTTCTACATATTCTGAAATTCGAAACGAAATCTATAACTGGTACAGAAGGAGCTGTGTGATTGGAATCCTCTCTTATATTGAGAAACATCCAAGCGACACCTTTGCAGTAAATACCTGTCTCGTGCTGTCGGCTACGAGTAATATCAATCGATTTAGTGATCGATTTCTTGCCGAATTCTACAGTCTATTTGGTGAACTACTGAGTAAATAATTCAAGTGGAGTGCGGGAGCTTGGATGAGAGGTTTGGTGGAGATCGGCTGAAGCGGAGTATATGCTGGCAAGAACAAGGCGGTTGTGAAACACTATGGCAGCATTTCTGTCGCCGAGTGCATCAAGACCTCCTGCGACAACTGGGAATCCTGGCTGTAATCCATCAATATAAAATCATCCCGAGACTCGGCCTGTTTCGAATCTCGGGATTTTTGTGTTAGCGTGCTATGGGTTAGGAATGCCATTCCCCAAGATATAATATGATGCTCCGGATTGCCGTGGCAAGGTTCGAGTTGATGCCATCCAGACCGATTTTGGCGAGAATGTACGTAGCCGCAGCGAATACTGCGGACAGTATAGCGATAATCCACCATATGACAGATGTAAGTTTCGTGAGGTATTATTCTATGGCCTCTCTGTGAATGTGTATGTGATGGTGCCTGTCTGTCTGTCGGGACAATCGTAATTGCTTGAGAGCCACGTTTTTAATGTACATTCCTTGCAGGAGTCGATGATGTCTTCATCCTTGATGGTGCTTGCAGGGTTCAGTGAGACTTTAGTGACTTCGCCGAATCGTGTCACAGTGATGTTCAGTGTTACGTTTCCCGTTATCCCGTCCTTTTTGATTGGTATGTCAGGTCTATGGCTGAGGTATCTGTTCTCGACTTTTGCTTTTACGGATACATTAATCTGGTCCTTTGTCAGGCGCTGAGGACCGGATGGCTTCGTTGTCGTAGTCGGTTTGCTCTGTTCCGGGACTTTGTTGCCGGTCGCCTGGGACTGCTGCGTGCTAGGCGTCAGAGTTTTTTCGGGCTTCGGAGACTCTTTCTTCTCGCTCGTCGGTACTGGATTTTCGATACCCTTCTCGC
>CAZNDD010000093.1:0-3609 GCA_964571735.1 uncultured Muribaculaceae bacterium | reverse complement strand
ACTCTGATATGCAGATTGCAGGATCTGTCGAGATCTGACGGAATGAATCGCTGTCATGGTCTTGAATGAAAAGTCCTTTGTCGCTTGCAATCCACAAGTTGTTGTCACTGTCGCAGTAGAGGCTGTTGATGTGACTGCCCTCCATCCCTGAACTCTTGCCGGTGAATGCCTGAATTTTGCCGTTGCTATATTCGTTGAGGCCGAAGCGGGTACCTATCCATAGTGCCCCGTTGTCGTTGTAGGTGATACATGTGACGCAGGCCTGCGACAGTCCGTTCTCAATACCTATTTTCTTCCCATAGTAGTTATTTGCCTGCAGTTGTACAGCAGACAAGATGAAAAAGGCGATTATCAGATGATATTTCATATTTCGTACAAAATTCAGACAAAAATAGAGTTTTTTCAGATAATCCATGTAAGCGAAGACAGAATACTATGTGGATTTTTGTGAAGCACATTTTGAATGCACTGACTACTAATTTTCAATTGATACGATGAAAACTAATCGACATCTCGAAAGGTTTGCAGTTTGTTTGTCGGTAGCTGTGATTTTACTGACTGGTTTTCCGTTTTTTTCCTTTGCCCAAAATGCACGTGTGGTATCGGGTGTGGTTTTGGATGAGGAACTCCAGCCGGTAATTGGTGCCTCGGTCATTGAAACCGGCACTATGAACGGTGTGGTTACCGACTTGGATGGATTGTTCTCGCTTGAAATTTCCGGGAACTCCATTACCGTTACCTGCATGGGCTTTGAGGACAAGATTCTGACGCCTGGAAAAGCGGCTTCTCTCCGTGTGATTCTCAAGTCGGATTCCAAGTTCCTTGATGAGGTGGTGGTCACTGCCTTCGCCACACAGAAGAAAGTCAATGTTACCGGTGCAATCACTGCTGTTAAAGGCGATGAACTGCTTGCCGCTCCGGTTTCCAATGTGTCTTCGGCGTTGGTCGGCATCACTCCAGGCTTGAGTGCTGTCACCGCCAGTGGTGAGCCTGGTCAGGACGCCGCCGACATCGCAATCAGGGGTATTTCGTCATACAACGGCAATACTGCACCTCTTATCGTAATAGATGGGATAGAGCAACCGGCGAGTCTGGCGATGAGTACCATGAATTCACTTAACCCCAATGACATACTCGGCATCAGCGTACTTAAGGACGCTTCTTCTACTGCGGTGTACGGTATCCGTGCGGCAAACGGAGTTGTCATCATCACTACGAGGCGAGGGCAGAACGGTGCTCCAAAGGTCAGTTTCTCGGGTAATTTCGGACTGACTTCCGCGACCAATCTTCAGGAGGGTCTGTCATCTTACGAGTATGCACTTTTCAGGAACGAGGCAATTGAAAACGAGGTGGCAGGCTATGGCAGCACTCCTTTGAGAAATTATCTTTTCACTGAGGATGACTTGTGGAAATTCCGCAACAACAGGGATTTCACCCCCGCCGAGGTTGCCGCCATGAACCTTACGGACGAGCAGAAACAGCAGCTCATGGACAGTCCGGCGTTGTATTACGGGACTTCGGATGCCTACTCTGAACTGTTCAGCCGGGTAGCTCCACAATGGCAGGCGAATGTGAGCGTATCGGGAGGCACTGACAGGGTAAAGTATTATGTCTCGCTGAATTATTTTGACCAGCAGTCGATAATGCAGAATGCCAATTACTTCGGTGTGCAGACGGGCTCCCGTTATCAGAGATATAATGTCAGGGCAAATGTGGACTTCGACATTTTGCCATATACTACACTTTCGGTCAATACGAGCGGACAGTTCGGTTCCAATTCCGGTCCCGGTCTGGGCAGTCTGTACAGCCGGTACAGCGGTCTGATGCAGATCATCTACGAAGGCAATCCTTTTACAAACAGGAGTATGGTCTTGGATGACAAGCTCATCGTGGATTTTGACTATCCACAGAATTCAGTTCAGGACGGGCTGCACAAGAGGACTGCCAATGAGATGACGGGCGGTTGGCTACCTGCGCTTCTGGGACAGTCGGTGGGTACTACGACAAGCACCCGGGCTGACTTCTCGATGAAACTGCGGCATGATTTCTCATATCTGGTTGAAGGTTTGGATTTCCAGGCCAATATGCGTTATCAGGAGAACTACAGCAAGGCTGCGATCCAGTCTTTTGCCATCCCGTCTTACACTGTCAGGCGAAACCTATCGAATCCCAACGAACTGGACTTTTTCGGTGGCACTGTCGGTGCGGATAGTTATGCTTCTGGCTCGTGGGGCGGCATGCGTGATTTCTATGTGGATGCGACCTTGAACTATCAGGGTAATTTCGGTAAGCACAATATAGGCGGACTCCTGCTTGGCAGGGCCACCAAATATACTATGCCTTATGACAGCTTCAATACTCCGAGTGGTCTCGTAGGTGTGTCTGCGCGTTTAACATACGATTATGACACTCGCTATCTCCTGGAACTGAATTTCGCGTACAACGGTACCGAGAATTTCTCAAAAGAACACCGCTTCGGCTTCTTCCCGGCTGCCTCTGTCGGCTATATCATTTCCAATGAACCGTGGTTCAGACAGAACCCTGTGCTTTCATTCCTTAAAATCAGAGGCAGTTACGGGTTAGTAGGCAACGACCAGATCGGCGGGCGACGTTATCTTTATCTCCCCGGCACATATACAATCAATATGGGACCCGGCGATCTCTCAAGCGTGACCTCATCCGGCTCGCTTCAAAGCAACTATTATCAGTTCGGAAATAGCACAGGTGCCTACAATCCGATTTATTACGGTTCAGCCGAAGGTGCTTTGGGCAATCCGGACGTCACTTGGGAGAAGTCCACGAAGCTGAGTGCCGGAATCGAAGCTAAGTTCTTCTCGGACAAGCTCTACCTGACTGTAGATTATTTCAGTGAAAACAGACGAGACATACTTACGACCCTTGGTGTGATTCCGACTACATTTGGAGTTCCGTCTTGGGATACAGCTCCCGTCAATGTCGGGCAGGTCAAGAACCACGGATTCGAGCTTGTTCTCGGCTGGTCTGACAAACGCACCGATTGGGGTTATTACATCGAGGGGAACCTCACTTACGCCAAGAATACCATAGTCTATATGGCCGAGGCTCCAAATCCCTATCCATGGATGAACCAGACGGGACACAGCATAGGGCAGTATTACGGATACAAGGTGGACGGCTTCTACAACACTCTTGAAGAACTCAACAACCGGCCCTATTTCCAGGATGCCGCCAATGCGGTCACCTTGGGTGACATAAAGTATGTCGACCTTAATGGTGACGGCCTTATCAACAACAAGGACATTGCTCCCATCGGCTATCCAAATCGTCCCCTCATGCAGTTCGGAGGTAAGATTGGTTTCAATTACAAGGGCTTCGACATAAATGTGGTCCTTTCGGGTTCAGCCATGGGTACATATTACATTTCCCGCATTACCAGCCCGTTCTTCAAGAGGGCAGGCAATGCATTCAGGTGGCAATATGAAAACAGGTGGACCCCCGAACGTTACGCTGCGGGTGAGGAGATTACATACCCGCGTGCCGTGTTTGACGCCGACCAGAGCCATTACGATTTCGGCCCCAAGAGCGAGTTGTGGGCACTGTCGAGCGACCACCTGCGGGTGAAGAACTTGG
>CAZNDD010000092.1:0-3690 GCA_964571735.1 uncultured Muribaculaceae bacterium | reverse complement strand
AAGATATATTTGAGGATTCCACGGGCCTTCTTGGACCAGCGGTGCCCCTTGTCATACATAGGCATAAGATCTTCAGGCATACCAAGATAGTCCACCGCAAGGGCTGCGAATGATTTCCATTCCGTCATCATACCCATTTCCCTGATGCGGGACTCAAGCAAATCAAGGTCGATGCTTGAATAGTAGGTCGAAAGCAGACGGCACCAGTCGCAAATCTGCCGCAAGCCTATGCCTCCGCGGAAATAATGCTGCAATATATGGGCGAATACCAATACGACATCGCAGTCAGGGGAAGGAAGACGGATGTCCGCGTCTCCATCATGCCAGATGCGCGTCTGCCCCTCGGCGAGAACCTGTTTTTTGACTCTGTCCACGACCTTGTCCGTCCGAGACGAGACATTGCTGTCGAGTTTGCCGTGGAGTTCGATTTCCCAGCCGTCGACGGTCATCGCGAAGTGCATCTTTGACTTATCTTCTTTTTCAACTTGAGTCGCCCGAACGGTAAGAATCTCTGCCAGACGGACATAGGCAAAATCATTAACCAAAAGGTCTATATCACCGCTCGCTCTCCAGAGGGGACGCTCATAGCATTGTGCTATGCCTTGACCCTTGACCAATACGACATTGAGTTTCTCGTCACTGAGTTCGGAGAGGAGCTTCGCAATGAAGCGGTTCATTTCCCCGTTGCGTTTCTCGATTGTGAGCATGGTGCTGACAAGTTTCATCGAGACGCCCGTAGGGATTTCAAATTTGGCGGAATCAGGCCCAGTGACATGTTCGAGCCCCGCGGCTACGAGTCCCGGGACGGACTGCTGAGTGGCGAGTTTGCAGGCGGGCTTCAAGTATTTGGCGTCAGCAGGAGAGAGTTCGAAAGTCCCGTCTTCCCAAAGACCGGCACGCAGGAGCGCCAGGAACAAATTCCTGCTTTTCACTTCAAACTGCTTGTTATTGATTCCGTTGCTCATTGTAATGTCCGTATCGTCCTTAGAGTTGTTTTACTGTTACCGTTCTTTCGATATAACCCGCTCCGCATAAGTTGCGCCACCCTTCCGCCATACTAAACGCGGATAATACAGCGAGTATTCTGACATCCCCCTTTCATAACAAGTTCTGTGAAATGACAAGTCTTGTGAAATGACGAATTCGCCGAAAACTGTCACGAAATAACACCGCCTCTATGGCCAGATCCCGAATTATGGTCCGAGAGCAGAATCCGGAGCCGGAAACTGTCACGAAAGAATGACCTCTCCATGGCGGGCGATTATAGGGATTCCAGATAGTCGCGGATGGCGGAGGCGGCTTTGCGTCCTGCCCCCATGGCGAGGATGACGGTCGCGGCGCCGGTGACGGCATCTCCGCCTGCGAAGATGCCGGGGCGCGTGGTCGCGCCCTGCTCGTCTGCGACGAGCCCACCGCGCCGCGTGGTCTCCAGCCCCCGCGTAGTCCCCGCAATCAACGGGTTCGGCGAAGTCCCGAGAGCCATAATCACTGTATCCGTATCTATCTCGAACTCAGAACCTTCCACGGGCACAGGCGAACGCCTCCCGCTCGCATCCGGCTCCCCGAGCTCCATCCTTATGCAACGTATCTTGCTGACCCATCCGTCCTCTCCCGCCTCAATCTCCACCGGATTGGAAAGCATATCGAACACAATCCCCTCCGCCTTGGCGTGATGCACTTCCTCTCTGCGTGCCGGAAGCTCCACCTCCGTACGGCGATATATGACATGCACCTCCGCGCCGAGCCGACGGGCAGTACGAGCCGCGTCCATTGCGACATTGCCACCTCCCACCACGCACACTTTACTGCCGACATGGATGGGCGTAAGATAATCCTCGCGATACGCCTTCATCAGGTTGTTGCGGGTCAGGAACTCATTGGCGGAGAAAACTCCGTTGCTATTCTCGCCCGGAATGCCCATGAACTTCGGAAGCCCAGCGCCCGTCCCTACGAACACCGCGCTGAAGCCTTCTTTATCAAGAAGTTCGTCTATAGTAATCGTCCTGCCGACAATGACATCGGTCTCAAGTTTCACACCGAGAGAGAACACCGCGTCCAATTCATGTTGAAGCACGCTGTCCTTGGGAAGCCTAAACTCCGGAATGCCGTAAGCAAGCACGCCACCCGCCTTGTGCAGGGCCTCAAAAATAGTCACGTCGTATCCCCAACGGGCAAGGTCACTGGCGCACGCCAAGCCTGCAGGACCGGAGCCCACCACCGCCACTTTCGCTTTTTTCGCACCAGACGGAAGCGCCTGCTGTCCGCCCGGCACATAGCCGTTCTCCCTGCTCCAATCCGCAGTAAAACGCTCAAGCGCACCTATGGCGACACTTTCCCCTTTTATACCAAGTATGCAGCTGCCTTCACACTGACTTTCCTGCGGACACACTCGCCCGCACACCGCCGGAAGGGACGAATCCTTGGCTATGATATCCGCAGCACGACGGATGTCACCCGCCCTCACCTGCTCTATGAACGAAGGGATGTCCACGCTCACCGGGCACGCAGCCACGCAGCGGGGATTCTTACAGTGGAGACAACGCTGTGCCTCCTGCTGCGCCTCTGCAAGATTGAAGCCCAGACTGACTTCATCGAAATTGTGTATTCTGACCTGGGGGTCCTGTTCGCGGACCTTAGTACGAGCTGCTACCATAATTTCCTCTAAAGGGTAAAGCCATGTTCTTGTTTGGAAGCTGTCTCTTCAGCCTTGTATTGACCCTGACGCCTCATTGCCTCATCGAAATCCACAAGCGTGCCGTCAAACTCAGGCCCGTCCACGCAGGCGAATTTCATCTTTCCACCCACATTCACACGGCATGCCCCGCACATTCCAGTGCCGTCCACCATAAGGGTATTGAGGCTGACTGTCACCGGGATACCGAGCTTGATGCACGCAAGGGTGCTGAATTTCATCATTATCATAGGACCGATGGCGACGCAATTGTCAAAATGCCTGCCATCTTCCACCACTAACTTTTCGAGCAGCGCTGTGCCCACTCCCTTGAACCCGACAGAGCCGTCGTCCGTGCAGATATGCAGTTCATCGCACGCTGAAGACATTTCCTGCGTGTAGATAAGCAGGCTTTCATTCCTCGCTCCGATGATGACATCCACATGTGCGCCATGCTCCTTGAGCCATTTGGCCTGCGGATAAACCGGCGCCGTACCGACCCCTCCGGCGATAAACACCACATTTAACTTAGACAATTCATCTTCGGAAAGAGAGCAGAACTCAGAGGGCTTGCCCAAAGGCCCCACCACATCCGCAAAACTCTCTCCCACTTCACGGGAGATAATCTCCGCCGTGGATACTCCTATCTTCTGGGTAACAATGGTGACGCTTCCCTCCTCAGGATCATAATCACTGATGGTCAAGGGAATGCGTTCGCCTTTCTCATCATTGCGCACAATCAGGAACTGTCCGGGCAATGCCGATGACGCTATCCTCGGCGCATTTACTTTCATCCGACAGATGGTCGGCGTGAGCATTTCTTTAGAAAGGATCTTATACATACTTGTACAAAGTTAGCAATCTTTGCGGAAGCAGTTTACATTTCTGGCAACAATTTCAAAAATTCGAAAAAATGCAGTATATTTGCACTCCTATTGGGATGGTTCCGTAGCTCAGTTGGATAGAGCAACAGCCTTCTAAGCTGTGGGTCGCGCGTTCGAATCGCGCCGGAATCACAA
>CAZNDD010000091.1:0-3736 GCA_964571735.1 uncultured Muribaculaceae bacterium | reverse complement strand
TTCTTCTCTAACTCCAATATTGTACCTCTTGACGAATACAAACTGCGGCGCGAAGAACTCGCAAAATACTGCGACGGTCTCGGGGTATCGTGGGTGGATGACGAGTACGACCACGAAGATTGGCTCACACGGGTTGCCGTCGGACGGGAAAACGCTCCGGAAAGAGGTACTCGTTGTATGGAGTGTTTTAAGTACCGGCTTGTACGGGCGGCGCGCTACGCCTCGGAGCATGGATTCTCCACTCTGACCACTACCCTCGCTTCCTCCCGTTGGAAAAGCCTTGAGCAAGTGGATGAAGCCGGACGGTACGCCTGCGCTCTCACCGGTGTGGGAGGGGCAGCCCCTGTCTCATGGTGGAATATGAACTGGCGCAAAGGCGGACTTCAGCCACGGCGCAACTATCTCATACGCGAACTCGGGTTCTACAACCAGACATTCTGCGGCTGCGAATTCTCCCATGTCCTGCAGAAAGAAACACTGGAAGAGAATCTCAAGTAACATTCCCGCCCTCAAAAATCTTATTGACAATGATCAGTTATCCCTCTCCCAAGATAAATATAGGACTGAATGTTCTGCGTCGCCGTTCTGACGGCTACCACGACATTGACACGCTTTTCTATCCTGTAGATGCCTACAGAGACACCTTGGAGATATTGCCCTCGGAAGAATTCTCCATAGATGTAAGGTTGGAAGAGGATGAACTGCCTGTGGATTGGGATCCGCAGAGTGATCTTTGCGCCAAGGCGTACCATCTAATGCGCGAGAGATACGGCATCTCGCCCGTATCAATCCGTCTTCTCAAAACCATACCGGTAGGTGCAGGACTCGGCGGCGGTTCGTCCGACTGCGCCGCCACCATCAAAATGCTTGACGAAATCTTCGCGCTACATCTCCCGACTTCCGAGCTTGAATCGCTTGCCGGATCGCTTGGGGCAGACTGCGCATTCTTTATAAGAAATATACCACAATGGGGCAGCGGCAAAGGTGAAATCCTTTCTCCCGCCGACATTGACCTGTCCGATTATGAAATCCGCATAGTCGTTCCGGAAGGGGAGTCGGTCAGTACCCGTGAAGCATACGCAGGCATTGTCCCGGGCGAGCCTGAAGTGAATCTTCACGATATCCTTGCCCGACCCGTAGCAGAGTGGAGGAATATGGTGAAAAATGATTTTGAGGCCAGTGTTTTCCCATCTCACCCCCGCATCGCGGAACTCAAAGAGCGTCTCTATCGCGATGGTGCTCTCTATTCATCTATGACAGGTAGTGGCTCAGCCGTGTTTGGCATTTTTTGATAAATAAAACTGAATAAAAATGGAAAAATGTGGTTGTCAAATCGGCAATCATGCTTTTAATTTAGCTTTTATAGTACAATAAACGGACTAAATCCTTATATTTGTGAATCAAAATCACATAATTTGTAATACAAATATCTCAAATATTGAATTTTATGAAAGTTAGAACTATTCTGACACTTGCAGCTATCTGCATGTCTGCAAGCGCCTTTGCGCAAACCGATGCCCAATACAATCAGTATGGCCAGAAGGTGGAATCTTATCCTGTCACCGGCCAGGTTCAGGACGGCATCCTCGTATTCCAGAACAAGTCTGCTGACTACAAGCTTTGGTTCGACATCCGTGTTCAGGGTGATGCTGCCGTATATTTCGGTCAGGACGAGAATCTCGTCAAGATCGGTAACGGCATGAATATCCGCCGTTCCCGCTTCGCCGTTAAGGCTCAAATCGACAAAAACTGGTACGGCGAGATTGACACCGACTGGACCAGCGGTACTCCCGAGCTGAAGGACGCTATCCTCGAATACACCGGAGTGGAGAACCTCTCTATCAAACTCGGTAACTTCAAGGAGAACTTCTCCCTCCAGCGCAACTCCACTTCCCGCTACCTCCAGTTCATGGAGCGTCCTATGGTCTGCGGACTTGCACCTTCCCGTCACCTCGGTGTCAATGTGAAGTATTCCACTCCTCTTATCTGGGCAAGCGCCGGCGTTTTCGGACCCGAAATCAAGAGCAGCGAGGAGATGACCTACATGGAAGATGGTAATAAGGACTATGGTTTCAACGAGGGTCTTTCCTATACAGGTAAACTCGTCCTCCGTCCTCTCTACAAGAGCAACAACTCTTCTCTCCACATCGGAGGCGCATTCTCATACCGCGAGCCTAAGCTCTCCAACTCTGACGGCTACAACACGGCCCGCTATAGTTCACGTAACACCACTTCCATCAACCGCAAGAAGTTCCTTGATACGGATGCTATCACCAAGGTTGATCACGAAATCGCCTACACCGCTGAAGTTACCGGTCATTGGAAGGGGCTTCGTGCAGAGGCTGCTTACATCGCCCGTCAGGCTTTCCTCAGGGACGATGCAGACCCGAAGATTGCAGAGGCAGGCGGTCTCAGACCCGCTGATGGTTGGTATGTGCAGGCTGGCTGGCTTCTCTTCGGTGGTCATCAGAACTACGATGAGGGCGGAGCGAAGTACACCCGCATCACTCCCGGCAAGTCTTGGGGCGACCTTGAGTTCTGCCTCCGTTATGAGACTGCGAACTACAACATCTCCAAGTTCTACATGGGCGGTTCCGCACAGGCTTTCGCAGTGGGTCTCAACTACTATCCTACCAAGAATGTGAAGTTCGTCATCAACTACCAGTACAATATGAACGACAAATACGCCAACGGTAAGGGCAGTACGGACGGTGTCGACAAGGGTAAGTGGAATTCCGGATACGATGCAGATGGCAATGCCAGCAAAATTCCTGCACAGATCGTTGACGGCGGTATCAACTACAGCATGCTTGCATGCCGTTTCCAGGTGGCATTCTAAACGAATCTTATGCGGCTTATCTCCTATGAGGGAGAGAAGCCTGTTAATGGATACAACATTTTAATAAATCAAAAACAATGAAAAAGTATTTCATTTTCGCTGCTATGGCAGCATTTGCACTCGTTTCTTGCAATAAGAACGACATCACTACTGATGACAGTGCCAACAACAATGGCGGTAATGTTGTCAATGGTATAGTTCTCAACGAGATTGACGGGCAGAAAAAGTTTATCGAGCTTTACAATACCACTGACGCTGAGGTTTCTCTCGAGGGTATCCAGCTTGTGAAGTACGACAGCTCCAAGGACGGTGGAAAGACTGTCACTTGGACCGGAGCAGCCGGAATGACACTCGCTGCCAAGGGCTTCATCTACATCGAGAGCACTGACCTCGCAGATCCTGCTGAGGATGGTGATGAGAACTATGTCTATCAGAGCGAGAACCACATTTTCAAGGGTGGTCTTTCTCCCAAGAAGAACATGAAGATCGAACTCCTTGATGCCAAAGACGGTGTGCTTGACACATTCACCCGTGGTGAAGAGGGTGCAGGTTGGAACCAGGTCAAGGGTTATAACAATAACAAAGAGGCTTCTTTCTGCCGTGTTCCCGATGGAACAGGTGAGTGGGCATACGCCGCTCCTACCCCTGGCGCAGCCAACGGTGCGAAGACCGGTGATATCGAGCAGACTCCTGAACTCTAATTTCATATAGGATTATGGCAGAACTTAAGATTGGTGAGATTTCGAAGCCCCGCTTCGAATTCCGCTCATTCGGACAGTGCTTCTGTGAGGCACACAAGAGAATGGCAAGGCTTTCAGTTCCCGTTCCCGAGAAGGTCTGGGAGAGAGAAAGCGACGAGATTTACATCATCTCCGCCAAGAACGATATCAACAACAC
>CAZNDD010000090.1:0-3772 GCA_964571735.1 uncultured Muribaculaceae bacterium | reverse complement strand
ATTTAAGTAAAACTAAAAATATTATGATCAGAATCAATGATTTGAGTTTCAGCTACGGCTCCAATGCCGTACTTGAAGGCATCTCGCTCGAATTGCTTCCCGGCAAGGTCTACGGCCTGCTCGGGGAGAACGGAGTAGGCAAGACCACTTTACTTACGCTTCTATGCGGACTGAAAAAGCCCCACGCCGGGATCATCGACTGCG
Organism: uncultured Muribaculaceae bacterium; assembly: GCA_964571735.1. Lineage (GTDB taxonomy): Bacteria > Bacteroidota > Bacteroidia > Bacteroidales > UBA932 > Cryptobacteroides. The sequence goes on along the minus strand of CAZNDD010000090.1, from coordinate 3,568 downwards.
ACGGGCGCACTCCATGGAACCGCGAACCTGAATTCCTCGAAGACCTTTGCTATCTTCCCGATGAGGTCGCTCCCGTGCGCATGGCGGCCATAGACTGGGCTAAATCAGAGGGCATCCTGCGCAAAGCCTTCGACATTGACAAATTCAAGGAACTTATGCTGCTCTTCGAGACCGATATCGACAAGAAAATGAATGCGATGTCCTCCGGTCAGCTCAAGAAGACCTACATCGCCTTCGCGCTTTCCTGCAGAGCACGCTATATTCTTATGGATGAGCCGACCAACGGACTTGACATCCCCTCCAAGGTGCAGTTCCGCTCCGCACTTCTCAAGTATACCCGCGAGGACGCCATCATCCTCATAAGCACACATCAGGTCCGCGACCTTGAGAACGTAATCGATCCCATAGTCATCCTCGACCGCCGCAGCGTGCTTCTCAATGCCTCGATAGAGCAGATCTGCTCCAGACTGTACTTCGATTACGGGACAGAGATACATCCCGGCGCCCTCTATGTGGAGCGTCTCCCTGGCGGAACTATCCAAGTGATTCCCAATGAGACAGGCGAAGACAGCAAGTTCAATATAGAAGCCCTTTTCGGAGCCGTCTATGCCAATAAAGAAACCATCAGAAAGATTTTTAGCAATGAATAATACATTTTCAGCTTCCCGTTTCGGCAAGTATTTCCTTAATGAGCTGAACGGTGCAAAATACAAATTCGGGCTTAGCGCCCTCTTTTACGGACTGATGCCCGTGGTGTTCTTCATTTTCTACGAGCTTATCTACTTCATTGCGAGCGGAGGAGACTGGGGTTACGACAACTCTGCCGGTCGCATCTTCTGTGCTTTTGCGCTTGTCGTTAGCCTTGTTATGAGCTTCCCGTCCAAAGTCTACGGTCAGGTGACGGACAAGCGTTTCGGCACTTCATACATACTCGCTCCCGCATCGGTTTTTGAGAAGTGGCTTTCAATGGTGCTGATGGCCTGTGTCGTTGTGCCACTCGTAGTAGGCGTGCTCTTCTTCGGTTCTGATTTCCTGCTTGGGGTCATATTCCCGGAAGCTTATGGCACACCGCTTTTGAGTGGGAGATTTTTTGCTGACATAGCTGTGGTTCTCAACCACTCCGTTTCCGTATTCTCCGTGTGGTTTGTGCTGTGGCTCTATTGGTGCGTCAATGTGCTGTCATTCACCCTCGGAGCGGTGTTTTTCAAGCGTAACAAGCCTCTCAAGACCTTGCTGGTACTTGCTGCCGTCGGTTTTATCAGTATGATGGTGTTTTCCATCATAGTGGGTAACTATGCTCTTGATGGAGAAGATTTTATTACAAGATTTTTTGGCTCTGAACCGGCGGATGCTGTGCGCGGAATGTTTACCTTCCTGTATGTCTGCGCAGGAGTGCAGATTGCGGTTCTGCTTTCGCTGCTCTTTGTCAGACTCAGAACCATAAAGCATTAGGATATTCAAAATTTTCTCAAAGTGGAATTCAATCAACAAAATCCCATATATTTGCAAATCGCAGACAATATCTGTGAACGCATACTTTCCGGAGAATTGCTTCAGGGAGAAAGGATTGCATCTGTGCGCGAATGGGCTGCAACCATCGGTGTCAATCCCAATACCGTAGCCAGGGCTTATGACAATCTGACTTCGTGGGGTGTCATATTCCAGAAAAGGGGAATAGGCTTCTTTGTCAGCGAAGATGCCAAGGAGCGGATAAGTGCCCTTAAAAAGGAAGAATTCATCCGGAATGAGCTTCCGCTTTTCATCAAGAAAGCCAAGCTGCTCGGACTTGACCCTGTAGATTTAGTTAAGCATTATGAATAAAGCATTTATCCTTACAATGTCGATTTTTACCCTGCTCTCTTGCAATGGTCGGGGACAAGGACGGTCATCGGCTTCTGCTCCCGAGTCGTCTGCTCCCGTGGTCAGCGGGACCATCGTTTCCGGGCAAGGTAACGATGAAGTTATGAAAGAGATTGACCTCAAGGCGTTTACATCTCTTACTATCAATCTTCCAGTGGATGTGGTGTACACTCCGGGTGATGCCAAGGTGCTGATTGTAGCCAAGGCCAAGCATATAGACCATATTTTGGTGCGCCAAGGCGATGATGGCGCGGTCGTCATAGAATCCGACGACAAGAAGATTCGATTCTGGTCCGAGACCAAGATCTATTTAGGCTCGAAGTATCTGAACGAACTCAAATTGAACGGTTCCCAGGAATTTGACTGTCGTGGCACGATAGTCTCTCGGGATGGTTTTTCGCTCAATCTCAATGGAGCCAGCGATGTGGAGATTTTCGGAATCGATGCGGACTGGACCGAAATAACCTGCAACGGAGCGGCTGATTTCGAACTGCACAGTCTTAAGTCAGACGATGTGACCATCAAAGTCAACGGTGCAGGGGATATGGAGCTGCATGGCATCCGTGCGAAGAGAGTTGACGCCAAGATCAACGGAGCCGGAGACATAGACTTGGAAGGTGAAGCCGATATCGTCACGCTTTCCATCAACGGAGCCGGCAGTATCGATGCAAGTCACCTTCGTGCGAAGATAGTCCGCCCCAATGTGAGGGGTATAGGTAGCATCCGCACTTCTGAATTTTAGAAAGCCGTAAGGAATACGTCACAATCGGCTTCTGACCCGTTTTGAAGTCCTGTGTGACGGATTCCGGGAATCCGGCACACACTTGTATTGAAAATCGAACCCGCTTCATCTGAGGCGGGTTCATAAGTTATAGCAGTGCGGAGAGGTCGTCGTATTTGGCTCTGGAGACGGGGATACTCTTGCATCCTTCTATGTCCAAGTCTGCCAGTACCGCTCCGTCGTGTGTCTTTCTGAGTATCTTGATGTGCGCAGGATTAACGAACCATGCCCTGTGGCATCTTTGTAGTCCGTGCGCCTGGAGCATGTCTTCGAGTCGCTTCATTGAAGAGCGTAGCTGATAATGCTTGACTTTGCCTGAATCCATATAGGCTATATTCACATAGTTCTCGTTGGCTTGAACGAATAGCAGTGAGCTCGTTGCGACGGTAAGTTTGAGTCTCTGGCTGTCATCCGAGAATCTTATCATTCCGTCCGCTTCATTTGCGTCAGGCACCGATTTGGCTGACTTGCTCCTGAGTTCTATCCACAAGGCAAATATTACATAAGGCCAAAGCAGCACGCCGAAGAAGTATAGCAGCGATTTGGCGAGGCAGGGGAAAAAACCGTATACCCCCGAGGATATGAGGGTTATATATAGTGCGCCGAAAGCCGCAGATACAGCGATTTCGCCTGCACACCATAATGCATATATGCCGCCTCCAGGGTTGAGACGCCTGCGTAAAAAGAAGAATGCAAGCCTGAATCCCACGAGTACAAGCAGCAGGATGGAAGAGAGTATGCAGACATTGAACTCCGGGGAAACCGTGCCGACTGAAAAAAACTCCACGAGTGCTTCCGGTCTGTAAACCTCTATGAAAAGAAGAAAAAACAGGGGAATGCCCGCGAAATGCAGTATTTGAACCGGAAATGTGAAAAAGTCCCGGGATATGCCGTTTTCTTTTTGCATGACAGCCGCAAAGATAATGA
>CAZNDD010000089.1:0-3991 GCA_964571735.1 uncultured Muribaculaceae bacterium | reverse complement strand
AATCTCACCGGGCGACAGCAAACAGGTCTTGCCGAATGACTTATACGCACCGACAACGGAGGCTTCAACACCTCCGAAACATTGAGCGAACGGCGAAGTCGGTAGCTCGGGAGCCACGGGGCTTGGGGCGTTAGACCCAATAAAAAACGAGGACTTGCGTCCTCGTTGATAGGAAGTGGTCCCAGCAGGGCATGATCCTGCGACTCCCTGATTATGAGTCAGGTGCTCTAACCAACTGAGCTATGGGACCGGTCCAATCCGGAGCCGTAAAGACTTCCGGAAAAAAGGCGGTGTAATTCACCGCATGCGTACCGCAAAGATAATCACAAAAAAGTAATTCTCCTACGGTGTGACCTTAAAAAAAGCAAGTCGATTTCAAGACCGACTTGCTTCTCGGTCACTTATTCAGTAATGCGTCACACTTTGATCTCGACATCCACACCAGCGGGAAGCTCGAGTCTCATCAGAGAGTCAACGGTCTTGGCGTTGCTATCATCGATATCGAGAAGCCTGCAGTATGAATCGAGCTCAAACTGCTCGCGGGACTTCTTATTTACGAAAGTCGAGCGATTGACGGTGAAGATCTTCTTGTGGGTAGGAAGGGGAATAGGTCCATTAACCTTCGCACCGGTGCTCTTCACTGTCTCAACGATCTTGCTTGCAGACTTGTCCACAAGCATATGATCGAATGACTTGAGTTTAATTCTGATTCTCTGGCTCATATTAACAATTTGTTTTACTCATCATCGTCCGAAAGCTTGTAGCCGCTCTTCTCGACAATATCCTTCTGCATTGTAGCAGACACCTCTGCGTAGTGGTCGAAGGACATAGTGCTGGTAGCTCTTCCTGAAGAAAGAGTACGAAGAACTGTCACATAACCGAACTGCTCAGAAAGCGGGACAAATGCCTTGACGATACGTGCTCCATTGGCCGTCGAATCCATAGCGTTAATCTGTCCGCGACGACGGTTGAGGTCGCCCACGATGTCACCCATGTAATCTTCAGGTGTAACAACCTCGAGATTCATGATAGGCTCCAAGATGACAGGTCTGCACTTGGGACATGCATGGCGGAATGCCATACGGGCCGCAAGTTCGAACGAAAGCTGGTCGGAGTCCACAGGGTGATAGGAGCCGTCAAGCACTGTAACCTTGAGAGACTGAACTTCGTAACCGGCGAGGACACCATTGGCCATAGCCGACTTGAAGCCTTTCTCGATGCAAGGGATGAACTCCTTGGGGATATTTCCACCCTTGACAGCGCTCTCGAACTGGAGACCTGTAACACCGGGATCTGCCGGACCGATTTCCACGATAATGTCAGCGAACTTACCACGACCACCGGTCTGTTTCTTGTAAACTTCACGATGCTGCACCGTAGTAGTAATCGCTTCTTTGTAATTAACCTGAGGTGCACCCTGGTTGATTTCAACACCGAACTCTCTGCGGAGACGGTCGATGATGATATCAAGGTGAAGCTCACCCATACCGCTGATAACCGTCTGACCGGTCTCATGGTCTGACTTGACTGTGAAGGTAGGATCCTCCTCAGCAAGTTTGGCAAGCGCCACTCCAAGTTTGTCAAGATCTGACTGGGTCTTAGGCTCGACTGCGACACCGATAACGGGATCGGGGAACTCCATGGACTCGAGAACTATAGGATTGGACTCGATGCAGATGGTGTCACCTGTACGAAGATCCTTGAATCCAACAGCTGCTGCGATGTCACCTGCAGTAACAGCCTCGATCGGGTTCTGATGGTTGGAGTGCATCTGATACAGACGTGCAACTCTCTCCTTCTTGCCCGAGCGGACATTGTACACATAAGAACCAGCGTCAAGCTTACCAGAATACGCACGGAGGAACGCAAGACGTCCCACGAACGGATCTGTAGCAATCTTGAACACGAGAGCGCAGAAAGGCTCGTCAACTGAAGGCTGACGCTTCTCTTCGTTACCCGTGTCAGGGTTGGTTCCTACGATTGCACCCTTGTCAAGCGGAGACGGGAGGTAACGCATGACTGCGTCGAGGAGGAACTGAACACCCTTATTCTTGAAGGAAGAACCGCAGCAGGCAGGAACAATCTGCATAGAGATGGTACCCTTGCGAAGAGCAGCGATAATCTCTTCTTTAGTAAGTGAATCAGGATCCTCGAAATACTTCTCCATGAGAGCATCGTCGCACTCTGCTGCAGCCTCAACGAGTCTGCCGCGCCAAAGATTGACGTCGTCGACCATATCCTCAGGAATCTCCCCGATCTCATAATTGACCAAGGCATCACTTGAATTGTAATAAATAGCCTTCTTGTCGATAAGGTCTACAATGCCGGAAAGTTTGTCTTCCGATCCAATAGGAAGACAGATAGGCACTGCGTTCGCACCAAGTTTGGTCTTAATCTCTTCGACGCAAGCAAGGAAGTCGGCACCTACGCGGTCCATCTTGTTGACATAGGCAATTTTGGGAACGCCGTATTTGTCAGCCTGTCTCCAAACGGTTTCAGACTGGGGCTGAACCCTACCTACTGCACAGAAAGTCGCGACGGTACCATCCAATACGCGAAGGGATCTTTCCACCTCAACGGTGAAATCCACGTGACCGGGAGTATCAATCAGGTTGATCTGATATGTATTTCCCTCATAGTGCCAGAATGCTGTCGTAGCAGCGGAAGTAATGGTGATACCACGCTCCTGCTCCTGCACCATCCAGTCCATAGTGGCGGCACCTTCATGAACCTCACCAATCTTGTGAGTCTTACCTGTGTAGAACAGGATACGCTCAGAAGTGGTGGTCTTACCGGCATCGATGTGCGCCATGATGCCGATGTTTCTTGTAAATTTGAGATCTCGCTTAGCCATTTACACTAACTAACTTATCAATTAAAAGCGGAAGTGTGCAAATGCCTTGTTGGCCTCTGCCATTCTGTGCATATCCTCTTTACGCTTGTATGCACCGCCTTCATTGTTGTAGGCTGCGACAATCTCTGCGCACAATTTTTCGGCCATTGAACGGCCAGAGCGCTTACGGGCAAAAGAGATCACGTTCTTCATTGCGAGCGAAACTTTTCTTTCGGGTCTCAACTCCGTAGGCACTTGGAAGTTAGCTCCACCGATACGGCGTGACTTAACCTCAATCTGAGGTGTCACGTTCTCGAGAGCCTGCCTCCAGATATCCAGAGGAGCCTTATCAGAATCTTTCACCTTCTCGCCTACCATGTCAATGGCATCGTAAAAAATAGAATAAGCGATACTCTTCTTCCCCTGCAACATAAGATTATTCACGAAACGGGTAACCTCGACATCGTGAAACTTAGGATCAGGAAGTAGAATCCTCTTCTTAGGCTTCGTTTTTCTCATTTGTTGAAAGAATAATTAAAATTAACCGTCCTCCAGGCTACTTCTTCGGCCTCTTGGCGCCGTAAAGTGAACGGGACTGAGTCCTTCCCTCTACGCCGGCAGTGTCCAAAGCGCCCCGCAGGATATGGTAACGTACACCCGGAAGGTCCTTGACACGGCCTCCGCGAACGAGCACGATCGAGTGCTCCTGGAGGTTGTGACCCTCACCGGGGATGTAGGCATTGACCTCTTTAGCGTTAGTAAGACGAACACGTGCAACCTTACGCATAGCTGAGTTAGGTTTCTTAGGTGTCGTTGTGTAGACACGCACGCATACGCCACGCTTCTGAGGGCAAGCATCCAACGCGCGGGATTTCGACTTTACCTCGATAACCTCGCGTCCCTTGCGAACCAATTGTTGAATTGTAGGCATAAATATAATAGTTATGTTTACCCCAAAATTTTGGGGCTGCAAATATAGCAATTATTTTTGTATTAACAAGGGAATTGCAAATACTTGCCTCTTTCCAATGGCCCCAATTCGAAATCAAATCCGCCATAGAGCGCACACTCGTAGCAAACTGTTCAAGCAGGAAGAGGGGCAACTAAAAAGTCCTATTAACTGATTGGACGACATCATACCAATCCAAACTTACCCCC
>CAZNDD010000088.1:0-4065 GCA_964571735.1 uncultured Muribaculaceae bacterium | reverse complement strand
GTGATTTTATTATCTTTGCGGCTGCAAAAAAGTGATTTGGCAATGGAAGAAAAGGATTTGAGATATTCGCGTTCTTCGCTCCTGCTCGGAGATGATGTGATGGATGCCTGCCGCAGGACGAAGGTCATAATCTTCGGAGTAGGTGGGGTTGGAAGTTGGTGTGCGGAGGGTCTTTTGCGTTCCGGCATCCGGCATCTTGCCCTTGTGGACGACGATGTGGTGGCACCTTCCAACTTGAATCGCCAGCTCGAAGCCACGGTCTCCAATTTGGAACGCCCCAAGGTTGAGGCTCTCAGGGACAGGCTACTCGATATAGACCCTGATGCCGAGATCGTCGCATTGCAGAAGACCTACACTGCTGAGAGCGACAAGGACTTCTGCCTCGACTCCTACGACTATGTAATAGACGCCATAGATTCGCTACGCGACAAGATGGACCTGATACATAGCGCCTCGTTGTCGAGTGCTACTCTTTTCAGTTCGATGGGCGCTGCGTGTAAACTCGACCCGACGCTCGTCAGGGTAGCTGAATTTGGCTCTGTGAGAGGCTGTCCGCTCGGTTCGGCACTGCGCAAAAACATGCGCCGTCTCGGCATATATCCAGAGAAAAAATTCCTCTGCGTCTACGATGAGCAGGTGCTCCCCAATCTTGGAGCGGAGCATTGGCAGGAACTGGATAAAGATCCGCGGAAAAAGCGCGTCAACGGCTCTCTGGTGCATATAACCTCCATCTTCGGGATGACGCTCGCCGGCCTTGTTTTGCAAGACATTTATAATAGATTCAAATCGTCTGAAGGGGACTTGTAAATCCGCGAAGAATCACTAATTTTGGGGATTGACAACAAGTCAAGAATCAGTCAAATTTGCAAACAATACAAATTATGAGTCACAAGTACGAAGGCACCCAGACTGCCAAAAATCTGGAAGCGGCGTTTGCCGGTGAGTCACAGGCCAGAAATAAATATACCTACTTCGCCTCCAAGGCCAAGAAAGAGGGATTCGAGCAGATTGCAGCTCTTTTCCTCAAGACCGCAGAGAACGAGAAGGAGCACGCCAAGATGTGGTTCAAGGAACTTAACGGCATAGGAAGCACTGCAGAGAACCTTGCAGCTGCAGCCGCCGGTGAGAATTACGAGTGGACGGATATGTATGAGGGATTTGCCAAGACGGCAGAGGAAGAGGGTTTCCCCGAGCTTGCAGCCAAGTTCCGTCTCGTTGGTGAGATTGAAAAGCATCACGAGGAGAGATACCGCGCACTTCTTCACAATGTGGAGGCTGCCGAGGTATTCGCCAAGAGCGAGGTCAAGGTTTGGGAGTGCCGCAACTGCGGTCACATCGTGGTTGGTACAAATGCCCCTGAGGTTTGCCCTGCATGCGCACATCCTCAGTCCTACTTCGAGGTTCACGCTGAGAATTATTAGAATCAACCAAGCCGTCCCGTTTCCTCGGTCCGAGAATTCAGGACGGCTTTTTTTGTGTGATGCTGAATTTTGACGGTGTACTTGTAGGTGCCAGTACCTTCCTTGCGATTGCTCTTTGCCATCCGCTTGTTATCAAGGCTGAATATTACCTTGGTAAGCGCTCATGGTGGCTCTTTCTGGCGGCAGGCGTGGTCTGTGCGCTTTGTTCCTTATTCATGGAGAGCTTCATCCCGAGTACTGTCTTCGGAGCATTCTCATTCTCTTTCTTGTGGGGTATACTGGAAGTGCTCCAGCAGGAGAAAAGAGTTTTGAAGCGCTGGTTTCCGGAGAATCCCAAGCGGGCTGACTACTACGCGCGTCTGCGTAGGGAAAAGGGCTACGAGTAGGGGACTACTTGAGCATTATGTTGTTCAAGATCAGTTCGGTAATGTGCTTCTCCCTGTAGTTTAGGTATCTTTCTATCTTCTCGGCATCTGCCATTTCTGTGAAGAGGTCGAGTGACAGGAAAGTGGAGACACAGAGTGTAAGAATGTCCGTGATGAGTGTCGCGGCGTCGGTTTCAGCTACGACCTTACCCTCTACTATGCCTTTGTGTATGGCCTTGTGACAGACTATGAAAGCTCTCTGGAAACTGATTTCATTGCCGAGCCCTCTGACATATTGCCTCGCTTTCTTTTTGACGAGAAACTCCTCTACGAAGAAGTGGGCGTATCTCTTGTCACTGCCGAGAAACTCGAAGCAGCGTCTCACGATGCCGGCGATTTTGTCTTCAAGCGAATCATATTTGAGCGCAGGCTCGTAGAATGAATCCACGGCCTTGAGCATATAATCTCTGAATACTGCGAGGAAAAGTTCGTCTTTCGACTTATAATAATAGTACACGAGAGCCTGGTTGCAACCCACATTTTTGGCTATCTCTACAGTTGAGGTCTCTGCAAATCCTTTGCTTAAAAACTGTTCCCGTGCTTCTTTGAATATCTGTTGCTTGAGGGTGACGGCGTTGCTGCTGCGCTTCTTTCTTCTGCCTAACATCTGATTTGGAATAACGACTACAAAGATAGGCTTAATTTGGAAGTCATTGACAAATTTTTCCAGAATTTGTTGCACCGGATTTTGATCTGACAAAAAACGGAATAAAAAACTTTCGGCGGTCGCGTCTTATGCGCGGATATATGAGTTTTTCTATGGGGATTCCTCTGTCGAATGTGTCGCGTGGATGCCCGGCGAGTCTTTACAGAAGCGGGGAGAGTGGTCTTGCGAGGGATTCCTTTATCTTCTGGAAACGGGATCTATGCTGCCAGCTTTCGAGCGTAATCATATCGGAATCCTTTTCGTCCTCAAGGAAAATGTCTCTTGCCTTTATCGCCAAGTCCTCGTCGTAGATGAAAGCATTGACTTCAAAATCAAGTTCATAACTTCTGATATCCACATTGGTCGAGCCTACCGTTACGAATGTGTCATCCGAGACTATGGTCTTGGAATGCATATATCCCTTGCGGTAGAACTCTATCTTGACTCCTGCAGTGAGAGCCTCCTCTATATATGACATGGATGCGTATGTCACTATGTTGCCGTTATCTCCTCGGTAAGGCATCATCACTCTGACATCTATGCCAGCGAGCGCGGCATTGCGGAGTGCCAGCATCACCGTATCGGTAGGGATGAAATACGGGCTCTGTATATACACATAATGGCGGCTGCGTGTGATGGCTCTGATTATGCCCTGCATGATGACTCTCCATTCGTCGAAAGGTCCAGCAGTGAGAATCTGCATGGTCACGAATCCGGCGCTCTCTATCTTGGGGTAATATCTTGAGCCGTTGATGAACTCCTTGCTTGAGAAATGCCAGTCTGTGAGGAAACTCGTCTGGAGTTCGGCTACCGCAGGACCTTCCATTCTGATGTGGTCGTCCCTCCATATGCCCCAAGTCAGACCGGAACCATATCTCTTCTGGATGTTCATGCCTCCAAGGTAGCCAATCCTGCCATCTATAACCACTACCTTGCGGTGATTGCGGTAATTGGAAATGTCTGAAAGAAAAGGGAATATCTTATTGAATGGCTCTATTTCGACCCCGTGGTCGCGAAGTTTGCGATAGAATCCCTTGCGGAAAAAGTTTATGGCGTCATCGTACTGGACCCTGACCTCGACTCCTTCCTCCGCCTTGCGCATGAGCGCTTCTGCTACCCTCTGTCCGACCGCATCGTCGTCGAATTTGAAAAACTGGAAGTGTATGTGGTCCTTTGCGTTCTCTATATCAGTGAGCATATCGTCGAGCATAGGGAAAAACTCGGTGTATAGCTTCACGGAATTGCCTGTAAGGCAGACTGATTTGTTTATGGATTCGGCGAGAGTCGCGAGGTCTGAATAACGTCCGCCCGGAGATGTGATGAACTCGGAATGTGTCTCTGTCGTGCGTTGTTTGTATATGTCAAGCTTGTCGGGGGAAATCAACCTTCGCTTCTTGTGCTCTTTGCCAAGCAGGTAATAAAGTATGATTCCTACGCCTGGAAGGCAGATTACTACAAGTAGCCATATTACCGTCTGTGCCGGCTTCTTGTTGTCGCTGAGGATGAAGATAACCAGACTTACGATGATGAGTGATTCAAGTATTCCTATCCAACCAAACATATTGCAAACATA
>CAZNDD010000087.1:2188-4083 GCA_964571735.1 uncultured Muribaculaceae bacterium | reverse complement strand
GCCCCCTCGAAATCGCCCACCTGCATCTTGATCAGGCTTCGGTTGTACAGGGTGAGTGCATTGCCCGGCTCATATCTGAGCACGGTATTGAGGTCGTCCATTGCGCCGTTCAAATCCTTGGTCTCAAAGCGCATGAGGGCGCGGTTGAAATATGCGAAGGTGTTGTTCTTATCCAGGCTTATGGCTTGGTCCATGTCCGTGATAGCCAGCTCATAATTGCCTTGGGACGCGTACAATCTGGCTCTTCTGACATAGCCCTCGCTCTCGTAGCGGTCCAGTTTGATGGCTTTGTTGTAGTCATTGAGAGCCTTGAGCGTATCTCCCAAGAACAGATAGCTTGCTCCGCGGTTCAGATATGCGGAAGGGTCTTCACCATCGTGGCGTATGTACCGGTCGAAATCCTGCACCGCAAGTTCGAAACTCTGGGAAAGGAAATAATTGACTCCTCGGCTGAAATACAGGCCGTTGTATCCGGGGCGCAGCTCTATGGCCTTCTGTAGGTCGTCGAGAGCATCGTCGTACTCTCCGAGGCTGCTTTCTGTAATAGCTCTGTAGTGGTATCCGTTGGTGAATAGGGGGTTGATGCGCACAGAGTGGTCAAAGTCATTCTTCGCTCCGCGATAGTCTCCGAGATTGTATTTGGCTATGCCCCTGTAGAAATAGGTCCAATAGGAAGACGAATCTATGTGAGAGAGTATGTTGAAATGCTCTATGGCGTTGGAGTACTTGCCGTCCTGCAGGGCGATGCGTCCGCGTAGTTCGAGTATCTCGGTATTCCACTGGGCTTTAAGCGATGATGCTGACAAGACAAACAAAAAGGCACTTGCGATAAGCGTCTTTGTCAATGCTTTGATATGTCCAATCCCTGTCTTCACTTGATTCTCGTCAATGCGGAGCGTTCCATATAATTGCTATATTTGCAATCCTACAAAGATAGCATTATTCGTGCCCAAATTAAAATTATTTTTTATCTCCATACTTATTTGCTTCTGCATGCCGTTTGCCGGTGCGCAGGACGCTTCCCGTTGCCCGGAGTTGGACACGATGCCGACCGGCAGTACTTCGATTGTCGGTACCGACAGCATCCATGTGCGTGTGGATGAACTTTGTGACAGCCTATGTGCGGGGCGTAGGAGCGGAAGTTTCGGGGCTTCAAGGGCCGCTTCTCTGATAGCCCGCCGCTTCGAGGAGGCCGGTTTGCAGCCGTATGGGGGAGAATGGTATCATGATTTCAGTCTGGCGGACTCTTTGTCCGGACGTAATGTCGTGGGCTATATCCCCGGTACTTCGGGAAAGTATATTGTTTTAGGTGCTTATTATGACGGACTTGGGACTATTGACGGGGTGCTGTATCCCGGTGCCGATGCCAATGTCTCTGGCGTGGTCGCTCTGGAACTGGTCGCCTCTCTGCTCAGGCGAGACATCAGGGACGGAGTAATAGTGGTGGCTTTCGATGCCCACCATAACAATTACGCGGGAGCGAGGGCGTTTTGGCGCGAGTTGTCTGGTAGCGGTGTGAAGCCGCGCTTGATGGTCAATCTCGACACCGTCGGCAGTACGCTTGCCCCTGTAAGGCCTCGTAGACCCCGCTCTCTGATCGTATTGGGCGGGAAAAAATACAGATCCGTACTGGAGGAAAGCGCCAAGTTAGGGGCTGTTGACCTGCATTTTGACTATTACGGGAGCGAGCGCTTTACCCGTTTGTTCTACAGTAAGTTAGGGGAGCAGAGCGTGTTTCTTGAGAGGGGTGTTCCTGCCGTCCTGTTCACTTCTGGTGTGACTTTCAATACCAACAAGCCCACGGATACTCCGCAGTCGCTGGATTTGGAGGCCCTGCGTTCGCGCATACTTTGCATAGCTCGTTTCGTGTCCACAGTCGCCGGTGCGTAGTGGCA
>CAZNDD010000087.1:0-2088 GCA_964571735.1 uncultured Muribaculaceae bacterium | reverse complement strand
ATTTTGAAAAACAATCTCAAATAATTTGTATCTTCGCGACGCGGAATGTGTATTACTCCGCAAAATGAATCAAAATCAATAGCTATATGGTTAAAATTAATGTGGAAGGAGCTTCTTCCTTCATCAACAAGGCACAGTACGGCGAGTATGTCGCAGGTGCTTTGAATGCCTATGACACATTGCTCTCGGGCAAGGGTGCGGGCAACGACTTCCTCGGTTGGCTTACTCTTCCCGACGAGGATATGGAGTCTATCATACTCGAGTGTGAAACGATTCGCGACAGCTGGAAGAACAAGGGCGTTAATCTTGTGGTTGTCATCGGTATAGGTGGGTCTTATCTCGGAGCCAAATGCGCTATCGAAGCATTGTCTCACAGTTTCATCGGCGGAGATACTCAGGTTGTATTTGCCGGCAACAACCTCAGCGAGGACTATCTTGCTGAACTTCTTGACCTTGCCAAGCTTCGCAATACAGCCGTTGTAGTCATCTCCAAGTCTGGTACCACTACCGAGCCTGCAGTGGCTTTCAGGGTGTTCCGCGATTTTATCGAGCAGACTTACGGCCGTGAGGAGGCTGCAGAGCGTATCGTAGCTATTACCGACCGTCAGAAGGGTGCTCTCAAGACTCTCTCCACCCAGGAGGGATACAAGACTTTTGTCGTTCCCGACAATGTGGGTGGTCGCTACAGCGTGCTTACTCCCGTGGGACTTCTTCCTATTTGCCTTGCCGGATTTGACCTCCGCAAGCTTCTTCAAGGTGCCGCAGACCAGCGCAAGGCCCTGCTTGAGCGTTCAGAGGAGAATGCAGCTGTGCAGTATTCCGCTATCCGCAACCTGCTTTACAGCGAGGAAGGCAAATCCGTGGAGATTCTCGTGAACTACAATCCCAAGCTTGTTTATTTCGCTGAGTGGTGGAAGCAGCTTTACGGTGAGTCCGAGGGTAAGGAAGGCAAGGGTATTTTCCCTGCAAGCGTTACCAATACGGCTGACCTGCACTCCATGGGACAGTTTATTCAGGAGGGTAGCAGAATCATGTTCGAGACTGTAATCGGTGTGGAGAAGGCCTCCCGCGAAGTTGTTATCGGTAGCGATGAGCAGAATCTCGATGCTCTCAATTATCTCGCAGGCCAGCACGTCGAGCACTGCAACAAGATGGCTCAGCTCGGTGTGAAGGTTGCTCATATTGACGGCGGCGTGCCTCAGGTTGAGATCTCAGTCGAGCGTATCGACGAGTACAACCTCGGTTCGCTCTTCTATTTCTTCGAGTTCGCTTGCGGTGTAAGCGCATATCAGCTCGGTATCAATCCTTTCAACCAGCCCGGTGTAGAGGCTTACAAGAAGAATATGTTCGCACTTCTCCGCAAGCCTGGTTATGAGGCTCAGACAGAGGAGATTCTGAAACGCATCTAATTTCGGAAAGCAGATTCCGACTTTTCTGCAAATTTTAACGGGTGTCCAGAAACACTTTTCCGGACATCCGTTTTGTTTTTATGTCGGCTTCGCCTAATTTTGTCGCGTTGGAAGCTGTTCCTCTAATTGTTTATGCCGTTTTTCCCATCCTTTTCTCATTGGCTGCTTACTACCGGTAAGCTCGTAGAAACTCGGCATGACAATCTTGTAAAAGCTTCTCAAACAACTTCTAAGATTTGAATATGATAACTTTTGGTTCAATTTTGAAAACTGCGGCCGTCATCGGAGCGGCTTTGTTGTGTGGCAGTTGTCTTGTGGGTAGGTATATGGTGGATTATGCACTTCTTCCTGAGGAGCATGGCACTGACATTGAGGGCGCTCGCAAAGTGGCGGAACAGCGGTATCCCGGCATCATTGAGTGGTATGATACTCTCGTGGAACAGGGCGTATTCAAGGACACTACGACCATAGGATATTCGCCTGATGGCAAGGAATACAGGCTCTGGGCCATGTATGCTCCGGCTTCTGACCCCGCGACTGCAAGAGGAACGGCCATCGTAGTGCATGGCTATACTGGCAATCATATCGGGTTTCTCAATTTGGTTCGGATGTACAGAGATGACCTGAATTACAATGTCTTCGTACCGGATTTGCATTATCACGGCTACTCGGAGGGCAG
>CAZNDD010000086.1:0-4122 GCA_964571735.1 uncultured Muribaculaceae bacterium | reverse complement strand
CCTGCAAAATGTCCACCCCGCCAAGAATTAAGAGGTTTTCATCTTCCGAAACATCCCCTCGCAAAGAACATAGCATACACACTAAGAAATCCACAAAAAGCAAAAGAATCACCGACAAATAAAAGCGGAGAACCGCCATAAGACAATTCTCCGCCACTATATATTATATAGTATTTACTACATCATGCCGCCACCCTGCGCGGAAGGATCCATGTGCACAGGCTCGGGTATATCCACGATACCACATTCAGTGGTGAGGAACATGCCGGCAACCGAAGCCGCATTCTCAAGCGCAACACGAGAAACCTTGGTAGGATCGATAACGCCGGCCTCGTACAGATTTGTAAATTCGCCGTTGCGGGCATTGTAACCGAAGTCATCCTTGCCCTCTTTGACTTTCTGAACGATGACACTGCCATCTACGCCTGCATTCTCGGCAATCTGACGAAGAGGTGCCTCGATAGCTTTCGCGATGATGTGGATACCGGTAGTCTCGTCCTCATTCTCACCCTTGAGACCATCGAGAACTGAAGCTGCACGGATGTAGGAGACACCACCACCGGGAAGATAGCCTTCCTCGACAGCTGCACGGGTAGCATTGAGAGCATCCTCAACCCTATCCTTCTTCTCCTTCATCTCAACTTCGGTAGTAGCACCCACATAGAGGACCGCCACACCGCCGGCAAGCTTGCCGAGACGCTCCTTGAGTTTCTCCTTGTCATAGTCGGAAGTAGCCTGCTCAATCTGGGTACGAATGAGTTTGACTCTCTCATCGATATCTTCCTTGCTTCCCGCACCACCTACTATAGTAGTATTCTCCTTGGTAATGGTGACTTTCTCAGCACGACCAAGCATATCAGGAGTGATATTCTCAAATGTGATACCCTTGTCCTCGCTTACGACAATAGCACCTGTAAGGGTTGCAATATCCTGAAGCATCTCCTTGCGACGGTCACCGAAACCAGGGGCTTTGACTGCCGCCACCTTGAGAGAACCACGGAGTTTATTGAGAACGAGTCCGCTGAGAGCGCTGCTGTCCACATCTTCCGCGATAATGAGAAGTTCACTGCCGTTGCGGGCAACATTCTCAAGTACGGGCATGATATCCTGAAGATTGGATATCTTCTTATCTGTAAGGAAGATAGAAGCATTGTCCAAAACTGCCTCCATCTTGTCGTTGTCGGTTACAAAATAAGGAGAGATGTATCCCCTGTCGAACTGCATACCCTCGACCACCTTGACCTCGGTCTCGGTGCCTTTTGCTTCTTCAACGGTAATGACGCCATCGGTCTTGACCTTAGCCATTGCATCAGCTATAAGTTTGCCGATGTAAGCATCGTTATTGGCAGAGACAGTACCGACCTGCTCGATCTTGGAATAATCGGAGCCGACGGGCTGGCTATGCTGCTTGAGTTCGGCAACGACAGCTGCGACAGCCTTGTCAATACCTTTCTTGAGGTCAAGAGGATTGGCACCGGCAGCGACATTCTTAACACCGACATTGATGATAGCCTGCGCAAGGACAGTAGCCGTAGTGGTGCCGTCACCCGCCTGCTCGTTGGTCTTAGAGGCGACTTCCTTGACCATCTGGGCACCCATATTCTGGAACTTATCCTCAAGTTCAATCTCCTTGGCGACGGTCACGCCGTCCTTGGTCACCTGGGGAGCACCATATTTCTTGTCGATTACAACATTGCGTCCTTTAGGACCAAGTGTAACTTTAACTGCATTTGCAAGAGCATCCGCACCATCTTTCATTGCGGAACGGACATCCACATCGAATTTGATTTCCTTTGCCATAATTAAATGATAGCTAAAATGTCAGACTGTTTGATAATGAGGTACTTTTTCTCCTCAACGGTCACCTCGGTGCCGGAATACTTGCCGTAGAGAACAACGTCTCCGACTTTAACTTCCATGGGCTCGTCCTTTTTGCCGGGTCCTACTGCAACGACTTTACCCTGCTGGGGTTTCTCTTTGGCAGTGTCGGGGATATAAATGCCCGCGGCTGTCTTGGCTTGAGCCTCCTGAGGTTCAACCACCACTCTGTCTGCTAACGGTTTAATCATAATCTTATAGTTTATTATTAATATTCAACGCGATCCCGAGGAGCAATCCTCGAGACCGCGTCAAAAATAATCAATCACTGTGCCAGTGACAAAATGTCAATCACTTCATTTTCGCCGCACGGAACTGCCAGAGAACCACCCCGGCACAGACACTGACATTTAGCGAATGCTTGGTGCCGAACTGCGGGATCTCCAAGTCCAGATCCGAAGCGTCGACCACAGACTGCTGCACACCATCCACTTCATTGCCAAGGATAATGGCATAAAGTCCATCCCTGCGTATGGCATATTGCTCAAGAGAAATGGAGTTTTGCGTCTGCTCTATACTTATAATAGTATAGCCCTGCTCGCGAAGTGCGGATATTGCCTGCAAGGTATCGTCAAAATGCTCCCACGGGACGCTGAATTCCGCGCCGAGAGCAGATTTATGAATTTCGGCAGATGGTGGGAGCGCACATATACCGCAAAGTATAAGTTTATCCACACCGAAAGAGTCACAGCTACGAAATATGCTTCCGACATTGTGCGCACTGCGGATATTATCCAATACCACGACCAAGCCAGAAGGCTCGGCATTGCGGTATTGTTCGGGAGTGAGGCGATTGAGCTGGCTGCCAAGAAGTTTCTTGTCCGACATGCCCTAATAAGCGAATAAAGGATGACCGTCGGTGAGTTGTTTGACACGAGCCCTCACGCTATCAAGAAGTGCAAGATGTTCGGGTGCGAGGATGGGGTCGCTTGACTTCGCCTGTGGGTCCACCCATTTGGAACATGAACAAAGCACCTCATCTATAAGAGCCACTATCTTACACATGTCATCTTCCTTGAATCCACGGGTTGTGACGGCAGGAGTCCCGACTCTGAGTCCAGAAGTAAGGAATGCGCTTCGGGTATCCCCGGGTACCATATTCTTATTGACAGTGATGTCAGCCTTGACAAGCTCACGCTCGGCGACCTTACCGCTGAGGTTATTGAATTTACCACGCAAGTCTATAAGCATGAGATGATTGTCCGTACCGTCGCTGACTATTTTGTACCCACGCTTTATAAACTCGTCCGCCATCATGGCAGCATTGAGGACGACCTGCTGCTGATACTCAAAGAATTCAGGTTGAAGAGCCTCCTGAAATGCAACGGCTTTGGCAGCGATGATGTGCTCAAGCGGTCCGCCCTGCACTCCGGGGAACACCATCGAGTCAAGGACCTGGCTCATTTTCTTGACCGCACCTTTGATGGTGGTACGCCCTTGAGGGTCGTCGAAGTCCTGTCCCATAAGTATAATGCCGCCACGAGGGCCACGAAGCGTCTTGTGCGTGGTAGATGTCACGATATGCGCGTAGTGGACAGGATTCTTAAGCAGGCCTGCAGCAATAAGTCCCGCAGTATGAGCCATATCCACCCAAAGAATAGCGCCCACTTCATCGGCAATCAGACGCATGCGCTCGTAGTCCCATTCGCGGGAATACGCAGAAGCGCCACCTATAATCAACTTGGGACGATGCTCAAGCGCAAGAGCCTCCATCTTGTCATAATCTATCAGACCGGTCTTGGAATCGAGTCCATAAGGGACTGCACGGTATAGCATGCCTGACATATTGACGGGAGAGCCGTGGGTAAGGTGCCCGCCGCAACTCAAATCGAGACCCATGAAACAGTCTCCGGGAGAGAGCACCGCCATGGTGACCGCCATATTGGCCTGGGCACCGGAATGTGGCTGGACATTCGCCCACGCCGCACCATAAATTGCCTTAAGCCTGTCTATGGCAAGTTGTTCAATGCGGTCAACCACCTCACAGCCACCATAATAACGACGTCCGGGATAGCCCTCCGCGTATTTATTGGTACATACGGAGCCCATGGCGCGAAGCACCTCGTCGCTGACATAATTCTCGGAAGCGATCAGTTCCAAACCTTCAGTCTGCCTGACGCGCTCCTGCTCTATAAGATCAAATACCTGCTTGTCTTGTTTCATAAGAATACCGGATTACCTCCGACTGAGCGACGCGAATCCATCGCGCACCGCGCGGAGCACTTCCAAACATACGAAAAAAAT
>CAZNDD010000085.1:0-4154 GCA_964571735.1 uncultured Muribaculaceae bacterium | reverse complement strand
AAGATGGACATCAAGACTTATGTCCAGACCGTCGACGGACTTGAGCAGTGGAATCCTCTTATGAAGGGTGAGTTCCCCATCAGCGCAGAGGTCCTCAAGAACGAGGTGTTCCCCGCATTCATGGTCCCTTGCCCTGAACTCACAAAGGACGCCTACACCTACGAGGAGTTCATGGCTATGGTCAAGGCTGAACCTGCTCTCGCCGCTGTCCGCGTGCACAAGCAGCGTTTCGGCTACATGGTCAATGACACCATTTGTGAGGTGGGCAATGTCCTCATCAACGGAGCCAAGGTCGTGACCATCAACTCAGAGTCCACAGAGATTGAAGATATCAAGAAGACCATCGCCGACTGCGGTCTCGAAGGAGTCGAGAATATCAACTACCTTCAGGCTATCAAGCGCGTCATCGGCATGTCTGACAAGCCTTTAGCAAACGAATAATTATGGCACAGGAAATCGAAAAGAAATTTTTGGTAAAGGGTGACTTCAAGGCTGATGCTTTCAAGCAGACCCGCATTACCCAGGGCTATCTCAGCTCTGTTCCGGAGAGGACCGTTCGCGTCCGTGTCAAAGGCGAGAAAGGCTTCATCACCATCAAGGGCATAGGCAACGCTTCCGGCGCGGCCCGCTTCGAGTGGGAGAAGGAGATTCCCGTTGAGGAAGTCAAGTCCCTGCTTGAACTTGCTGAACCCGGCGTGATTGACAAGACCCGTTTCCTCGTGAAGAACACCGACGGTGTCCACACTTGGGAGGTCGATGAGTTCTACGGTGACAATGACGGACTTACCGTTGCTGAAATCGAACTCGCAGACGAGAACGAAGCTTTCGACAAGCCTTCATGGCTCGGAGAAGAAGTTACAGGTGATCCCAAGTACTTCAACTCCATGCTGATGAAGAATCCTTATAAGAACTGGAAATAATTGATGAGTTCTCCGGGGTCGCAAGCTCCGGAGAACGATTTTTAACTCTTTTTGAATTGATATGGCAGACCAGACAACGACTTTCGATCCGCTCGATTTAGGTAACTACAAGATAGAGAAACTCCCCAAGATGCAGAAATCCAAGCTTGAAACTTGGATGGCGCGTCTCGGATTGCCTCTTGCGCTCATAGTGTTCGCCTTTATTTACTGGGGCTGCCATATCGGTTTTATTGACAATCTCAACCCTGATTCTCTTTCTGCAAAGGCTGCCAAACGCCTTGCGGAGCTTGGTTGGGACGGATTTTTGAGGGCCAACTATGCGATGCTCGCCATCTTTGCGGCTTCACTGGTCCTTTGGATTACAGAGGCGATACCCAATTATCTGACTTCGCTTCTGGTGATTCTCGGCATAGTGCTTACAGGTGTTACCGGTCAGAAAGAGGCCCTTGCACAGCTCGGACATCCCGTGATGTGGCTCAACATCCTGAGCTTCGTGCTTGCAAGTATGCTTGTGAAGACCAAGTTCGCCAAGCGTCTCGCACTTGCATTTGTGCTCAAATTTGGTAAAAGTGCCAAGGGAGTGTTGTGGAGTTTCTTGGTTATCAACCTGATACTGTCAATGTTCATTTCCGCTACGACGGTTAAAGCGACTATTATGCTCCCGATTTTCATGGTGGTATGCGCCATCTATGGAGCACATAGCGGACATCGTAACAACTTCGGGCGCAATCTCGTAATCCAGAACCTGTTTCAGGTCAATATCGGTGCAAATGCTTTCTATACAGGTTCTGGAGCACACTTGCTTGCGATTTCACTTATCGCGGGTGCGCTTGGTAGCTGCGATTTCGGGTATTCGGCTTGGCTGAAGACCTGTGGTCCGATGAGTCTGCTGATTCTCGTCATAGGTCTGTTGCTCGGAATGTATGTGTTCTTCCCCATGAAGAAAGAGGAGCAGAAGCCTCAGATTGAGGGCGGAATGCAGCGTCTTCGCGAAGAACTCGACGCTATGGGTAAGATTACTGTCGAGGAGATCAAGTCGGTCGCTATTTTCTTTGTCGTTCTGATTCTTTGGGTTACGAAGGGTACTTTCCATAATATAGACGAGACCATCGTGGCTCTTCTCGGCGCTGTGCTTGCGCTTATGCCGGGTATTGGAGTCGTCAAGTGGAACGATGTCGACATCCCCTGGCATCTTATGCTCTTCTCAGCAGGTGCTTATACTCTCGGTTCTGGACTCAATGCCACCGACCTCCCCAACACCATGGTCAATGCGGCATTCGATTCGCTCGGCATAGGTGCAGACACTCCTTACTGGGTGCTGTATGTGGTACTGACCTTCCTAATGATATTCTCTGGATTGGTTTTCCAGTCCAAGACTATCCGTACCATGGTCTTCGTCCCTATCGCACTTGGTGTGGAGAGTCGTTTCGGTTTCATGCCCATGAGCCTTGCCATACCGGTATCCATGCTTATCGAGCATGTCTATGTGTTCCCGTTCAATAGCAAGCCTGCCGCACTGCTCTACAATACAAACCAGTATAGCCAGGGTGATGCATTCAAATTCGGTATCACTATGATGGTGATTTCATGGCTGGTCAATCTGCTCTGGGGTGCCACTTTCTTCAAGTGGTTCGGCATAACTCCAGGTTTATTTTAGAAATTTACACTGAATGATAGATATCAAGACAAAGATACACGACAAGTATTCGATTGAGTTTAAAGTCGGATTCGTCACACGCCGTAAGTCCCATAAGAACGACTTTACGGTGGGGATGTGGATTTTTGTGCCCGGAAGCCTTGATATCACGCCTTCAACTTATACTAAATCAGACTTTTATCGCGATGTGAAGTCTAATGTTAGGCTTATTACACCGCGATTCATACTCGGTGATATTGTGGGCGGGCATGCAGTGCCACTCGAGAATGTCAAACGCGCTGCCAAGGCTATGGCATCGGACCCGACTCGGAGCAATACCGCCGAGTTTGTCTATCAGGTCAAGATGTTCGCTGCGATAGTCAAGAGTTCGCTCCGAGAAGAAGCCAACTTTATCATTGACAGTCAGAAACAGCCGCTCTTATTCGACAGGTTTACCTCCAATCTCGGGGCGATTATCGATGCTTACATGGGCTTGGAGCAGTTCATACTCGTACCTACGGTAGGGGAGGAGGGCCTGGAAGCATATAATTTCTCCGCGGACTTCATCTGTACGGTGGCTGTCCAGCATAGTCTAAAAGTGCTCAAAGCTATCGCTGATAATCCTGCACTTAAGACTCAGGCGGATGATTTGCGATTCCTTGTACGCCGTATTAATAAGTTGCGCGAGAGTCGCGGCTATTCGCCTACTACGGATGTGTACCGTCACGGCGTGCTGAAGAAATATGTAGAGAGCCAGCTTTTCCTACGTGTCCCGAAGAAGCGTGACGGAGTGCTTATCGAGCAGGCTTACTACAGTCTTGCCGCTGGACTTGCGATGCTCTTTGCTACCGTGGTGGCATGGGCGTTCCAGAGAAAGTTCGGCAATCTCACATGGCCATTGTTTATCGCGCTGATTATAAGTTATATGATGAAGGATCGCATCAAGGAACTCATGCGATTCTATTTCGCGCATAGGGTAAACGACAAGTATTTCGACAATAAGGCCCATATCAAGCTCAAAAGCAAGAAAATCGGTCAGCTCAAGGAGGCCGTGGATTTCATTTCGCGTTCCAAAGTTCCGACCGAGATAGCCAAGATACGCTCCACGGGGGCTCTTTTCTCAAGCGATCATATCCGTGACGACGAGCGGGTACTGCTTTATCGCAAGACTGTCCACATCGACAGGGATAAGATGATGGAGGACACCGATTATAACTATAGCGGAGTCAATGACATTATCCGTCTACAGGTCAATAGCTTCCTCTATAAGATGGACAATCCTCTGATTCCGCTCAGCTCTTTGGATGAAGATGGCAATCTTAAAGTCACTCTTTGTCCTAAGCTGTATTATCTCAATATCGTGCTCCGCTATGAGTACGATGACACAGTGGATTACAAACATTTCCGTATTTCTCTCGATAGGGACGGCATTAAATCCATAGAGGAGATAGCTATTTAGATTTTTTAGGTTTTATGCATGCTCGGAGAGTAGTTCTGAATGCTTTATTCGGTGTGCGTGCCAAAATATTGAAAACTTTGCGCCGGCGGGGTATTTCTGTCGGTGCAATTTGTATATTTGCAGGACTATGTTATTCTTG
>CAZNDD010000084.1:0-4161 GCA_964571735.1 uncultured Muribaculaceae bacterium | reverse complement strand
AAATACGGTCTGGAATATGTGATTCTCGACGACGGCTGGTATAAGAACTACAACCCGATGACCTGCTCGGACAATGTAGACATACGCGAACTATGTTCCCACGCGCAGGAAGCGGGCGTAGAGCTCATACTTTGGGTCGGTTATTCCCACATCCTCAACAATCTGGAAGAAATCTGCTCCTACTACTCAAGCCTCGGAGTGGCCGGATTCAAAATCGACTTCTTCGATGGTCAGCACCAGGGCATAGTCCAGGATGTGTACCATATCGCGGAGGTGGCTTCCCGATACAAACTCATAGTAGACCTGCATGGCATCTACAAGCCCACGGGCATCAACCGCACCTATCCCAATATAGTCAATTTCGAGGGCGTCTACGGACTCGAGAACTGCAAATGGACCGGAATCGAGACGGATATGCCCGCCAACCAGGTAAGCATTCCTTTCCTGCGTATGGCAAGCGGGCCTGTTGATTTCACGCCCGGAGCGATGCGCAACGGCACACAATACACTTTCCGCACTTCAAACGACTGGCCTATGAGCATGGGTACACGCGCAAACCAGGTAGCGATGTACATAGTCTACGATGCTCCGCTCGTGATGCTCTGCGACTCCCCGTCCGAGTATATCAAAGATGGTCAGACAGTCGAATTCATCAGTTCGCTACCTGCTGTGTTCGATAGCACCGATGTCATAAGCGGCAAGATTGGAGAGCACATCGTGATGCACCGCCAGAAGGGTGAGAAGCACTACATAGGCGCAATGACCAACTGGTCTGCACGCGAGATCACATTGAGCACGAGTTTCCTCGCAGAGGGCGAATGGACAATGAGAATATTCCGCGACGGGTACAACGCTGACAGGGTGGCCCAAGACTACAAGATTGAGACTCTCAGCGTCAATGCCGAAAGCATTGTCAATGTACACCTCGCTCCCGGAGGGGGATTTGCAGCGGTATTCAGCCCAGTGGAGCCACAAACCGAACCCAGCAATTAAAAAACTCTTAATTCTCAATAATACAATGGAACGAAAAACAGTACTCGTCTCAGGTGGTGCCGGATATATCGGTAGCCATGTGACAGTTGAACTTGACGCTGCAGGTTATGACGTCCTGATTGCGGACAATTTCTCAAATTGCGACAAGACCAATTACGAAGGCGTCTGCAAGATTACAGGAAAGCATTTCCCTCTCGTAGAGATGGATTTCTGCGATATTGACGCTGTGCGCAAGCTCTTTAACGACAACAAGATAGACGCGGTTATCCATTTCGCAGCCTTCAAGGCGGTTGGCGAATCAGTCTCAGATCCGCTCAAATACTACATCAACAACCTGACTTCGTTCCTCAACATACTTCAGATCGCCAACGAGAAAGGTTGCAATGTGCTTTTCTCTTCTTCAGCGACAGTGTATGGCGAGCCTGACGAGCTGCCGGTGAGCGAGAAGTCCGAGCGCAAGCCCTGCACTTCACCCTACGGCAACACCAAACAGATCTGCGAGGATTTCCTGCGCGACTGCGTCAAGGCATACCCCGAGAAGATCAAAGGCATTGCATTGAGATATTTCAACCCCATCGGAGCGCATCCGAGCGCCCTTATAGGCGAACTTCCCCGCGGCGTGCCACAGAACCTTGTCCCGTACATCACACAGACGGCGATAGGCAAACGCGAGTGCCTTAGCGTATTCGGTAACGATTATCCCACGGAAGACGGCACTTGCCTCAGGGACTTCATAGACATAATCGATCTGGCGAAAGCCCACACATACGCAGTCCGCAGAATGCTGGACGGCAAGATGAAAGCGGATTACGAAGTCTTCAATGTCGGTACCGGCAGGCCCGTGTCGGTAATGGAGTTGATTACCACTTTCGAGAGGGTCAATTCTCTGAAACTCAATTACAAGATTGCGCCCCGCCGCCCTGGAGACGTGGTATCTGTATGGTGCGATCCGGCATACGCCGAGAAAGAGTTGGGATGGAAGGCACAGAGAACTCTCGATGAGACACTCGCGTCCGCCTGGGCATGGGAGAAGCACCTCGCAGAAACAGGTAAATAACTGAGAATTATCAGGAAGCCGCCTACACTCAGGCGGCTTCTTTCAATCAATCGCAAACTCAATGAAAGGACTATATACGATATTATTACTCGTAGCATCGAATGTCTTCATGACATTTGCTTGGTACGGGCATTTGAAATTACAGGAGATGAAAATCTCGGACGGGTGGCCACTCATTCTGGTCATACTCGTCTCATGGGGACTTGCATTCTTCGAGTATTGCTGCCAAGTGCCAGCCAACCGCATAGGATTTGCCGGCAACGGCGGCCCATTCAGCCTCATCCAGCTCAAGATAATTCAGGAGGTGATATCCCTTACGGTATTTACGATAGTGGCAGGACTGCTATTCAAAGGTCAGCCCCTGCAGTGGAATCACCTCGTCTCCTTCCTATTCCTCATCGGCGCGGTATTCTTCGCGTTTTTGAAGTAACTATCGAATCACTCCGAAAGCGACCAACTCACGATAAAGGGATTGGGTAGGAAGGCCCATCACATTGAAGTATGAGCCGTTGATACTTACTATGCCGGCATGACCTATCCATTCCTGGATGGCATACGCGCCGGCTTTGTCGTAAGGCTTGTATTTATCTATATAATAAGAGATTTCAGACTGAGACAACTCGGCAAAAACGACTTCCGTGACCTCCGAGAAAAGTTTCTCGTGCCTCGAATCCCTGAGCACCACAGAGGTCTTGACAGTATGAGCCTTACCGCTGAGCATCGTCAGCATTTCCCCGGCTTCCTGCCGCGTGTGTGGCTTACCGAGGGCGTGCATCCCGTCCGGGGACACGACTATTGTATCCGCAGTGACAAGCACTTCATCTTCAGAAAGTTCACGATGGAAGCCGTGAGACTTGCCGAGAGCCATCAGCGAGGGCAAGTCAAGCGGAGAAACGCCGGAGTCCGCATTTTCCTCAAAACTGTTGCCCGTGTCTACCAAGAAGTCAAGGTCAAGACCGGCAAGCAATTCCCTACGCCTCGGTGAGGCACTTCCAAGTATCAGTTTCTTGATCTGCATGCTATCTGTCAATATGGCGCCCGGTAATCTTTTCTATAGCTTCGAAGCTGCCCAGATCTGACCACGCCCAGTTGGACGGAGCCATGTATATGTGAGAGGATTTCTCCATTACCGCATAGTCTATTGATATCTTCTCACATTGAGGGAAAATCGTTGCGAGAGCCTGCTGCTCGGCTTCCGTATAGAGGCTTTGCTGCAGCTCATCCATCTGCAGGCTAAGGTGCGGAGCATGTTCCCGAAGTTCAGACAACATGGTCTGCACTCCAAAGACAAAAATCCCTGCATTCCAATAATACCCGCCATCGTCAAGGTACTGCTGCGCAACTTCAAGCGAGGGCTTTTCCTTAAATGCTGAAACTGCGACAATCTCCTCCGCGCAGTCAGAAGACTTTATGGCCGAGCGCACATCAATGTAGCCATACCCGGTCTCAGGGCGATCCGGAGCTATGCCTATGGTAACGATAGCTCCCGTATCCTTAAGGGGGCCGCCATATGGCACGAAGTCGAGAGCCTTACGCACAGTCAACGCAAAAGCGTCATGATCAGGTACATAAGCATCAGAGGGAGTCACTACAAGTTTGGCATCAGGATAGCGGAAGGATATCTTCCTGCACACATAGGCAATGCATGGTGCCGTATTGCGAGCCACAGGCTCAAGCAATATCTGTTCACGTGGGATTTCGGGCAATTGCTCCGTCACATAATGGAGATAAGCCTCCGAAGTGACTACCCAGAAATGCGCATCCGCATCCACAGCAAGAAAGCGTTCGTATGTAAGACGGATGAGGCTCTTCCCCACGCCAAGGAGATCCAGAAACTGTTTTGGCTTTTCAGGGGTACTTATAGGATATAGTCTGGAGCCTATGCCTCCCGCCATTATAACTATGTGTGTATCTGACATGCCTTTTTATTTAAAGCGAACTCCCATCGCAGGAGCATATATGCAAATATAATGCTTTTGAGCGACTTCAGGGCAACGTATGGACACAAGACACACCGCACTCTTAAAGTCAACATCAACTTCCTGATATAGCTGCAACATGATACAAACCCGCCACTCAGCTGCGATTCGAGACACCCAAATGCATTTCAG
>CAZNDD010000083.1:0-4269 GCA_964571735.1 uncultured Muribaculaceae bacterium | reverse complement strand
TTCCAGCAGGGCGAGTTCGAGCTTGCTCTCAACGGAGACGGCAACAATCTCGGTTTTGCCGATGTCATCGACAACTATGGTGCAAAGGCCGGCGCATCTGTCTATCTCTATGCAGGTGCTTGCTCAGCTCAGCTCGGCAACTGGCAAGACGCCATCGACTATCTTTCAAAGTACAATGGTAAGGACAAGATCCTTTCCGCTCGTGCATTGGCTCTTCAGGGAGACTGCTATAGCGCTCTTGAGGATTATGCCGCTGCGCTTAAGTTTTACCGCAAGGCCGTCGCTGCTGCAGACAATATGTTTGCTGCCTCTTATCTTGTGAAGGCCGGTCAGGTATGCCTCAAGCTTGGTGACAAGCAGGGTGCTCTCGATGCATTCAACACTGTCAAGGAGAAGTATCCCCAGAGCATTGAGGGTTACGAGATTGCAAAGTATATCGAAGAAGTCAAGTAAGACATGGGAAGAGCTTTTGAATTTCGTAAGGAACGCAAGATGAAGCGTTGGGGTCATATGGCCCGTACCTTCACCAAACTCGGTAAGGAAATTACGATCGCTGTTAAGCAGGGTGGTCCTGATGTGACCGGCAATCCCCGTCTTCGTGCTCTTATGGCTGAGGCCCGCTCGGAGCAGATGCCTAAGGAGAATATCGAGAGAGCTATCAAGAAGGCTACGGAGAGCAAGCAGGGAGACTTTAAGGAGGTTGTATACGAAGGCTATGGTCCTTTTGGCATTGCTTACCTCGTAGAGACTGCCACAGACAATACTACTCGTACCGTTGCCAATGTCCGTTCTTATTTCAACAAGTGCGGTGGCTCACTCGGAACAAGCGGCTCTGTGTCTTTCATGTTCGACCACAAATGTGTATTCCGTATCAAGGAGAAAGAAGGCCTTGAGCTTGAGGAACTCGAGCTTGAACTTATCGATTACGGTGTGGACGAGGTCTTCGAGGAGACGGAGGAGGACAAGGACGGCAACCAGAGCCAGGTCGTGGTCATCTATGGTGACTATGCCTCTTACGGTCAGATTCAGAAATACATAGAAGACAATGGCTACGAGCTTGTGTCAGGTGGCTTCGAGCGCATTCCTACAGTGGAACTCAAGGAGGTCACAGCAGAGCAGAGAGTCACTTTGGACAAGCTTACCGGCTTGCTTGAGGAGGACGAGGATGTAACCAACGTCTATACTACTCTCAAGCCTGCAGAGGAGTAATAGGACGCGCTCATTCCTAACACTATAATAAAACGACCGGATTCCATTTGGAGTCCGGTCTATTTTTATCTGCTGAAGTTACCATTTGGGGAATCTGCCAAGGACAAGTTTCCGCCCAAAAGGTGACAGTCTTTAACGCTATTGTCGTCCGGGGTAGGCCTTGAGTCCAGCTTCAAGTGCATCAAATGCGTTCCTGAGTTTGTCCACCTCAAGGACATACGCGATTCTGACCTGTTTGGCTCCATCTTCCGCGTTCTTATAGAAGGACTTGATTGGTGTGAGCATAACGGTCGTTCCGTTCAGTCGGAAATCGGTGAGCATCCATTTGACGAATTTTTCTGAGTCGTCCACTGGAAGTTCGGCTATAGCGTAGAAAGCACCGAGCGGGGTGGGAGCGAATACGCCTTCCATTGCGTTGAGCCTTTCTATGGTATAGTCTCTGCGTCGTATGTATTCGGCTTTGACCTCATCGAAATAGCTTTGAGGGGTGTCAAGTGCGCCGAGCGTGGCGTATTGTCCCATAACAGGAGGACAAAGCCGTGCCTGTGCGTATTTCAATGCTGCGGTCATGACATCCTTATTCTTTGATATGATGCAACCTATGCGTGAGCCGCAGAGATTGTACCTCTTGGATACGCTATCCACCAAGATGACATTGTCTTCGCATCCGGGGATATTGATTGCGCTGAAATGAGGCTCGTCCGTGTAGCAGAACTCCCTATAAACTTCGTCGCTGATGAGAAACAGGTCGTGCTCGCGACAGAAATTGCCGAGGAAAAGCATCTCCTCTTTGCTGAACAGCTTGCCTGAAGGATTGCAGGGGTTGCTTATGAGTATGGCGCGAGTCTTGGGAGATAGAGCTTTCTCGAAGTCGTTGAGATTGTTGAGTGCGAATCCGTCACGGATGTTGGTGTGTACGGACTTGAGGGTTATGCCGTTCATGTAGGCATAGGTCTGGTAGTTCGTGTAGAACGGCTCAATGACTATGATTTCATCCCCGGGGTCACAGGCTATCTGCATGGCTACTCCGAAAGCTTCGCTTCCGGCTACTTCCACGATGAGATTGTCCATGTCTATGTCTATGCCGTGAGGCCGGTAGTATTTCTCGACGAGAGCTTTGCGAAGCTCTGCGAGACCTGCCGAATGTGAGTATGACAAGTGATGCAGGCTCTTGCAGCGTCTCTCTACTTCTTCAAGTGCACAGTCGGGAGACTTAATGTCCGGAGCGCCTACATTGAGTCTGTAGACGGTGACTCCTTGTGATGTTGCTTCCTCTGCGTAGGGGACCAGCTTTCGGATTGCGGATGCGGGCATCCGCTCGGATTTGGATGAAATTTTCATATCTGAAGCGTATTGCTTATCGTCCCAATGCTCTGAGCTTGTCTTTGAGAGAGCCGTCAAGCGCCATCTTCATCATCTTCTGAGAGCCTTCAAACTGCTTGATTAGGCGGTTTACTTCGGCGAGCGATGTGCCCGAACCTGCCGCTATGCGGCGTCTGCGGGAGCCGTTTAGTACTTCCGGATGCTCCCTTTCGTAGGGGGTCATACTGCGGATTATGGCTTCTGTGCCCTTGAACGCCTTGTCGTTGTCTATGTCTACGTCCTTGATGGCTTTGCCCACTCCAGGAAGCATTCCTGCGAGGTCTTTGATGTCACCCATCTTGCGGACTTGCTGTATCTGGTCGT
This sequence comes from uncultured Muribaculaceae bacterium, assembly GCA_964571735.1. GTDB lineage: Bacteria > Bacteroidota > Bacteroidia > Bacteroidales > UBA932 > Cryptobacteroides. Next base: position 1,374 of record CAZNDD010000083.1, on the reverse strand, counting down.
AGAAGTCGTTGAAATTGAATCTGCCTTTCGCGACCTTCTTCTTGAGCTCGCGGGCCTGCTTCTCGTCGTACTGCTCTTGCGCCTTCTCGACGAGTGAGACCACGTCACCCATGCCGAGTATGCGGTCTGCTATACGGTCGGGATGGAATACATCCAGGGCTTCTGGCTTTTCTCCTGTGCTGACGAATAGTATGGGCTTGCCGCTTACGGCCTTGACTGAGAGGGCTGCACCGCCTCTGCTGTCACCATCGAGTTTACTCAGGACAACTCCGTCATAGTCTATGGCTTCATTGAATGCCTGGGCGCTGAGCACAGCATCCTGTCCCGTCATGGCATCCACCACGAATAGAGTCTCGTCAGGAGAGAGAGCCTTGTGGATGGTGCGGATTTCATTCATCAACTCCTCATCCACCGTGAGTCGTCCGGCTGTATCCACGATGACAGTGCCGAAGCCTTCCTTCTGGGCGTACTCCACGGCGCTCTTTGCTACTTTGACGGGGTCGGTTTCGCCTTCTATGGTGAATACGGGGATGCCGAGACCTCCAGCGAGAGTCTTGAGCTGCTCGATTGCGGCAGGACGGAATGTGTCGCAGGCGGCGAGCAAAATGCCCGTGCGCCCTTTCTTCTTGAGATAAAGTGCGAGTTTGGCGCAGAAAGTGGTTTTACCGGCACCGTTGAGACCGGCTACGAGTATGACCTCGGGAGAGCCTTTCTTTGCGGGCTTGCCCTGAAGTGGGGCTGTCTGCTCTCCACCGCCCATGAAGTCAATGAGCTCGTCATGGACGATTTTTATCATCATCTGACGGGGATTCACCGCCGTCAGTACATTCTGACCTATGGCTTTCTTCTTGACGCTGTCGCAGAATTCTTTGGCTACCTTGTAGCTTACATCTGCGTCCAGGAGTGCCCTGCGGACCTCCTTAAGCGTCTCGGAGATATTGATTTCAGTTATCTTTCCTTCTCCCTTGAGTAGTTTGAAGGAGCGCTCCAACCTTTCGCTTAGATTCTCAAACATCCTTATATTATAGCGTTTCTTAACCTTTCTGTTCCGGCGGTTGCCGGATGCGCCACAAAAATAGTTATTTAGCTCCGCATCTGCAACTTTTGGCGTTTGCTTGTTGGCGAGCTCGGATGCCCTGCAGTGTCGTAAAATGCGTTTTCAACGATATGTGAATTAGTATTATTAAAATATTTTAAAAACTCTTGCAAATAAGACTAAAAAAAATTCAAAAATAATTTGTGAATTTAAAAAAATGCAGTACCTTTGCTTTCGGAAATGATAAACAACTCGACTTACATCAGTAAGTTTTCTAACCAGAATAATTAACCTTCTTAAAAGGTAATACACTACTAACTAATCATTAAGCCCCGCTG
>CAZNDD010000082.1:0-4295 GCA_964571735.1 uncultured Muribaculaceae bacterium | reverse complement strand
TATGGAAAGCCTCTCCGAGGCCATTTCTTATGTGCTTGTCACATTCCCCGAGTGGAATCTCAATTCTGATGTGGTTTATCGCTTGATGATGGCGGTCCGCCGCAGACTTGGATAAGAAGCTGTTTGATAACGAATCTCGGAAATAAATTCAAACAGTTTCTGTACGGTAAATTTAGAAAACGAAATGAGCGGTATCCTTTATATAGTTCCTACGCCGGTTGGCAATCTTTCCGATATGACTTTCAGAGCCATAGAGGTACTGAAAAGCGTGGATCTCATCCTGGCTGAAGATACCAGGACGAGCGGGGTGCTGCTGCGTCATTACGACATCAATGTCAAACTCGCGCCTCATCACAAATACAATGAGCATGAGAGCGTGCAGGGTGTTGTGGCAAAGCTCAAAGATGGACATGACATCGCACTGGTAAGCGACGCTGGTACTCCAGGTATCAGCGATCCAGGTTTCATGCTTTCCCGCGAATGTGCTCGTCAGGGGATAGAAGTCCGTACTCTTCCGGGCCCCACTGCTTTCGTTCCTGCGCTCGTGTCTTCGGGGCTTCCGTGCGAGCGTTTCTGCTTCGAGGGCTTCCTTCCGCTCAAGAAAGGCCGCGCGACCCTGCTTGCGAGTCTCGCACAGGAAGAAAGGACTATGATATTTTACGAATCTCCTCTCAGGCTTGCTTCCACGCTGAAGCAGTTTGTGGAAGTGTTCGGCGCGGACAGACCTTGCTGCGTCAGCCGTGAGATCTCCAAAATGCATGAAAGCCACCATCGTGGCACTTTACAAGAACTAATGGATTACTTCAATGAAAATCAAGCAAAAGGCGAAATCGTCATCATCCTGGGAGGCTTCCCAAGACCGGAACGCGCCCCGCACGTCAACAAGTACAGACAGTAGCGTCAGTACTATCCTGAAGGTCGGTGCCATAGCTCTGGCATTCCTCATCCTCGGCTACCAGATTAGCGTATTTGTACAGCACAGCGTTGCCATCAAGGTGGAACAGTTGCGCGACCATCCCGATACGGTCTTGGTATATGTCGCAGTGCCGCCGGAAGTTTCTGGCGGAGAATCAGCCGGCACTTCCTATGGAGGTTCGGCAACTCACCCCGCACCGCCAGAGAAACACTCCCGTCCAGACACGCTGAAAGTGGAGCGCCGTCAGGCAAAGCATAGCGCTTCGATGGAGAAAATCCGCGCCGCTACCCGCAAAGTGGAAAACTTCCCCTTTGATCCCAATACTATATCGGTTGAAGACCTGCAGCGTTTGGGCTTCTCGCAGAAACAGGCGGAAAGCATAGATGCCTATCGCCAAAAGGGTGGTCGATTCAGGCGGGCAGAGGACTTCAGCCGTTCCTATGTTGTGTCGGATTCTGTCTACAGCCGGCTTGCACCTTATATAAATATCCCGAAAGTGGACATCAACAAGGCGGATTCGGCGGCTTTTGATGCGCTTCCGGGCATAGGCCCGTGGTTCGCATCCAAGATGGTGGATTACAGGCGGCAGCTCGGTGGATATTCGTGCCCTGAACAGCTTATGGAGATATACAATTTCACCGAAGAGAAATACGACGCCCTTTCCGATCTGATAGAATGTACCACTCCGTCCGGCTCATTCGACCTGTGGGGGCTTCCTGTGGATTCGTTGAGACTTCATCCTCATGTGCGTAATTACGGGACGGCAAGAGCCATAGTCTTCTATCGCGAACACAATCCGCGTGAGAAATGGACGCTGCAGGGGCTTCTGGATGCGGGGGTTATAGACGAAAAACAATACAGAGGCCTGAGCCTCTGTATTGTCAAATCGCCGTAGTGGCGTTATGTCCGCGGAAATCCGTTACGCTGGATTCTCCTTATTGTCCAGAGTATTTCTTGCTCTGCTCGCTGATCATTTCCGCCAGCTCGTCAGGCTCGAAATAGTTGATGCGCATGGCCTTTTTGACCTCTGCAAGTGTCTGCGCTGCGACTTCTCTGGCCCTGTCCGAACCTTTGCGCAGAATCTCGTAGACATAGGGGATATTGTTCTCAAGCTCGTGTCTGCGCTGACGAATGGGCTCAAGCGTATCGTTGAGGATTGCCGCGAGGAAGTTCTTGACCATCACATCGCCGAGTCCTCCAGCCCTATACTGTGCCTTTACCTCATCCAAAGAGTGGAATTCGAAGCTCTGTTTCCTGCCTTTGAAGCAGTCGCCGAATTTCTCGAAGTCGGAAGGTCTGCAGAAAGCGTCGAGGTAGGTGAATACCGTATTGCCTTCCACTTTGCCCGGGTCGCTGACCTGCAGGTGTCCGGGGTCGGTGAACATTCCGCGTACCTTTTCCTTTACTGTCTCCTCGCTGTCGGAAAGATATATGCAGTTGCCGAGTGACTTGGACATCTTCGCCTTTCCGTCTGTGCCGGGAAGCCTGAGGCATGCGGCGTTGTCCGGAAGCAGGATTTCGGGCTCCACGAGCACGGGGCCGTATGTGGAGTTGAACTTGCGCACGATTTCGCGAGTCTGCTCGACCATGGGTTCCTGGTCTTCGCCCACCGGGACTGTCGTCGCCTTGAACGCCGTGATGTCTGCAGCCTGGCTGATAGGGTAGCAGAAAAATCCCACTGGGATGCCCTCCTTGCCGCCGGACGCATTGTCCTCATCGTCAGTGAAGCCGCGCATCTGAATCTCCGTCTTGACGGTGGGGTTACGGCGCAGTCTCTGTACGGTGACGAGATTGTTGTAGAAGAAAGTGAGTTCGGTAAGTTCGCTGACCTGGGATTGGATGAAAATGTTTGACTTTGCGGGGTCTATGCCTGCCGAAAGATAGTCGAGAGCCACTTCGAGTATATTCTCGCGAATCTTTCCGGGATTGTCGGCATTGTCGGTGAGAGCCTGGGCATCGGCTATCATGATGAAGATTTCATCAAATTCGCCGGTGTTCTGGAGTTCGACCCTGCGTCGGAGTGATCCGACATAGTGACCTATGTGAAGGCGACCGGTAGGACGGTCGCCTGTGAGGATGATTTTTGCCATCAGTCTTTGACTTCTTTAAGCTGTTCGCGAACCTTGGCTTCTATCTCGTCGCAGAGCTCGACATTGTCCTTGAGCAGTTGCTTGACTGCCGCGAGACCCTGTGTGAGTTTCTCTCCGTTGTAGCTGAACCATGAGCCGCTCTTGTGAATGATGTCGTACTCGATGGCGAGATCCGCAACTTCGGCTACATGTGAGATGCCTTCTCCGAATACGATGTCGAATTCAGCCTTCTTGAAAGGCGGAGCCATCTTGTTCTTGACCACTTTCACGCGTGTGCGGTTTCCGGTGGCCTCGTCTCCGTCCTTGAGCTGCGTGACCCTGCGTACGTCGAGACGTACGGAAGCATAGAACTTCAGGGCATTGCCTCCCGTAGTGGTCTCGGGATTGCCGAACATGACACCGATTTTCTCGCGAAGCTGGTTGATGAAGATGCAGCAGGTGTTGGTCTTAGATATGTTGGCGGTGAGCTTGCGCAATGCCTGGCTCATGAGTCTCGCCTGCAGACCGACCTTGTTGTCTCCCATCTCGCCCTCGATTTCGGCCTTGGGGGTGAGGGCGGCCACGGAGTCGATGACTACGATGTCAATAGCTCCCGAGCGGATAAGGTTGTCCGCGATTTCAAGTGCCTGCTCGCCATTGTCCGGCTGGGAGATGAGCAGGTTGTCGAGATTGACGCCGAGGGCCTCCGCGTAAGAGCGGTCGAAAGCATGCTCCGCGTCTATCATGGCTGCGATGCCTCCGGCTTTCTGGGCTTGCGCGATGGCGTGTATGGCTATGGTGGTCTTACCGCTGGATTCAGGACCATAGATCTCGATGATGCGTCCGCGGGGATATCCTCCTATGCCGAGGGCATGGTCGAGTGCGATACTGCCGCTGGGGATGACCTGTACATCCAGTGCAGGCTGATCTCCGAGCTTCATGATGGTTCCTTTGCCGTAGTCCTTTTCGATTTTGTCGATGGTAGCCTGCAATGCCTTAAGTTTGGCGGCATTGATATCGGCAATTTGGGTTTCGTTGTCTTTTGCCATAAATAGGTAATTGTTAATAAGTTAATATAGTTAAGTTTAGCCTTGCCCTTGTCTTGTCGGTTTATGCCGTAGGGCCAAAGGCATAGCTCACAAATATACGCAAAAATCAGCGAGTAAGTAAGAACCGGGTTCGAAAATCCTGCATAATTAAAATCGGGGAGAAAATCGTAAGGTTGATTTTATTTAGATTGTAATCTTCAGAAAGATATGGCCGTTACAATAATCACGGTCAGAATATTTAGGATAGCCAATATTATAATC
>CAZNDD010000081.1:0-4331 GCA_964571735.1 uncultured Muribaculaceae bacterium | reverse complement strand
CTGAAGATAGGGCCATATTTCAGGACCTTCACATTTCTCCACATATTCCCAATAGCTACAGCCGTTATCTTCGCACCACTGCATTATCTCAGTGAGGGTATTGAGGGGGTAGACCTCTCCTGCCGAAAAATCCTCGTCCCTTGAGCCTTGAGACAATGCACCTCCACCTATGCTATATACAGTCCAGTCTTCTTCCGTATTCCCCAAATTATCCATCGCTTTGAAGTTCATGGCATTGGGATGAAAAGGCAGGAAAATATCCGGACGCCATACGATTTCGACGGGAGCCACCGCTCCGAGCACTTCAGTGATAGCCACATCAGTCATATGCCCCTCACCTGTCGCAGCAAGACTGCCGTAAAGGGTAACGACAAATGACTTGGCATCGGGGTGGCGGGAAACAAAAATCTCAGCTGCACGCTGCGGTCCCATAGTGTGACTACTGGACGGTCCTTTGCCGATCTTATAGAGTTCCTTAAGAGAATACATAGCAGATGCAAAGATAACAATGTCCCAAGAAAAACGATTCTCATATGCCTGTGAGAATGCTGATTTTGCGTTTTTCTTCCCAATCAGCTATATTTGCGAAGACGCCACATGAGGAAATGAAAGCAGCCAAAGACACTATTTTCATACACATCTTCGCTATCTTGCACGCCGTGACGGCATTTTTCTGCCGGGCATACGGACTGCAAGACGAACTCATGCTGACGACCCTCACCATGTCCCTGATTATCATCCTGTGTTTCAGGCTCCGATTAGGGACAAATTTCATGGCGGCAGCCATTGTGGTATCCAACCTCGCAGGCTATCTACTCGGGGTATTGATTTCCAAAGGATTGTGGCTTTTTACAGCCAATCCCCTGTTTGTCTACCCCATCTCCACTTTCGTCACCACCGAACTGCTCGGATGGACCATGTATGCAGTAGGGAAATTTCTCAAGAGCCACACCAAAAAGACCGAAGATACAAGTATGCTATGGCTGCTTATAGCATTCGTAGTTATACTCGTAGCGAGATTTGCACTTATTCTACCACTCTCCGATGCAGGTCAGCGGCGTGAATCCGTCAATATCATACTCAACTACTTCTTCAGCTGCACTTGCCTGATATGCGTTGCCGTCTATGCGATGCGCTACCGTCGGATAGCGGACAAGGCTAAAATCAATTCAAATCTCGCCCAGTACCGCTACATGAGCCTCAAGCAGCAGGTCAATCCGCATTTTCTATTCAATTCGCTCAACGCCCTGGACTGCCTGATTCAGGAAAATGCCACCGAAGAAGCATCGCGCTACACGCATAAACTTGCCAACATCTACAGATATATGCTCAGAAGCGGAGACGAGACCACGTTGCCGCTTCGCGAAGAGATGTCTTTCGTGGAAAAATACACCGACCTGCTGCGCTTGCGTTTCCCGGAAGGATTTGAGATTCACATAGACATAAGCGAGGAGGACATGAAGCGCAAGGTCGTCCCATGCAGTATACAGTTGCTGGTTGAAAATGCCACCAAGCACAATGCAGTATCTCCCTCGACCCCGCTTCGCATCTCCATACATTCAGATGGAGACAGCATAAGTATAACAAACAACCTGATTCCCAAAATCGGCAACTATTCCAGCCCGTCCACAGGACTTGGACTCAAGTATATCAAAACCAGATACGAAGATCTTTCGTCACGGGAAATAACCACACGGAAGACCACAGATGAATATTTCGTTCAACTCCCTCTATTATGAAGGCACTTATAGTAGAAGACGAACAGATGGCACGCGCCCAACTCAAACGCTTGCTTGCCGCAAATTTCCCCGACATCACCACAGAATATGAAGCCGGGAGCGTGAATGAGGCCATAAACTACCTCAATACCAATCCATCTCCGGATATAATTTTCATGGACGTGGAATTGTCAGATGGCAATTGTTTTGAGATTTTCAGGCAAATAGAGGTCCAGTCACCCGTCATCATGACAACGGCATACGACAGCTATGCCATCAAGGCATTCGAAGCAGGAAGTGTCGATTACCTTCTCAAACCCATTGACATACAGTCGCTCAAAAGGGCCGTTGACCGCGTTGCAAGCAGACGAAGCCCGCAAGACCTCAACGCCCTACTATCAGCCCTAAACATAGTACCCACACCCAAATGGAAATCCCGCTCCACAGTGAGGGTAGGGGACAGAATAATCCCTATCAAAGCCGACGAGATAGCTTTCTTCTATTCCGACGAGGGGGAGAACTACCTGATGACTCTGGCCGGGGACAAATACCTGATTGAGTCCACCTTCGAACAATTAGAAGATGAACTCAATCCTGAAAAATTCTTCCGCATTTCGCGGGGATGTATCGTAAGCATTTCTGCAATAAAGACTGCTTCACGCACAGACTCGGGACGGCTTATTCTGACCACCAGTCCCAAAGCTCCTGTCGAACTCGCCGTATCAAGGGCAAGGGTTGAAGACTTTCTCCACTGGCTGGAGTAGAAGTCATTCTTTCATCTTGCAGTCTTTCGGGCTGAACTGATTTTGGAAAAACAATCTATACGCGTTTTCCAACACCAAACTCAGACAGGCCTTCTTGATTTTAAAGCTTATAATATAAAGCCATCACTCCGGCAAACCATCGTGCCGGCAGGATAGCCCGAGCCAATACCGACAACCTCTGCAACGGAGTCGCGATTATATAGCGATACTTGGGACGCCTGGAGCGCACTATGCGGCCAAGTTTCCCTGCAAGAAATTCGGGCTTCAGACCCGAGTTCTCGTCATGTTCAATGGAGGCAAGGCTACGGGCATAGTTGGGATACACTTCGTTTACCTCCGCACTGGGCACAGACTTGCGCTGCGCGGTAAATGAAGTAGCAAAATCACCCGGCTCAATAGTCGTGACAAAAATATTGAACGCTCTGAGCTCCAGACGCAAAGCTTCGCAATATCCTTCTATCGCAAACTTGGATGCGCTATACATACCCTGGAAAGGAAGCCCCACAAGTCCGCCTATTGAACTAAAACAAATGATATGTCCTCTGCCCTGACGACGCATCACGGGGACAACCTGACGCACATATCTCACCATCCCCATGAAATTCACGTCCATCTGCCTCTGACAGTCTTCCACTGAAGAGAACTCAAGCGGACCGCCTATGCCCATACCGGCATTATTGATGAACACATCTATCCTGCCCTCGGCATCGACCACTTGCTTCACCGCATTCTCCACATCTGAGTCAATAGTAGACTCTGCCTTTATATAGGTCACTCCCGGAATCCGTTGCGAGTCCTTACGGTGCGTCCCGTAGACCTTGTGCCCCTCGGAGGCGAAGCGTTCCGCCATCGCCCTGCCGAATCCGGAAGTGATACCTGTAATGAGAATGACTTTGGCAGACATCTGCTATCCCTCTATGATACCGAAATTGCGGAATATACCGGTAAGCACCTCCACCGCCTTGTCCACATGGGAGCGCTCGTGAGTCGCCATAAGCGCGAAACGGATAAGCACATCCTTCTCAGGCACTGCAGGAGCGATAACAGGAGTGATGAATACTCCCTGCCTGTAAGCCTCTTCCACGATAGCAAGCGCCTTGGTTGTATCGCGAACCATAAGAGGTATAATGGGAGACTCGGTAAGATTGATATCGAATCCGTTCTCTCTGAAGCATTTCTGCGCATAATGCGTCACATCCCAGAGATGCTCGATTCTCTCCGGCTCGCTTTCCATAATATCGAGAGCCTTGAGGGCTGCGGCGGTAGAAGCGGGGGTCATAGAAGCGCTGAATATCAGAGAGCGGGAGTTGTGTTTGATATAGTTAAGCACTTCACTGTCTCCTGCAATGAATCCGCCGAGAGAGCCGAAGCTCTTGGAGAAAGTACCCATGATGAGGTCAGTACGGTCAGTGAGGCCAAAGTGATCAGCAGTACCCGAGCCGTTCTTGCCGAATACTCCGAGGCCGTGGGCATCATCCACCATGACCGATGCATTGTATTTGTCGCAGAGGTCACATATTTCGGGGAGTTTGGCAAGATCACCGAGCATAGAGTACACACCATCTACGACAATGAGTTTAGGGGCATCCGCTTCGCAGAGCTTAAGTTTCTGCTCAAGGGCTTCCATATCATTGTGCTTGAACTTGTACACAGTACTGAAAGACAGACGACTGCCGTCAATAATGCAGGCATGGTCCGTGTCGTCAAGCAAGATATAGCCTCCGCGTGAGCCAAGGCAACTGACGACTCCAAGATTAACCTGAAATCCAGTGCTATAAGTAACGGCATCTTCCTTACCTACGAATTTGGCAAGGCGGCGTTCAAGTTCGACATGCAAGTCGAGAGTTCC
>CAZNDD010000080.1:0-4346 GCA_964571735.1 uncultured Muribaculaceae bacterium | reverse complement strand
CAGGACACTCTTGTCACCACGGTGGTAGATACCGCTTATATGAGGGGCGTGGAACTTTTGAAATCCCGAAACTATGAAGATGCGCTTTCAATTCTTGCTCCTTATAAGGATTTTAATACGGCGCTCGCCTATATGTCGCTTGATTACAATGCTACCGCGGCCGAGATACTTGAAAGGCTGCCTGCGGATGCTCCTGTGCTTTATATGCTTGCGCTTTCCTATAGCCGTAGGGGTAGGGAAGAGGATGCGGTGAGGTGTCTTGTTGAAGCCGTTGCCCTTGAGCCTGTATACAAATATCGCGGCAATCTCGATCCCGAAATCGCCGCGATAATCAGAAAATATAATCTATTCGAAGATTAGAGTTGTTGTCGTTATGACAATGACTTTACTCCTTTACAGGGTCAAGAGAAAGTCTCTTGTAGCTGTTGTAGCGGATCTTTGCAAACTCCTCTGTCTTCTCAAGAAGTTCTGTCGCCTTCTCGGGGAAGAGCTTGACGAGTGAAGAGAATCTGACCTCACCCTTGAGGAAATCCTGGAACTTGCTCCAATCGGGCTCCTTGCTGTCGAGGCTGAAAGGATTCTCGCCCTTCTCCGAAAGTTCGGGGTTGAAGTGGTAGAGGTGCCAGTAACCGCAGTCGACGGCGAGTTTCTCCTCCTTCTGGCTGAGACCCATGCCGGCTTTGAGGCCATGGTTGATACAAGGTGCGTATGCGATGATGAGTGAAGGTCCGTCGTATGCCTCAGCCTCGCGGATAACCTTGAGGTACTGTGCAGGGCTTGCTCCCATTGCGACCTGTGCCACATAGACATAGCCGTAGCTCATTGCCATCATTCCGAGGTCCTTCTTGCGGATTCTCTTTCCGCTTGCGGCAAACTTGGCAATGGCACCTGCAGGGGTTGACTTGGAAGATTGTCCTCCGGTGTTGGAGTAGACCTCGGTGTCAAGGACGAGGATGTTGACATTCTCACCGCTTGCGAGCACGTGATCCAATCCACCGTAACCGATGTCATAGCTTGCTCCGTCACCGCCGATAATCCACTGGCTACGAGGGGTGATATAGTCCTTGAGTTCAACGACTTTCTTGGCGGCATCGCTCTCGTCGCCCTCAAGCAGAGGTATGAGTGCGCTACGGATTTCCTTGGCCTTGTCGAAGTCCTTGCTATTCTCGAGCCATGTCTTGCAGAGCTCTACGACCTGCTCGTTGCCGCTGTTCTCAGCGAGTTCCGCGATGTTGGCGGCGAGAGTCTCTCTGATTCTCTCGGAACCGAGGTACATACCGTAACCGAATTCGCAGAAGTCCTCGAAGAGTGAGTTCTGCCATGCAGGACCCTGACCCTCTGCGTTGGTGCAGTAAGGGGAAGCAGGGAATGATGCTCCGTAGATGGATGAGCAACCGGTGGCATTTGCAATCATCATCCTGTCACCGAAGAGCTGGGTGATGTTCTTGATGTAAGGTGTCTCACCGCAACCTGCGCATGCACCGCTGAACTCGAAGAGAGGCTGCGCGAACTGAGCTGCCTTGACATTGCTCTTAGGGTCGAGAGGCGTCTTGTAACCGACCTTTGCATTGAGGTAGTCGTATCCGGCCTGCTCGTTCTTGTGCTCGTCGTATGCTGCCATGACGAGGGATTTCTCCTTGGAGGGACATACGTCTACGCAGTTGCCGCAACCTGTGCAGTCGTCAACGGAGACTGAAAGTGCGAAGTGATACTGCTTGAGGTTGGCCTTGCCGGCAGCTGTCTTGACGACCTCGGGAGCTGCTGCGACTTCCTCTTCAGTAAGAAGGAAAGGACGGATTGCAGCGTGAGGGCAGACGAATGCGCAACTGTTGCACTGGATACATGTCTCGGGGTTCCAGACAGGGACCTGAACCGCGACTCCGCGTTTCTCATAAGCGGCCGAGCCTGCGGGCATTGTGCCATCCTTGTAGGGAAGGAAAGCGCTTACAGGGAGAGAGTCTCCGTTCTGTGCATTGACTACGTCAGCGATTTCCTTTACGAAAGGAGTTGCAAGTCTGTCTGCATTGTTGCCGACGAACTTGGCGCTGAGGGATGCCCACTCTTCAGGGATCTCAACCTGAGTATATTCACCACCGCGGTCAATTGCGGCATAGTTCATATTAACGATGTGCTCACCTTTCTTGCCGTAGCTCTTGAGGGCTGCATCCTTCATGTATTTGACTGCATCCTCGACGGGGATGATGCCGCTGATGCGGAAGAACGCTGACTGGAGAATGGTGTTGGTGCGTCCGCCCAGACCGATCTCTGCTGCAATCTTGGTCGCATTGATGATGTAGAGCTTGACATGCTTGCGTGCGATGGTCGCCTTTACGAATTCAGGCAGGCGCTCGCGGGTCTCTTCCTCGTTCCAAAGGGAGTTGAGAAGGAGTGAACCACCGTCTTTGATGCCCTTGAGTACATCGTATTTCTCAAGATATGAAGGCACGTGGCAAGCCACGAAATCGGGGGTGTTCACAAGGTAGGGAGCGTGGATGGGCTGCTCTCCGAAACGGAGGTGTGAGCAGGTGTATCCGCCTGACTTCTTGGAGTCGTAGTCGAAGTATGCCTGGCAGTACAGGGGAGTGTGCGAACCGATAATCTTGATTGAGTTCTTGTTTGCACCTACGGTACCGTCTGAACCGAGTCCGAAGAATTTGCACTCTGAAGTACCGGGCTTGACGATGCTGATTTCTGTCTTGACAGGAAGGCTCTTGAATGTCACGTCGTCAACGATGCCGATTGTGAAGTCATTCTTGGGCTCCTTCTGCTCAAGGTTGTCGTAGACAGCGATAATCTGTGAAGGAGTGGTGTCCTTGCTGGAGAGTCCGTATCTGCCACCGATTACGAGTGGTGCGCCTGCAACTCCCTGGAATACCGTCTTGACATCCTGGTAGAGGGGTTCACCGAGTGAACCGGGCTCCTTGGTGCGGTCGAGAACTGCAATTCTCTTGACGCTCTTGGGCAGGACCTTGAGAAGGTACTTTGCGCTGAAAGGTCTGTAGAGGTGGACGGTGATGAGACCATATTTGCGGCCGTGGTCGCGGAGATAATCAATAGTCTCGCGAATGGTCTCGGTAACGGAGCCCATTGCGATGATGATGTTCTCGGCATCGGGCGCACCATAGTAGTCGAAAGGACGGTAGCTGCGTCCGCTGATCTCGCCGATTTCGCCCATGTAGCGTGCCACTATGTCAGGTACGGCTTCGTAAACTTGGTTGCGGGACTCCACTGCCTGGAAGTAAACGTCTCCGTTCTGGGCTGTACCTCTTGTGACAGGAGCGTTGGGATTGAGGGCTCTTGCGCGGAATGCTGCGAGGCTCTTCTTGCTGATGAGACCCTTGAGCGCTTCTTCGTCCAGAAGTTCAATCTTCTGAATCTCGTGCGAGGTGCGGAATCCGTCGAAGAAATGCAGGAAAGGAACGCTGCTCTTGATGGTGCTGAGGTGCGCGACTGCTGCCATGTCCTGAGCCTCCTGGACTGAGCCGGAAGCGAGGAGCGCGAAGCCTGTCTGGCGGCATGCCATCACGTCCTGGTGGTCTCCGAAGATGGAGAGGGCGTGTGAAGCAAGTGCACGGGCTGAAACATGGAAGACGGTAGGGAGAAGCTCACCTGCAATCTTGTACATGTTGGGAATCATGAGCAGAAGGCCCTGAGATGCTGTGAATGTGGTTGTGAGGGCACCGGCCTGAAGTGAACCGTGTACGGCACCGGCGGCACCGGCCTCGCTCTGCATTTCTGTCACCTTGACAGTCTCTCCCCAGAAATTCTTTTTGCCATGAGCGGCCCACTCGTCTACGTTTTCAGCCATCGTGGATGACGGTGTGATAGGGTAGATCGCCGCGTGCTCGCTGAAGAGGTAGGCGATGTTGCTGGCGGCCTGGTTACCGTCGCAAGTAATAAATTTTTTAGCTTTGTCTGACATAGTGCTATGTAGAAGTAGAAATTACTTTTAATAAGTTTCGACCTTGTCCGCAGGGCGGTGCAAAGCCCTACAAATATACACAAAAAAATGCGCTTTGCGGGCGCATTTTGAGAACTTGTTGAAATTTGCGTTTTTTGGGGGAGTCATTTGGAAATGAGTCTGATGATTTCTGACTGCGCTACTTCCTCTTCCTCGTTCATCTGTCACCGCAAACGGCTCGACTGCGCTTGAAAACGAGAAAAGGGACGGCCTCGCCAATCCCCATTTGTACCCCCCAGGCGAATCGAACGCCTATCACAGGAACCGGAATCCTGAATTTTATCCATTAAACTAGGGGGGCTTAAGTCTCTTAAAATTCACAGGGAGCTTGCATCACTGCGAGCTCCCCGCTACTTAACCTAAACTTAAACTATGAAAAACTTCA
>CAZNDD010000079.1:0-4390 GCA_964571735.1 uncultured Muribaculaceae bacterium | reverse complement strand
GTGGGGAAACCTGGCTACAGTTCTCGTCTGAGTCTCGCAAGCGGGATGCCCAACTGGTCGCGGTACTTGGCGATTGTGCGACGCGCCACCTTATATCCTCTGGCTGAAAGTTCGGAGACCAACTGTTCGTCTGTCAAGGGTTTGTGTTTGTCTTCGGCGTCCACGATATCGCAAAGCACCTTCTTGAGTTCACGGGTAGACACCTCCTCTCCGGACTGATTTAGCAAGCCCTCGGAGAAGAAATACTTGAGCGGATATACCCCGTAAGGCGTATCAATGAACTTGCTGTTCACCACTCGGGAAATGGTTGAAATGTCAAAATTGGTCATCTTGGCGATATCCTCAAGAATCATCGGCCTGAGTTTGCGCTCGTCTCCAGTTATGAAGAACTCCCTCTGATAATCGATAATCGCCTGCATTGTTTTGTAAAGAGTATTGTGGCGCTGCTTCAACGCTTCCACAAACCACTTTGCGCTGTCCAATTTCTCTTTGACGAATGTAGCGGCATCTTTCTGCTCCCTTTCCGAACCGCCCGACGCCTTTACAAGCATGTCGGCATATTTCTTATTTACGCGCAATTCGGGGATATTGAATCGTGGCATATCGAAAGAGATGCTGCCGTCGTCATCAAGCTTCATCACGAAGTCGGGTACAATCTGCTCGGCTATGTCAGTATAAGAATCATCCTCCTGCGCTCCGGGGGCGGGATTGAGCCTGGAAATGCGTTTCATTGCAGCCTTGAGCCTGTCTTCATCCAAGCCGAGCCTGGAGGATATGCGGGCGAAATGCTTGTTGGAAAATTCGTTGAAACAATCCTGCAGAATCCTCAATGCGTCTGCGGTAGACTGGCTCTGAGTGGCGCGTTTGAGCTGTATGACGAGACATTCGCGCAGGTCGCGTGCCCCTATGCCGGCAGGATCGAAGCCTTGGACCAAAGCCAGCAGCCTCTCGACTTCCTCGAGATTGCTTTCTATCCCTGCTCTGAACGCAAGGTCGTCCACGAGAGAATCGAGGTCTCTTCTCAGGTATCCGTCATCATCAAGCGAGCCGATGATGAATGACGCCACATCCCTTTCGTGTTTGTCGAGATTGCGGAATCCGAGTTGATCCAGAAGATTGTCCCTGAATCCTGTCTTTACCGAGAAAGTGTTGTACTGTGGGCGCTCGTCTTTGCCCCAGTTATTGACTTTAGTCTTGTAATCAGGGATATAATCGTCCTGAAGCTGGTCAATGGAGATATCTCCTGGCTGATCGTCGTCGCGGGACTCGGGAGAAGGCGTATCATCAAGTACAGGGTTCTCCTCCAACTCCTGACGCACCCTTTGCTCAAGATCCTGTATGGGGAGTTCTATAAGCTTGATGGTCTGAATCTGAAGCGGGGAGAGCTTCTGAACCTGCTGCTGTGTGAGGGCTAAACCTTGTCTACTCATCTTATTGGGGACTGTTTTTCAAAATTTGCCGCACAAGAAATTTATTCTCCGGTTTTCTGAGCAGTTTCCGTTTCTGGCGTGGCGACTGCCTCTTGAGGAAAAGGCATCAGAAATCTTACCGTATCCACCCTTACCCGCACAGTCTCGCTTATGACGGGGAATCGCATCTTCTCCTTGACAATGAATGCCGAAGGAAATGTCCTTACTATATCATGCAATGCTTTCTGTGCGTCCACCTTGGTGCGGAAATCCCCAACCGTAACCTTGAAAAAAGGATTCTGGAATGTCCGGTAGGTGTTGTATCCCGGGAACAGCCTGCGAAACCGCTCCTCGCTCTCAAGAGAAGCATTGCGGGCATCCTGCTTGTTGTCGAAAAATATCCTGATGCGGTAGCCGTCGGTGAGAGCTGAAGCATTGTCCTCTATCTGGCGCATCGCCGCTTGGGTGATATTTGCGCTCTGGTGCAGTTGTACGCCTGCAGGAAGAGCCTCGTAAAGGCTTGAATCTGCGAGTGCTTCGTTATATCTGCCTACAGGTGTGTAGATGATGCTGTCCATAATCCTGAAGCCATCCGGTGCGACCAATAGTGAGTCCGGTGCGAGAACGGGCGCCGTCAGTGCCAAGGTGTCGATTTTCGATTGTGTGTCAATATCCTGGGCTGAAGCTATGGCCGCGACAAGCATAATGGCCGCCGCCAATGTATGTGTAATTATCTTCATTTGTTTCCAATCAACTTACTAAGAGAGACTTTATGCATCTTTTTGTGATGCTTGATTCCTAAAAAGTCACGCACTGTGAAGTCCAAATCCAATGTGCAGTCTTCAATGTTCCCTCCTGATACTATCCGCATCAGAGAGAGCGCGCCCACGCCTTCGGCGAGTGATGCCTGAATCCCCACTTTCACCTCGCTCGTATCCCTCGCAGGGATGACGATAGGTTCTGCGCAGAGATGTGCTATGGGCTTTTCGCCCATATTTACTCTGCCTGAAATGTCGCTGATATCCACTTTCCCCCGATGATTGACTATGTTGAGAGAAAGCGTAGCCTTGACGGGATTTCCAATGCGGACATTCTCCATGGAGCCGCCCAATAGAGAAATCTTGTCATTGACGGACGTGCATGCGCCCATCAGCAAAAGAAATGCCGTAAGTACGGCGGCTTTGAAAAAATGTCTCATAGCCTCCAAAGATACGAACTTTTTTAGAAGCCGTTTCGTTTACCGCCCCATGTGGAGATGTGCTGTTCTTTCATAACTTTTGGCTATCTTTGCAATGCCTGCCAAGTCGAGGGGCGGGCGGGATTCCCGCCCCTTTTCTTTGGGCCAGAGTGCTATTTCAAAACTTACTCTGATTTTCCAAATCTTAAATGTAATTCTGAAACTCATAACATTTGAGATTGGCAGGTTTTGTTTTTCACTTCGAGTCTACAGCAAGTTGCCTATCCCGGCAAGCAGTGCGAATGCGAATGTGGATTTGACAAGGAGCGGCAGGAACGGGTCGAGAGCCGCATCTTCATTATTGAGCACTCCGCTTAAATGCTTCGCGAAAAGAGGTGCTGTGAGGAAATATATAAACTGAGCGTAATGCTTTGTGATAAAAGTAAACGCAATCATCAACGCCCAGCCCCCACAGATAAGAATGGCGTGGTAGATGCGGGCGCGTTTCACTCCGAGTTTTATGACCATTGTGATGCGGGTCTCTTTATCTGTGCTGTAATCGCGTATGTTGTTGGTATTGAGTACTCCTATGCTGAAAAATCCTATTGCGGCACCAGGTAGCAGCATAAGCGGGTTGAGGCTGTGGCAGAGTACGAATGAGGCTCCGCAGACGGATACCAGTCCGAAGAATATAAACACCGAAATATCGCCCAGCCCCTGATAGCCATACGGTTTAGGACCGAGGGTGTAGAGGACTGCGGCGAGCATTGCCAGTGCCCCGAGTCCAAGAAGAATGAGCGGAACGGTGGACAGAAGCGTTCCGAATGAAACCCAAATCATGGCTACCCCGAACACGCAGCAGAGCGCTCCTGAACCTATAATCATCTTTTTGATGTCTGAAGGCGTCAGAGCTCCATCCTGAAGTGTACTTCTTATGCCCTGGCGATCTTCCGTATCCGTACCATTCTGATAATCACCAAGATCGTTTGATAAATTTGAGAGTATCTGCAGGCAGACTGTGGTAAGGAAAAGGAAAATGATACTGAATGCGAGCCTCCAGCCTGAAGTGGCTGTGCTTCCTATGCTGAGAAATGTTCCGAGTACGACTCCGGACAAGGAAAGTGGTATGGTACGAAGTCTGAGCGACTTGATGCAGGACTTTATGTTCATTGTAAATGAATTATTTTTCTCCGGTATACTGTCTGCACAGTCCGAAGCTGTATGACTTGTGTGTGACTGCTTTGAATCCGCACTCCTGCATTGTCTGCATCCATTTTTCCTTGTTAGGAAATGCTATTACGGAAGCCGGCAGGTAACGGTATGCGGCTTTGTTGCCTGACACTCGCCCTCCTATCCACGGCATGATGCCTTTGAAATATACATTGTACAGGGCTTTCAAAACAGGATTGGAAGGGACTGAAAGTTCGATGATTACAAGCCTTCCGCCCGGCTTGAGTATGCGAAGGATTTCTCTGAGCGCTGCCTCGCGGTGTGCGAAATTTCTGATTCCGAAGCCTATGGTTACCCTGTCGAAACTATTGTCCGGAAACGGGGTCTGCTCGCAGTCTCCCACTACTATATCTACTGGGACGGGTAGGGAAGTTTTCGAGAGTTTTTCTTTCATCACGGCGAGCATGCCTTCCGATATGTCTATGCCTGTCAGATGCCCTCCTTTGGTCATCTTCGATGCTATTTCGATGCTGTAATCTCCAGTGCCGCACGCAACATCAAGTACATTCAAAGCTTTGTCTTCATTGCCACTGAAAATGGCTTTTAGGCTGCGTTTGCGCCATGTTTTGTCAAC
>CAZNDD010000078.1:0-4449 GCA_964571735.1 uncultured Muribaculaceae bacterium | reverse complement strand
TGATTCCGCAAATAATTTCCCTGGCTTTGCGGGAGCAATTCATATACAGGATGCTCGCAAAGAACCAAGCGAAACCTATTCTCCCAAGTACGCTGTAGAAGCGCATTGTGGAGAGGTCGAAATGATTGAGTAGTCCGTTATAAAGCAGTCCGAAGATGAAAAGCAGCAGTGCCCGCTTAAGATTCTTGAGGTAAATGAGCTTCTTGTTCAGTCCCAGACTTTTAGACTTTGCGTATGAGAATGGAAATGAGATCCCTGAGATGAAAAGAAAGGTCGGGAAGACCGTGTCCATAAAGGTCAATCCATCCCATAAAGCGTGGTCCATCTGTCTGACAATCGCGCAGTCTGCACCACCGGGGAATAGATTGCAGATGGCTACTATTATGGAGGATAATCCGACAATGAACATCATGTCGAATCCTCTGAAGGCATCGAGACTCTCAAGTCTTTTATTTTGCATAATGGTTTATTGTTTAGCGTGTGTATTTTGAAGCGTTTTTCCTGACGATGGGCGTTTTTTACATCAGAAGGCCGTCGGTATTTTCGTGTTGTCTGAGAAGCTCCCTGATTTGAGTGGATGATATGTCCATAAGCGGGGCGTCGATGAGCCTGATGCGATAATCTGCATTCTCTTTCAGTAAGTCGTCGCGAAGTGCTGTCGGATTGAATCCCGTGCGAGGGTAGACTATAATCCCGTATTCGAGAAGTATCCTTTCGTAGTCGCGCCAGCCTCTGAAAACTGCGAGGTTATCGGCTCCGATTACCAAGCTGAAAGAATTGTCTTTCT
The DNA here is from genome assembly GCA_964571735.1 of uncultured Muribaculaceae bacterium. Classification (GTDB taxonomy): domain Bacteria; phylum Bacteroidota; class Bacteroidia; order Bacteroidales; family UBA932; genus Cryptobacteroides. Next base: position 3,662 of record CAZNDD010000078.1, on the reverse strand, counting down.
CCCTGTCTCTCAACGTGTCAAGCGTTCTTATGGTGTATTGTGGAGAGGGGAGTGAGAATTCGACATCGTCAACCTCCACCATCAGTTCGGGGTGTCTTGCGACGGCTTCCTTTGCGTCTTCGAGCCGCCTCTCTGCAGTGTATTCCCGACTTCCGTCCTTGAGCGGGTTGCGGGGAGACACAACGAGATATACCTTGTCGAAACCGCCTTCCGGCGTGGTAAGGTACTTCATAATGGCGAGGTGCCCTATGTGTAGCGGGTCGAAACTTCCCGAATACACCGCGATTTGCATTGGCTTATTTGTGTGTCCTAATTCATTATTTGCCCAAAAACTCGTCTACGATGAGATCTGCGTTGCAGAAGGTGTCTTCCAATTTGTCATTGACGAGTTCCTTGTCGGCCTTGCCCCTTGCGAATTCAAGCTCTTCTGCGGCTTTGCCAAGTCTCTCTCTGATAGCTTCTTCTGAATCGGTTCCGCGTCCGCGTAGACGCTTTTCGAGCTCTTCCTGGCTGGGTGGCAATATGAGAATGGACAATGCGCTGTCTCCAAAATAGCGCTTGAGGCTGTAAGCTCCTTTGACATCTACATCGAATACTATCACGTGGCCTTTCTCCCAGATGCGCTGTACCTCGCTCTTGAGCGTGCCGTAGAATCTGTCGTGGTAGACCTCCTCGTATTCGACGAAAGCATCTTCTGCTATGAGTGACTTGAACTTGTCTGCATCGATGAAATAGTAGTCCACGCCGTCCTTTTCTTCGCCTCTCGGCATACGTGATGTTGCACTGATTGAAAACTCGAACTCGGGATGCTTTCCGAGCAGATAATGCACAACTGTGCTCTTGCCGGAGCCGGATGGTGCGGAGAAGATTATGACTTTGCCGTTCATTTGCATATTGAATTATTGCCCCGACTTGTGTGTGGGGGTGGTTTCGCTTTGAAGAATTGGAGCGGATGGGACGCGCTTGCGAGTCATCGCTTCAAAAACGATTTCAAAGTTTGTGCAAAAATAGTTAAATTCGCAGGATTTATTGTCACGGCTTTTGTCGCTGTGGCTTAACTCGGCAAAAACTTTATATTATACTATTATGGTAAATTACAAAGAACTTGGACTTGTAAACACCCGTGAGATGTTTGCCAAGGCCATTGACGGCGGTTACGCCATCCCCGCATTCAACTTTAACAATATGGAGCAGCTCCAGGCCATCATCCAGGCTGCTGCAGAGACCAAGTCTCCTGTTATCCTTCAGGTTAGCAAGGGCGCTCGCAACTACGCAAACCAGACTCTTCTCCGTTATATGGCAGAGGGTGCTGTGCAGTATGCCAAGGAGCTTGGTTGGGAGAATCCCCAGATTGTGCTTCACCTTGACCACGGTGACAGCTTCGAGCTTTGCAAGAGCTGCATCGACATGGGCTTCTCTTCAGTTATGATTGATGGTTCTTCTCTCTCTTATGAGGAGAATATCGCTCTCTCTAAGAAGGTTGCCGACTATGCTCACCAGTTCGATGTGACTGTCGAGGCTGAGCTTGGCGTTCTCGCAGGTGTTGAGGATGAGGTTGCTTCCGAGGAGTCTCACTACACTCGTCCTGAGGAAGTTATCGACTTCTCTACCCGTACCGGTTGCGACTCTCTCGCTATCTCTGTCGGTACTTCACACGGCGCTTACAAATTCAAGCCCGAGCAGTGCACCCGTGACCCCAAGACAGGTCGCCTCGTACCCCCGCCGCTCGCATTCGACGTTCTCCACGAGATTGAGGAGAAGCTCCCCGGCTTCCCTATCGTTCTCCACGGTTCTTCTTCCGTGCCTCAGGAGTATGTTGACATCATCAACGCCAACGGTGGCAATCTTCCCGATGCAGTCGGTATCCCCGAGGAGCAGCTTCGCGAGGCTTCCAAGAGCGCTGTCTGCAAGATTAATATCGACTCCGACAGCCGTCTTGCAATGACCGCAGCTATCCGCAAGGTCTTCGCAGACAAGCCCGGTGAGTTCGATCCCCGTAAGTACCTCGGTCCTGCCCGTGACGAGATGAAGAAACTCTACGAGCACAAGATCGTTGAGGTTCTCGGTTCAAACGGCAAGGCAGAGTAATATCTGTCAGTTTAAAATAAAATAAAAAGGACGTCGCATCTGCGGCGTCCTTTTTTGTGTGGACTTTGGACTTATACCTCGTAGAAGGCTGTCTTTTCGTCAGACTTTGCGTTTTTAAGGCAGTCTGCCAGCCAAAGCAGCCCGTTCATGTTGATTTCATTCGTGGCTAAGTCTACGAGTTTCACACCAATGGAATTGTTGATTCCGGAGATGCACTCCTTATACACTATGGTTATGTCTTCCTGATAGTGGCTTAAACTTATTATAGAGTTTTCATTTTCCCGTTACAGTGAAATCGAAATCCGACATGTCATGTCTTTTAACAATAAATCTTACAGAATAGTTGTGTCCTTCCGTGAGCCACTCCCATATCGGAGCAGTTTCTTCTTTAGTGAGAATTATAATAGTTCCCCAAAAAGAACGCTCACACTCTTTATATGATAATTGTTTAGAAAGGATAGAGTCTTTATAAAATTCTATGCGCACATCTGCACAATAATCGTGATCTGGAACGTTAGATAATACAGTTGTACAATCGAAGAATCCGTCTTTGCATGCGAATGCAATAATTTCATAATATTCCCAATAGATAAGCTCGCCTACGTCGTTTTCCCAATAGTAGGTCCATTGGGCTTTAAGGTTATCTTCGGCTGGTCTCCACTCCTTCTGCCATGTTTGTGCGTTCATTGTGAACGCCAGACCAAATGCCATTAAGGCTGTCAAAATTTTTCTCATATACTTGCTGTTTAAATTATTCGTTTTGCTCTTTATTGATTTGTGGGTCTTTTACGATGTGTTCACACCGAAAGTTTCACATGTAAGGTCTTGTTTTTTAGCTGTTTTTGACAGGGGGGGGTACGTTTTCCTATGAAAAACCACCGCGAAAAACAGCGTTTTCCTATTAATTTACACCTCAAAATGTACCAGCTAAAAAAGTAGACACGGAAAAATTTTAGTTAAACATTTTTCCCAAAGTAGACAATCGCGCTCAATATCTGACTGAAATGGAACTGTCTTAACTCAAGATAAGTCAAAAATAGTTAAAAAACAAGATGTTAGAGGCGAAACTTCCATTGCGAAATTCTCGTAAAAGAGCCACAATTTAACAATCAAACAACAATTTTATGAAAAGAGTACAACTTATAAAGACTAAGGATGAGAAAAGCATTCCCTCTCACATGGAAATAGCTGGTGCGTGTAGTTCGGAAGAACAATCGAATTTAGAAGCAACAGCTGAAGAGTACGAAAAAAGACGCCGCGAGCGTGAAATAGAACTAAGGAAAGAAGCAGAGGCAGTTATTGGAATGTATCGCCCTCACTTGGATGGACCGACTGGCCCACTATATGATCCGGATGATCCAGAGTTGGATGACTATCCAAAGTGCCGAAGAATGCTCAAAGAAGATCTGGAAAGAGAAAAAGCCAAACGAGAAAAAAACATTGAAGCGTATATAAAAAAGCATTTAGAGGAGGAATTTAAACAGAATGAAAAGACAATCAACAACAAGGTACAAAGACGAAATTCTTTTTTGCGCAAAATATTTAAAAAAATATAACCTGTTAAACAGTGAGGG
>CAZNDD010000077.1:0-4598 GCA_964571735.1 uncultured Muribaculaceae bacterium | reverse complement strand
CGTGACCTCATCAACGAGGCGTTCAGGGTGTTGAGAACCAATTTGGAGTTTGTATCCAAGGGCTCAAGCGACGGCAATGCGGTTATGATTACCTCCTTCAATCCCGGTTCCGGTAAGACATTTATATCCATAAACCTTGCTGTGGCGCTTGCCATCAAGGGCAAGAAGATACTCGTGATTGACGCCGACTTCCGCCGTGCCTCTTTCTCCGGATTCTTCAATCTCAAGGGCCTTGGTTTTGCGGATTATCTCGCAGATCCTGACTCGCACAGCGTGGAGTCTTACATAGTCAAGGGTGTAAATGGAATTAAGGATCTGGATGTGCTTCCTGTAGGTACAATCCCTCCTAACCCTTCAGAACTTGTCAGTACTTCATATTTCAACGAGAGCATTAATTCGCTCAAGGGCGTATACGATTATGTGTTCCTTGACTGTGCTCCGGTAGACATCGTGGCTGATACGCAGATTATCTCTCGCAGTGCGGACAGGACTATCTTCGTGGTCAGAGCAGGTCTTCTTGACAAGGCATTGCTTCCTGACATTGACACCATCTACGATGAGGGTAAATACAACAACATCTCGATGGTCCTCAATGGTACCGAGTTAGAGAACAGCTATTATCACAAGCGCTATTCTACCCGCTACCACTACGGCAAGAGCTACGGCTATGCTTACGGCAAGGGTAAAGATCGTTACGGCTACTACAACTATAGCGACAATTCTTCCAAGAAATAGCTTGAGATGGGACTTTTTTCGCACAAAGCGCCTCTTTCGGCACTATTCAGGGGGTATGTGGACTGCCATTGTCACATACTCCCTGGAGTGGACGATGGAGTACGTAGTGTGGAAGATAGTCTGAAGATTTTGTCAGCTTATCATGATGCGGGTGTAAGTGAGGTTTGGCTGACGCCTCATGTCATGGAAGATTGTCCCAATGCTCCGGATGCCCTGCGTGAACGTTTTGAGTATCTCAAGACTGCAATAGACGAGAAAGGAGTGGAAGTGCCTGTCCTTCATCTCGCTGCAGAGAATATGATGGACGGACTTTTTTCGGATCGTCTTGCTCAAAATGATGTCCTGGTGCATTTCCCGAGACATCTTCTCGTGGAAACTTCTTACTACAACCCTCCTTTCGATCTTGACGGCATACTGCGTAGTGTCAGGTCCAAAGGATATTTCCCCATACTGGCACACCCCGAACGCTATCTCTATATGGCCGACAAGGACTATGAGAATCTCAAGTCTGATGGGGTAAAATTCCAACTCAATCTGTCTTCCCTCGTCGGATTCTACGGCAATACCGCGCGTAAGAAAGCCCTGAAACTCCTGTCTCGGGGATATTACGATTATACGGGGACGGATTTGCATCGATATTCTATGCTTGAGGCTTATCTTGAGGCCCAAGTGGATGAAAAAGTCCTGCTCAAAGTCCGGGATGTCATAGATTCCTACAAGTGAAAGAACCCCACGAATATTGGTATGTAGCATATACCCGTTCCTGTCAGGATAGGAATGTGGCGGATGCGCTCACCAGAGCCGGCTACGAATGTTACTTCGCCGTGCAGACCGTGCTTCACAAATGGTCGGATAGGGTTAAAAAGATTCAGAAGCCCGTCATTCCCCGTGTCGTGTTTGTCCGTTGTACTGAAGAACAGCGCAGGGATTCGCTCAAAGCATTTCCGTATATAGTAAAGTATCTTTCCAAGGGCGAGGGTGCGTATGCTCCCGCCATTGTCCCTGATGACCAGATTGCTCTCTTTAGATCTATGGTGGAGGGCGGATCTGAGGTTAAGATTACTCCGTCTTCGGTCAAACCGGGTGACATGGTCCGCATAAAGAGTGGTCCGCTTGCCGGTAAAGAGGCGGAAATCTGTGAGATAGACGGCAATACCTGTATAATGGCTCGGCTTGCTATACTCGGCACCGCCACTATCAAGATAGATCGCGATAACATTGAACTAATACAAAATACAACCCATGAAACTCGATAAAATCATCCAGCTTTTCGTACCTAAGGAGAAAAAGTTTTTCCCTCTTTACATTGAGGCGGCAGAGAATATCCTGAAAGCTGCAGATTACTTGGTGTCGATAACCAAAGAAGAAGATCCTAACGAGCGTCGTGCCCTGTCCTCGCTGATTAAAGAGTGCGAAACCAAGGGTGACAGGATAACCGACAAGATTATCGATGATTTGATAGATTCTTTCGTTACTCCTTTCGATAGGGACGATGTACATGCGCTTGCCGAAGATATGGACACTTTCCTCGACAACATACGCGACGCGTCCAAGAAGATAGCTATTTATCAGCCTAAGGCCAATTCCCACAAGCTCATAACGATTGCCGAGTATATCAAGAAAGATGCGGAATGCCTGCTCCTGATGACTCAGCATTTTGACAAGATCAGGGACGAAGTCAAGTGGTTTGACGAACAGTGCGACTCAATCAAGGAGTATGAGCATATCTGCGATGACATATACGAGTCATATATGTCCAATCTCTTTGAGTTTGAGACAGATGCTATCGAGCTTGTCCGCAAGAAGAACATTCTGCAGGCCCTTGAGGATACCTCCGACGTAGCGAAGAGGCTTTCCGGTACCATTCGCAGTATCGTGGTGAAAATGAGTTAGAGGCTGTCTTTGCAATCCGGTCTTGTTTAATTTGGCGAAATGGCTTCGAATCCGGATTGACAGATTTTTAAACGCAATCTAAAAGAATGGTAACGATAGTTATTATTACGGCGATTATCGCACTCATTTTCAACTTTACGAATGGGATGAACGATGCCGCCAACTGCATTGCCACTGTGGTGGCTACCAAGGCTCTTACGCCCACGCAGGCGGTGATTTGGGCTGCGTTGTGGATATTCTCCGCGCTTTTTGTCTTCGATATGACGGTCGCAGCTACTATGGGAAGCGGTATAGTGGAGTCAAAGTGTCTGGATGTCTATGTGATACTCGCGGCTCTGCTCGGCTCGGTGATATGGATACTGATTTGCACCCGTTTCGGACTTCCGATTTCTGCCTCTCACGCGCTTATCGGTGGGCTTATCGGTCCGGTGTGGTTTCAGTACGGCTCTCAGTATCTGATCGGCAGCGGTATCTTTACTATTGTCGCTTTCATAGTGATTTCTCCGCTGCTTGGTATGCTTATGGGCTTCTTTCTCAACTGCTTCTTTATGCTGGTGCTCAAGAAGGCGAAGCCCAAGAATGTCGACAAGACCTTCAAGCATCTTCAGCTGGTCTCAAGCGCAGCGTTTTCTCTCGGATTCGGTGGCAATGACGGACAGAAGACTATGGGCGTGATTGCGATTCTATTCGCGTCAGCGTTCGCGGCAGAGCCTGACAATCCGCTGATGCAGTTCCTGTTCGGTAACGAAGCCGTCCGTGCTGGCGCCTATACTGCCGCAGGAGAGGTAGTTGCTGGAAGCGCTTTCTTTGTCCCTTCGTGGTTGAAGTTCGTATGTTTCGGACTTATATCCTTGGGTACTGTCATAGGAGGCAAGCAGGTCATCCGTACTCTTGCTGACGGACTCAGCAAACTCACTCCAGTCAAGGGCTTCTGCTCCGAGATGTCCGGGGCTTTTACTTTGATTATCACAGCCGTGCTCGGTATCCCCGTAAGTACGACGCACACCGTCACCGGGGCTATCATAGGCACCGGACTCAATAGGGGAGTCAAGAGGGTTAAATGGCTGACCGCCAAGAATATAGTCTGGGCTTGGGTCCTGACTATCCCGGCGGTCATCATAGTTTCCGGACTCCTTTATAAGTTGATGATTCTTCTTGGAGTTCCTCCTGTACAGGGTATTTAAAATTGCCCTGAAGCGGTTTTAAGGGCGTTTTATCGCGTTGGGCGGGGCTTACTTCTCGAAGACTTTGCCAGCGTCCTTCGGTTGCGGGGTTGTCTTCCTGCAACTCTTCGTTCGCGTCTATTTCTCGAAGACTCTGCCCGCGCTCCAGGCTTTGCCTACTATGTCTCCCACCGCTCTGTAGCTCGCGGACGCGGCATCGTACACGATGGGCTTGAGTTTGGCGAAGTCTACTTTGCCGTTTTCGTCAAGGATTTCGTTGCTCGCGCTCATATTCACTACCTCACCTATAAGTATGCCGTCTTCGAGGCTTACCATCCGACATTCGAGGGTGAGGGGATATTCGTTTACAATGGGAGCGTCCACATTGGGACTTGGGCTCACGGTGAAGCCTACTTCCGCGACTTTGTTCTTGACATTGTGTCCGCTGACAATGCCGAAGTAATCGGATTGTGCCACCGTCCTTTCGTCTGCGAAACTCACTGTGAATGCTTTGTGGAGTCTCAAGTTGTCAGTGGTCTTATGTTCGCCCATGCTGATTACGATTTGTTTGTAGTCGTATTGTCCCGCCCATGCAGCCATCATCACGTCGGGTGTCTTGTCTTCGTCCCAAGTCGCGATCATGACGCAGGGTTGGGGCAGGGTGACAAGTGCGTGTGACGCTCCGAAGTTCTTGCGTCCCGCGACTTCCTGCAATGTGTTTTCATTCATAATGTTTTGTGTTTGAGTTGATTTACATCCTGCCGATAACGCCATTACCGCGAGGATTGGAAGTATTTTCTTGAACAT
>CAZNDD010000076.1:0-4807 GCA_964571735.1 uncultured Muribaculaceae bacterium | reverse complement strand
ACTTTTGCTCCGCCCTGTCCGTTTCCGTCAAGGTAACGTATTTCAGGTTCTTTGCCGACGTTACCGATAAGCATTACTTTGTTGAGTGACATGATATGTTGTATCTACGATTTCGGCAACATGCCAAAATCAGCGAAAGTTAAGTTTTTTTTCGTAAATTCGTGCACTTTTCGCAAAGATGAACAAAAACTACTTTATAGTCTTTCTTGTCTCGATGCTCCCTTTGATAGAACTCAGGGGAGCCATCCCTATTGCGGTTGGGTACGAACTCCCTATAGTTCCTTCTTATATTGTGGCGGTTCTGGGCAACATTGTCCCCGTGCCGTTCATTTTTTTCTTTGCCCGTAAAGTCCTTGAGTGGGGTGCGGACAAGAAATATATAGGCAAATTCTGCTCGTGGTGCATCCAAAAAGGCGTCAAAGGAAGCGGAAAACTACTTGCCAAGAGTAATAAAGGAGAAACAAAAAAGTCCAACGACTTGGGCCTTTATCTCGCACTAATGCTTTTCGTTGGCATTCCTCTTCCCGGTACAGGGGCTTGGACCGGCACCCTCGCCGCGAGTTTTCTCAATATGGATTTTAAGAAAAGTGTCATAGCTGTGATTCTCGGAGTGATACTTGCAGGTGGCATTATGTTGGCAGCGTCTCTCGGTATATTCGGTACCATCAGGCTGATAGGCGCATAGATTCTTCGCCATCTTTCCGGAGTCTTTCCTGCTATTTTACTGTTTCGATTAGGGGAATAAGATTCTCCAATACTTCCGCAGAACCATATCCGTCGGATTCAATTACCAGATTGAAAATGGAATCTTTTGTTTGCTTGCGTGAAATCTTGAACCCAGCTTTACAGCAGCGTGCGCAATATTCAGTTGCGTAAATGCCTGAAGCCGTGAGGTCTATGAATAAATCTGCCTCAAAATCCACTGCAGGAGATCTGCGACTTCTCTTTGGCCTTCCAAACCAATTGAAATTGCGCTTTAGCAGAAGAGTCGTTCCTTCTACCGCTACATGTTCCTTTTCTCCGCTGAAGGCGTAGGCTTTGCATTCCAATCCCTTGGCGGCAAAATACTTTTTCGCTGCCAAGGCGCACTTGCCTGCGGAATCGTCGTCCGCATCAAGAAGCAGCATAACGCTATGAAGTTTGGATAGGGGTGTAAGACCGGTCTCTCTTTCTGAATGGTGTTTGTGCAATGAAATCGCACGACCGAGCAGTACAATGGGATTACGCATCGCCGTGTTCTGCTATGACCTTTCGGATTTCGGCTTTGGCTTCTTTCCAGCGGGGAATATCTATCTTGGTCCCAACAACCTCGACCACCTTTGCGGCTATGATGGAACCGATTTCTCCGCACACTCTGAGCGGCAAACCGAGTGAATGCGCGTAAAGGAATCCGGCTGCATAGGTGTCACCTGCTCCGGTGGCGTCCAGCGTATTGGCAGGCCATGGCGCAATTTCGTAGGATTCATCTCCGGATTTGACATATGAGCCGTTCTTGCCTACTTTTACTACTGCGGTCTGACAATGAGACGCGATTTCGTTGAGCGCATCCTGTGGCGTGGGAAGTTTTGTGAACGCCTTGGCTTCAGTCTCGTTTGCGAAGACTATGTCTACATATCTGTCTACGATATCGTGCAGGAACGCTTCGTTGCTCTCCACAACATTGTAGGAAGCCATATCCAGTGAAATGATGCAGCCTGCATCCTTGGCGAGTTCCACGGCTCTGCGTATAAGGGCTTGATTCTGTACGAGATAGCCTTCTACGTGAAAATAATCGTAGCCTTTGAACCACTCGGGCTGCAAGTCTTCCGGCACAAGGTCAAGCGCGGCCCCAAGATATACGGCGAATGTCCTTTCTGCATTGCCTCCGCTTACAAACACCATGGAGCGCCCGCTCGAGTGTTTGCTCTTCAGGAGAATGGATTTGACTCCATATTGTTCTTGGTCGCTTTTGAACAAGTTGCCCAATTCATCATCACCTATCTTGCCGATAAAGGCAGAAGGCATACCGAAAATGGAGGTGCAGCAAATTGTGTTGGCGGCACTTCCTCCGGCTACATATTTTACTCCTATGGGTTTGAGTGCCTGCCAGATGCGGTCGCCTGTCTCCATATCTACATGTTGCATGCTTCCCTTGGGAAGATGGTACTTTCTGAGTAGAGAATCGTCCGGCAAGACGGCTAAGATATCGGTAAGCGCATTGCCTATCCCGAGAATTGATTTCATCCTTAATCTGATTAGAGGACAAAATTAAGAAAAACCGCTTATATTTGCCAATCTATGGCGAAAAGAGGAGTTAAAATACTCGAATACACCCTGATGGCGGCTCTTGCTGTCGTCTTTTTGTATTTGGCCCTCAGGGGTATAGACTGGAAGGTCTTTGTGGAGAACTTATATACGGTGGAGTGGGGTTTTGTCATTCTTTCAGCATTGGCGAGCCTTGTTGCGATAGTATTGAGAGCGGAAAGGTGGAGGGAACTTCTTCTTCCCCTTGATCCGTCAATCCGAAGAGTTGCGGTTTGGGATGCCTCCAATATGGGCAACCTGAGCTATCTTGTGATTCCTGGAAGCGGCGAGTTTGTCCGTTGTGCGGGCGTGACCACATCCAAAGCCTCTTATGACAAAGTCTTGGGAACTACGGTGATGGAAAGGGCTTGGGACCTGTTGATGGCGATAGCGGTGATACTGCTCGCGTTGGTGCTCAAGCACGATGACATTACGGGTTTCCTGCGTGATTCAGTACTTAAACCTGCCGCAGGCAGAATCACCCCGCTTACCATCATACTCATTGTCCTGTTCTTGATACTGCTCGTCGTATTCTTTGTTCTGACGTTCAGACTCAAGGATCGCAGCAAGTTTTTCGGAAAGATAGCGGAATGGACACGCGGTATACTGGACGGATTCAAGGTCTTCGGCAAAGTCAAGCATAAAACCGGCTTCGTATTCAGTTCCATAGTTATATGGTTCTTTTATGTGTCCATGTGTCAGTGCGTATTCTGGGCCATACCTGAGATGAGTAGCCTAACTTTCGCTGATGCGCTTTTTATTTCGGCTGTCGGTAATCTCGCAACAGTGGTCCCCGTGCCCGGAGGTATGGGCGCGTATCATTATATAGTGGCCTTGGCGCTGAGTCAGATTTATGGGTTCAGCTGGGAGCAGGGCATTCTCTTTGCTACACTCACCCACGAGAGCCGTACGCTTCTCCTTGCTGTTCTCGCTGCGGAATCCGGAATCAGCATTTCGCTGCGTAAAAAGCGCAATCTTGAGGCTTGATATTATGAAATAACCCCCGAAAGTTATACAAAAACTCTCGGGGGTCATGTCCTTTTCTTGAATTTTTAGCTTTTGATATTCGGCTCTTCGAGTCCGTAATGCTTTTTCTTGTCGAGAATCTTGATCCCGATTGAAAGCAATATTGCGACAGCTCCGAGGGCTGTGAAGAAGATAGAGAACCAGAAATAGTTGCCGGGGTGGCTTGCCTGGATTGCACTGATAGCCTTCGGCACGAAGATGAATCCTATGTTCTGGATATAGAATGTCAGGGCCATAGTGGTTCCGAGAAGTTTCGCAGGCATTATCTTGGCGATGGACGGCCACATTGCAGACGGCAACAAAGCGAATCCTATGCCGAGGAAAACCATCAGAATTATGGCTATAACGGCCATTGTACCGGTGTTACCGTTGTCCGGAAGCAAAGCGAAGATGAAGTGTACCAATGTGATGATGACGGCACCGAGTATCATGAGGCCCGCACCGTGTCCCTTTCTGTCATAGATTCCGCCAAATATGGGTGTAAGTACAATGCAACCCATAGGAAGAATCATAGGGAACAATCCGGCCAGAGTCTCGCTGATGCCGAACTTGTTGATCATCATTCCGGTAGAATATTTAAGGAAGGGATTGACTGCCGCATAGAACAACAAGCAGAGGAACGCAATCATCCAGAATGCCGGGTTCTTGAATACCTCAAGAATGTCCTTGAAATGGAATTCGTCTTCCGGATTGGCTGCCGCTTCTTCTACGCCCTGAGATTTGAGCTGGCGGTCGAGTTTCCTGTCGTATATGCAATAGAAGAGGAATGCGACGAGACCCAAAGTCAGAAGTCCGAGGCCGATAAGCACCGCGATACCTACATTTCCGGAAGCCGCCTTGACGATAGCGGGTGTAGCTCCGTATGCCAGGCCGGTGCCGAGCCTTGCAAGTGCGAGTTGCAGACCCATGGCGAGTGCCATTTCATATCCTAAGAACCACTTTGCGATAGCTTTTGTGGCTGTAATTCCGGCGATTTCTGCGCCTACGCCATAGATTCCTATGCCTATCACGGACCAAAACACGGGCTGTCTCATCTCCGATCCGAGGAACTTCACCATAGGGATTTCTGCACCTGCTGCCACGAGGCTTCTGAGGTCAAAAAGAGAATAGGTCAGCATTCCGATTCCGCCTACCATCAGTATGGTGGACATTATTCCGGTGAACCTTATTCCCATCTTGTCAAGGATGATACCTCCGAAGATGAGCATCAGTAGATACACATTGAAAATTGAATAAGCACCAGCGAGCTGGCTGTATTCGCTGCCGGTAATCTGATAGAGGCTCCCGGTCAGGGTGTTCTCCACTGCGAAAATGTTGTCCGACGCAACGTAGGCGGCGAACATTACAAAGGATATGATGAGCAGCATGCCCCACCTCATCCTTTTGTTGTCTCTTAAAACTTTATTCATAATTTAATCTTTTGATTTCCTGCTGAAATGATTCAGAACCTGCGAAGATAGTTTCTTTTAGTCGAAAACTCAAAAGAAAACACTATCTT
>CAZNDD010000075.1:0-4840 GCA_964571735.1 uncultured Muribaculaceae bacterium | reverse complement strand
CTTCCGCGAAACTCCAGGAAAATATCTATATTTGAGCATCCGAAATTTCGGATGCTTTTTTTGCACCAACAACAAGAAATAAGAATATGAGAACAGCTATCTATGGCGCAGGTTCGCTCGGAACCATACTCGGCGCCTACATCAGCAAGAACGGAGGACAGGTAGACCTCATCAATCACAACAAATCCCATGTAGAGGCACTCCAGACCAGAGGTGCACATGTAGTCGGAACCGTAGAATTCATCCAGAAAGTCACCGCGCTTACACCCGACCAGATGAGCGGGAAGTACGATGCAATTCTATTGATGACCAAACAGTTGCACAACGATGAGGTCGTAGGATTCCTCAAGGATTTCCTCGCGGACGACGGTGTCATAGTAACTCTGCAGAACGGTATACCGGAGCTTGGTATCGCCGAAATCGTAGGGGAAGACAGAGTGCTCGGTTGCACCGTAGCATGGGGCGCGACAATGCTTCGTCCTGGCGTGTGCGAACTCACTTCAGCACCCGATTCACTCACATTTTCACTCGGCTCATTAAGCAAAAAGCCCAACAAGCATCTCAACGAGGTCAAAGCATTGCTCGAAAAGATGGGACCCGTGGAAATCGACGCGAACTTCATCGGAACACGCTGGAGCAAATTGCTCATCAATGCGGCATTCTCCGGAATGAGCGTAGTCTGCGGCAGCACATTCGGCGAAGCCGCGAAGCGCAAGGACTCCCGCCGCATAGTCCAGGCCCTTATCAAGGAGTGCATCGACGTATGCGCCAAGGGCGGCATCAAGATTGAGCCGATTCAGGGCAAAGATGTAGTGAAACTGCTTGATTATCACAATGGCCTGAAGAAAGCATTGTCATTTGCCATCATCCCCATAGCCATCAAGAAACACGCCCTTCTCAAGGCCTCTATGCTACAGGATATAGAAAGGGGTAAACTCACCGAAGTAGAGGCCATCAACGGAGTCGTATCCGCCTACGGACGCAAGGTCGGATTCCCCACCCCGTACAACGACAAGGTGGTGGAAATCGTGCACAAAATAGAGAAAGGAGAGCTAAAACCCTCCTTCGACAATGTAGCATTGTTTTAAATCATGGAACAACCCAAGGTAGAACGGCTGCTGCGGCTTATGCGGCTCATGTCCGGCAATGTGCTTTTCACAGTAGAAGAGCTTGCGGACAAACTCGACACGTCGTACCGGTCCATCTACCGCTACATAGACAGTTTCAAGCAGGCAGGCTTTGCCGTGGAGAAGGTCCGCGGCAATGTCTACCGGCTCGTTTCACTCCCGCGCGGAGCCAAAGAATTGAACAGACTCGTCTATTTCTCCGATGAAGAAGCCAAAATCGTCTGCAATCTGATAGAAAACCTCAACAGCACGAACACCCTCAAGGCTTCTCTGTATAAAAAACTTGCAGCCATATACGACCTAACGAGCATCAACGAGTTCAAGGGAAGCAAATCCAATGCGGCCTCCATTCAGGCACTCGGTGAAGCCATGGAGGAGAAGAAAAAGGTACTGCTCAAGAACTACGCCTCATCCAATTCCGGCGCAGTCAAGGACAGACTCGTAGAGCCATTTGGTTTCACCAACAACCACATAGAGGTCTGGGCATACGACTGCGAGAAGAAAGGATGCAGAATATTTAAGATTCCGCGCATCGAATGGGTAGATGTACTCAATGAGAATTGGGAGCACGAGACGGAGCACCATAGACAGACCATAGACGCATTTCACATGAGTTCGGACGAGCAGACGAAAGTCAAGCTTCGACTGAGCCTACGTGCAAAAAACCTTCTGATAGAGGAATTTCCGCTCACCGAAGCAGACACTCGCAAAGATGGTGACAGCTGGATCTACGAAGCCCAAGTCAGCAGACTCGAGGGCGTTGGACGATTCTGCATAGGACTCGGAAGCGATGTCAAAGTAGAGGACTCACCTGAACTTCAAGACTATATAGACAAATTCATCGAAAAGAACTTCAAAGCTCGCTGACAGTCTTTTCTCTGAAATACTCTTTCACATCCTGCACGCGGGACTCCTTGTCGTAGGTAAATCTGAAGAAGGTGCGGTTGACTATGTCACCGTCCAGCTCTCCCATATAGATATAATAGCTGTTGCCAGGTGTCCATTCACCGGAGAAATTAATCTGTCGAATACCGGTATAGGTAATGCGAGGCAGAATGCCGTAAGTATATGCAGTCGAATACAGTTCCTCACAGAAATGATTCAGACTGTAACTGAAGTCTTCTCCTTCAGGATAAGGATACCTGGAAACTATCGCCAACGAGTCCAGCACCCCGCCGGTATACGGCACGTCTTCGGCTATTGCCCCATCCGACTCTATGCGCGGATACATATACAGATATGAGCCCTGTACGCGGGTATCGAACCATATGCGGTTCTCCGCCTTGTCAAGAGTCTCAACGAGTTGGAGATATAAATCTCCGTAGGGAGACTTGGTATCAGGGTCCACCACAAAGGCATAGACCCAGTAAGCAGTGTCCGGTTCAAGACCCTGGAAGAATCTCTCAGACGAGCCATATTGGAGACTATGTGATGCAAAGTCAGCGATATAGTCCTCCTGGTCTTTGAGGTAGTCATATCTCCAGTCCAGATATTCGCGATAGAGCGAGTCCACCATCAAGACCATAAACTGTTCGCTCTTGTTCTCCGGGTCATAGTCAGACTCCACCGGCATACACCCGGTCACATAATAGGCATCCCTGGAAGTGGAGAACTCAGCCCTAACATAACCGCGGGTCACATCCTTGACACCTATGGTAATGTCCACGCCCACAAGATGATACTTCGATTCTGTACGGCACGATACCATAAAGTACAATACAAGAAGCAATGTCGGCAGGAATTTTCTCATTTAGACAACTTCTCCTCAGTTAAAATAGTGGAAATCGTGGATATGAAGCGCAGATAGCACTTGGTATGGTTGCCGTAATGCCCGAAGTTGTAGACTATGTTGGCATCCTCCCATGTACTCTTGGCGTGCATGGCATTGATGAAGTCCACCGTATCGTCATCCATCGAGTGCAACATATAGACAGGAGCCTTGGGAGTCCACCCGGTCTTGATAATCGAATTGGCATTCATCGCCATATAGAGTTCCGCAACTTCGTATGAAGTACGATCAAGTCCCGCCGGCGAAATCAAGTCGCTTGTAGTGTGAGTACCAAGCAGTTCGTTCATCTCGCGGGTAGTATAGCGCTTGGAATTGAACCATTCGTCGAGGTTCTCATAGACAAGTGGAGTGGCGAAACTCTCCATCGTAAGCGAAAGCCCGGCGCCCACCTGCATACCCTGTACCACAAGCGGCACTGCGCATGGATAGGCCGCATGGTTGGTCGTCACGAAGCTGTCATAAGTAGCGGTGACATCGTACGGTCCGCCACCGGCAAAGACCCTTCGTATACTGATTTCGTCCTTATAGGAAGTCTCGATGAGCCTCTGCACCGCCATGGTATTGGCACCGCCCTGCGAGAAACCCATCACTATGATGTCGTCGTATTCGGGTGCAACCCCGCACGCCTCCATAAATGGCTTGACCGCCAGATACATATCGAGGGTATTGCGCGCTGTGAGATCCATGGCGAGATAGGGGTGCACAAGGTGAGAGGTGACGCCGTAGCCGAGATAGTCCGGCACAATCACACAGTAGCCCATAGTCGCGAATATGCCTTCTATGGAGAAGCAGTTGGACGGGGCTTCGGCATTTGAGCCCACGGTGTAGTGAGAGACAAGCATATATCTCTCGAATTTACCGTCAGAAGGCAGTATCACCTTGCCGGAAAGCATTATCTCATCGCCATTGGTATCAATCGAGCGATAGGTACCGGCGAGTTCTGTCACCTGCCCTCCGCTGTTGGACCCGAGTAGTTTCTGAAAGAACAGATTAGGAGAAATAGTCGTAGCCCGGGTCTCGGAGCTGCCCTCATATTCACTGAGCGACACGCCCCCGGGCAGATAGCAGTCAGTGGGAATACCGTCTTCAGACAGATTATCCACTTTCTGCATATATACATTGAAAAAGTCCTTAGACGCCTGAGAAGTAGAAGTAAAATCCACCCAATGCACTTCTTCCTTAGTACAGGAAAAAGCGCATGCAAGCGAAAGTACCAGAAGTAAAGGACGAATATTCATAATCAATCAAAACCTTACTCCAACCGACACCGAAACAGCCTTACTCAAAGCCGAAAAGATAGTGTAGTCATTAGCTAACGCAATGTGACTTCCTATCTCCGCCGCTACGAAGAAATCCCCACGGGCATAATCCACTCCTATCAAAGTAGGACTCAGCGCCACGCCATAAACCGTCTTATTTCCCCAGATATCCGTCTGCGACCCCGTATTGACGGCAAGTCCTGCCCTGAGGGTCGAATACAGACGCCAATAACCATTTTCCTTCCATATATACATAATCTGCGGCATCAAAGCATAGTTGGAGCACCACTGAGAAGTGACTTCCACCGGCTCGTCAGAACCGCCTTGATACTTGACATCTTTCCAGTCGAAAGAGAAGAAGTCGCCCTGAAGGCCTATTTCGATCTTAGAAGAAAGACGGAACGAGTATTCCGCAAAAATATGAGGGCAATAGTTATAATCCTGTTGTTCAAGGAAATGATATGACTCCGGTAGCGATATGTACGATCTATGCGGGGACTCGCCGAAAGCCAGAGCATCCGTGTACATATCCCCCACTCCTATCTTTATCTTGTGACGGTATCGTTTCCATTTGAGATTGTACGGGTCAGACGGATGAGACGGGCGAGGCGCAAGATTTGCAGTCATAGCACGCTCGGATTGGACCGCACGAAAGAAATCCTGAC
>CAZNDD010000074.1:0-5025 GCA_964571735.1 uncultured Muribaculaceae bacterium | reverse complement strand
TCTTGTTTATTCGGTAGGAAAAGTGTATTTTGCACTCAAACTAATATGAAATACGATGCTGAAAAGAAAAATTGAGTCCGTTTTGGTTGAGTGGAAAAACACTGGATCCAAGAAGCCACTTGTGATAAAAGGTATTCGCCAATGCGGAAAGACATACATCGTCCAAAAGTTTGCAAAGGAGAATTATGAGAGTGTGGTTTATATGAACTTCATTCTTGAACCTGATAAAAAGTCAGCCTTTGCCGGCAATATAGATGTTGATACCATTATCCTTAACTTGTCTGCCTTGATTCCGGGCAGTCGTTTCGTTAACGGAAAGACTTGCATTATTCTTGATGAGATTCAGGAGTGCAGAGAGGCAAGAACTGCATTAAAGTCGTTCCAAATAGATGGGCGTTTTGATGTTATTGCAACCGGTTCTCTCTTGGGTGTGAGGGGATATGGTAAAAGTGACAAGACAATCGAGGACGGACAAGACTCTATCCCTGTTGGGTATGAGACTGTGGTCGAAATGTACCCTTTGGATTTTGAGGAGTTCTTGTGGGCAAATGGAATCAACGACAAGGTTATCGATTCTGTGAAAGCCTGTTTTGAAAATGAGACGGTAGTTCCCGATGGCATACACAAAGTAATGATGGAATTGTTGTACAGATATGTTATTGTCGGAGGTCTGCCAGAGGTTGTGAATACATTTCTTGAAACCAAAAATATTGAGCTCACATACAAAGTGCAGCGCAACCTTATTGATGAATATGAGGAGGATATGGTCAAGTATACTGATGATGCTGACAAGCCTCGTATTCGTGAGTGTTTCGAGTCAATCCCCAAACAATTAGCTAAGGATAATAAGAAATTCCAGTATTCAATAGTACGCAAAGGAGGACGCTCTTCTCAATATATAGGTAGTCTTCAGTGGCTTGAAGATGCCGGTATAGCAAAGAGATGTTATAATACGCAGATTACAGAACTGCCACTTGAGGGTAATTCTATTATAGAGTGTTTTAAGTTATACACTACTGATATCGGACTTCTTGTGGCTATGCTTGATTACGGCACTCAAGCCGACATCCTAAAAGGCAATCTTCTGGGGTATAAAGGTGCTATATTCGAGAATCTAATGGCAGATTTTCTTTGTAAGTCAGGACAAAAGTTGTACTACTTCCAAAAGGACAGCGGTCTTGAATTGGACTTTCTTGTGCGATACAAGGGTGAATGTATAGTGCTTGAAGTCAAGGCGAAATCAGGTAAGACAAAGAGTCTGAAAACAGCCTTGAAAAATAAGAATGTTTATCACTTGAACAATGCGATCAAACTTGGGCAATATAATGTGGGTCGCGAAAAGGAGATTCTAACAATACCTCTTTACATGGGGTTCCTTATAAAGGATAAGCTTACGGAGGTTATAGTCCCTGACATTGATTTGAACTTGTTGAATTAAACTTATGTAAGCGTCCGGTGAACCACGTCCTTGAAAGTTGATCTCGGCTTCGTACCTTCGCGGAAAAATGCGAAGAGACGCAAAGCAAAGAGACGATACTCGATATTGTGACCTATAGCAAGGAGCACAATGTCACCTATAAGGAGCGCTGCGCCGAGGTCGGTGTCCCGTTGTGGGACTTCGATGATAGCAAGCGACGTTATAAGAGCCAAGAGTCACAGCCTGGGAATGGCGCCGGAGAGTTAATTCAACTACGTCCTGACGGCCCCATGGTTCCCAGCAACCTGCCAGCCATTGAAGGCGAGACCAAGAGTGGTCCGAGACGGGGATCTGTAACCGAACCTGGATGGGAGAATCATCCCCTTTGGGCCGACTTGAAATAAGTTTTGCGAATTCAAAAAAGAGTTTTAACATTGTGAGAGCAAAACGAGAAAGTTCCAAAACTGAGATAATAAGCCCCCCAGGCGCGTCGTAAGACAGCATACTGGGGAGGCGTTCTTAATTTTAGGGCTCCATGTACGGAAAAGTCGGTATTATGGCTCAGGTGCAAAACCTGAAAAGTCAAAATACAGTATAAACTCAACAGGAGGCCAAAAGAAAAGCTCAACTTCTCAACTCCGAAAGACGTGTTTTTCAAAAATTTATTGTAATGTTGCACTTGCTTCTTGACTCTGCCAATAAGGAGAGGGCATAAATTCTTCTTACAGATACCGCTTTTTTGTTGTATCTTTGCGGTCATTTTAAGCGAGGAGAGATTTGAACTGCTTGCAACCTCGTTAAGGAGCCGGAGGGTGGCGAAGATCGCCGGAAGGCTGCAAAAATGCTAAAATGTTATGAACAAAGAGATTTCTTCTACAGCTCCCCAAGGGTTGAGCTATCTTTTCACATCTGAATCAGTTTCCGAAGGTCATCCCGACAAGGTCGCAGACCAGATTTCCGATGCAGTGCTTGACGAGTTTCTCCGTCAGGATCCCGATGCGCATGTGGCTTGTGAGACTTTCTGCACCTCGGGCCTTGTCATCGTCGGCGGCGAGGTGAGTTCGGAGCACGCATATGTGGATATCCCCGCCGTGGTGCGCAAGACGGTGTCAGACATAGGCTACACCAAGGCGGAATACGGCTTTGACGCTTCTTCATGCGGAGTCATTTCGACCATTCACGAGCAGAGCGCAGACATCGCACGCGGTGTCAGGCGCGGACCGGTCCTCGCACAGGGCGCCGGAGACCAGGGTATGATGTTCGGATACGCCTGCACGGATACTTCCGAGTATATGCCTCTGGCTCTTTCTCTTTCGCATAAGCTCCTCCAGGTGCTCACAGCTATCCGCAAAGAGCCGAATAGCCCCATGCCTTATCTGAGGCCCGATGCAAAGAGCCAGTTCACGGTGGAGTTTTCTGCAAAGCACAAACCGCTGCGCGTACACACCATAGTACTCAGCACACAGCACGATGAGTTCGACAGCGATGAAGCCATGCACGCACGCATCGAGAATGATGTAAAGGAAATCGTACTCCCCCGCCTGCTCGCTTCGCTTCCCGAGTCGGAGGCATCTCTCTTCAAAGATGACTACACCCTGCTTGTCAACCCTACGGGCAAATTCGTAATCGGTGGTCCTGCGGGAGATACCGGACTGACGGGAAGAAAGATTATCGTGGATACATACGGAGGACGCGGCGCACACGGCGGCGGCGCATTCTCCGGCAAAGACCCCAGCAAGGTAGACCGCAGCGCAGCTTACGCGGCAAGACATATTGCCAAGAACCTCGTGGCGGCAGGAGTCGCGGACGAGATTCTCGTGCAACTCGCATATTCCATCGGAGTGGCAGAGCCTGTGAGCATTTTCGTCGACACTTACGGCAGTGCTCATGTGAAGCCCGAGAATGTGGACAAGATTTCACATGAGAAAGGTGAGGCGACGGACGCATATATCGCACAGAAAATCGGTGAATTGTTTGACCTCCGTCCTGCTGCCATCATTGAGCGTTTTGATCTCAAGAAGCCGATTTATCGTCCGACCGCAGCTTACGGGCACATGGGACGCACACCTTATGTCAAAGACGGGGTTCAGTTCTTCGGTTGGGAGAAACTTGACATGATAGAACCCATCAAGGAAGCATTCGGACTTTAGTGTCCGTTCCATTAAAGAGCATCTATTATGAAACCGCTCATTTCGCATTTCACTGACAATGACCTGTATACATTCACTTGTCAGTATTATGTCCTGAAGACATATCCCCGCGCCGAGGTAGAGTACACATTCATGGACCGCAACCATCAGATTTACCCCAAGGGGTTCGATGCATTGCTCCGCGAGCAGGTGGAATACATGCGTAACGTGGTTATTACCGAAGAGGAAATCGCCTATCTGACAGACCATTGCGTATATCTTCCGCTTTGGTATTTCACTTTCTTGAGAGGATATAGGTTCAATCCCGATGAGGTTGCTATAAGTCAGGACGAGGAGGGGCATCTCGCGATAAGCGTCAAGGGCAAATGGTTCTCCACCATCATGTGGGAGATGCCGCTGTTGTCTTGCATAAGCGAGTTGATGCACATTTTGAGGGGCGATTTGGAGAGGTATGACGCCGCACTGGAAGAAGAGCGCGCAAGACAGAAGTCGATAGAGATATTCGACGGCGGTCTGACTCTTGGCGACATGGGCACGCGCAGGCGTATCAGTTTCGCGCATCAGGAAATGGTGATACGCACAATGAAGGAAGTGTATCTGCATCCCGAGATTTATAGCTCACGCTCTCAGTGGAGTGGAGTATTTACCGGCACGAGCAATGTGTATCTTGCCATGAAGTACAATCTCAATCCGTTGGGGACGATGTCGCACCAGCTGATTTCCTTCGAGGAGAACGTGAGTGGCGTCTTCGAGTGCAATTTCAATGTGATGAGGAAGTTCAGCGATGTCTACGATGGAGACAACGGGATTTTCTTGTATGACTGCTTCGGGGACAAGGTGTTCTTCAGCAATCTGAGCAAGAGGATGGCGATGATGTACAAGGGCTTGCGCGTAGACAGCGGCAAGGAGGAGGAGCAGGTGGACAAGATTGTGGAGAAGTACAAGTCGCTGGGGATAGACCCTATGACCAAGCAGGTGGTATTTAGCAACGGATTGAATATAGAGCGGGCTCTTGAGATTCACGAGTATTGCCGTGGCAAGGTGCAGGATTCGTATGGCGTGGGGACTTTCCTGACTTGCGATGTGACGGGGTGCACGCCGATGAATATCGTAATCAAGCTAACTAAGTGCAGGATTACGGAGCTGCGCGAGTGGCATGACTGCGTAAAACTTTCTTGCGATCTGACCAAGACGCTTGGGAATCCGGACAAGTGCCGGTATCTGGTGAGCGTGTTGCCGTAATCTGGAGTTTTTAGGAGTGTTTGATAGCGAACTTCGGCTTTAAATGCGATTGAATCTATTAATTGCAGCCGAGTTTGGGATTGAGGGGAAGAATTGTTATTTTTGCGTGATGTTCTTTGTATGAAGCACGTTTGCGGGCGTGTTGAAATTGGTAGACAAGCAAGACTTAGGATCTTGTGAAGCAATTCGTGTGGGTTCGAGTCCCACCGCCCGCAC
>CAZNDD010000073.1:0-5040 GCA_964571735.1 uncultured Muribaculaceae bacterium | reverse complement strand
CCTTTTATGTCTGGTCGGAAGATTATCCTTCTGCCGCTCCGCCTGCGAGGTCAAGGATTTCGGAAGTGATCTTTGCTTGGCGTCCCTTGTTGTACTCAAGGGTGAGATCTGAAAGCAGTTCGTTGCCGTTGTCCGTTGCTGTCTGCATTGCTATCATACGGGCCGCATGTTCGGATGCCGCACTGTCAAGCAATATGGCGAAAATCTTGAGCCTCAAAGTCTTGGGTAGAAGTTCCGCGTAAAGTTCTTCGCAACTTGGCTCCACTATGTACTCCTGCAGGAGTTCTTCCTTGCTGACGCTTTTCTCGGTTGCGGCGTAGGGGAGGAAAGTATCAACCGTGGGCTTCTGGCTTGAAGCCGAGAGGTAATGCGACCATACGAGCACCACCTTGTCGAAGCGTCCTTCGTTGAATCCTGTCACCAATTCGTCCGCAAGCGCGGCGGCCTCGGCGTAAGTCGGATGTGCGGACAATTCGCTATAATCCCGTACGGATTTCAAGCCTGTGCGTGCAAACGAATCTGCGACCTTGCGCCCGATGGCGTACAGGACGACATTCTCCGTCCCGCCTTCAGCTGCTACTGTCTCATGCGCTTTAGCTATGACATTGGTGTTGAAACTTCCGCATAGGGAAGAGTTGGAACTCAACGCCACGACCGCAGTCTTTGCGCAGGCCTGCCCGTGTGATTTCACATCACCTCCAGCAGGGAGCATCTCGAGTATAGCGGAAAGCTCCTTCTGATACTCTTCGAGTCGTCCTGCCGCAATCTGTGCCTTGTGGTACTTGGCGGAGGCAACGAGCTTCATAGCTGAAGTTATCTTCAGCGTGCCTTTTACGGAATCTATTCGCCCTTTGACTTCCTTGAGTGATGCCATAATCAGATGCTTGCCGAACCGTCGACCGACACGAGGCTCTTGCTTACTATTGCTGCTGTTTCTTCGATGGCTTTGGTCTCATGCTCCGTGAGATTGCCGGCGGCGAGACTCTCGATGACATCGGAGTAGTCCGCCCGCATCTTCGCGAGGAAGAGACTCTCAAATTCGCTTACCTGCTCGATTGCAATCTCGGACATAAGCGCGTGCGTGCCGCAGTAGAGTATCGCGACCATTTCGCCTACGCTCAAGGGTGAATACTGCGCTTGGATGAGCAAGCGGGAATTTTTACGCCCCTTGTCCAGAGTCATCTCCGTAATCTTGTCTACGTCAGAAGAATACTTGGCGAATGACTCCAATTCCTGGTACTGAGCCTGGTCTATCTTCAATGTGCCCGCGACCTTCTTCATGGACTTGATCTGCGCGGCACCGCCTACTCGGGACACGGAGATACCTACATTAACGGCAGGCCTTTGTCCTTGGTTGAACAGGCTGCTCTCAAGGTAAATCTGACCGTCAGTAATGGAAATCACGTTGGTAGGGATATACGCCGACACGTCGCCCGCCTGGGTCTCGATGATGGGCAGGGCAGTAAGCGAACCGCCCGCCTTGACCTTGCCTTTGAGTGACTCTGGAAGGTCGTTCATTTGTTCCGCCACATCCTGCTGGGAGATAATCTTAGCTGCACGCTCAAGCAATCTCGAGTGCAGGTAGAACACGTCACCCGGATAGGCCTCACGACCCGAAGGACGGCGCAGAATCAGTGAAACCTCGCGGTACGCCACCGCCTGCTTCGAAAGGTCATCATAGATGATCAGTGCGTCTCTGCCCGTGTCACGGAAATATTCGCCTATGGCAGCACCTGCAAACGGAGCGAAATACTGCACTGCGGCAGCTTCGGCGGCTGATGCGGATACCACTATGGTGTAATCCATGGCTCCTTTCGAACGGAGCGTCTGCACGAGGCTTGCCACTGTGGAGCCTTTCTGACCTATAGCCACATAGATGCAATACACCGGCTTGCCTTTGAGATAATTCTCTCTCTGGTTGATAATCGTGTCAATGGCAATGGCTGTCTTGCCCGTCTGGCGGTCTCCGATAATCAGCTCGCGCTGGCCTCTACCTATAGGTATCATGGCATCCACTGCCTTGATGCCCGTCTGGAGCGGCTGTGTGACCGGTTCGCGGAAGATAACCCCCGGGGCTTTGCGCTCAAGCGGCATCTCCACGGTTTCTCCACCTATTTCACCGCGTCCATCGAGAGGTTTTCCAAGCGGGTCCACCACTCTGCCGAGCATCTCTTCCGACACCTTGATGGATGCGATCCGCTTTGTGCGCGAGACTCTCATTCCTTCTGAAATCTTGTCGGTAGGACCGAGCAGAACAGCTCCGATGTTGTCTTCTTCGAGGTTCATAGCTACTGCCATCTCCCCGTTTTCGAATTCGAGGAGCTCTCCTGCCTCGCAACTTGCGAGACCGAAGATACGGGCGACTCCATCGCTGACCTGCAGCACGAAGCCGATTTCTTCCCAACCCACATTCAGGTCTATGCCCTGAAGCTGTTTCAGAAGCACATCAGATATTTCGCTTGCTTTGATATGTTGTGACATTACACGATTCGTTTGTTCATTTCTTCAAGAGCACGGTTTACCTTATCCAACTTGCTCTTGACGCTTGCATCAAGCATATCCTCGTCTACTACGAGGGTGAATCCGCCTATGATTTCAGGATCGATGCGCGTTTCGAATTCAATTTTTCCGAGGTATTTGTCCGCAAGAGACTTCTTGAGTTTGTCTTCCAGTTCAGGAAGTGCCGTAGCTGTAGTCAATTGTACATCAACTATGCCTTGGGACTTTCTCCACATCGTGACGAAACTCCTCAGGATGAATTTCACATAGGGGAGTCTGCCGTTTTTTATGAGCAATGTGGTAAGTGCCTGCAGGTCAGCTTCAAGATGCTCTACTTTGAGCTCGGGATGAGCGAGTATTTCCAATGCTTGGGCGCAGTCTTGCTCGCCTCGTCCGGATTGCTCCGCGAGACGGAAAAGCGCTTCTGCATATCTTCTCGAAATAGTCCCGGTGTTCATGACGTCCTGTTATGATCCATCTCCTCCAGCACTCTATCGATATAGGCGTTCTGCTCCTTGGTGTCGGCGAGTTTGTCGCGGAGAATGCGTCCTGCGATTTCGACCGACAGGACGGAGACCTGTGTGCGGATTTCTTTGAGCGCGGATTCTTTCTCCGCTTCTATGCGTGTGTGCGCTTCGGTGATGATTTTGTCTGCCTCGACCGTGGCGCGTACCTTGGCTTCGGAGATGATGCGCTCTCCGCTTTCGCTTGCAGTCTTTATGATTTGGGCCTGCTGGGCTTTTATCTCTTCAAGCATTTTGGCTTGAGTTACAGATAATTCCGCAAGGGCATTCTCCGCCTCTTCAGCTTTACGAAGTCCTTCGTTGATGCGGTCAGAACGCTTGTCCACCATTGAGGTAATGATGGGGAATCCGAACTTCGCGAGGATGAAGAACACCACCGCGAAGATCAGGGTCATCCAAAACAGCAGCCCGAAATCTGGAGTAATGAGAGACATACTATCTGAGAACGCCGAGCATGCAGACGAGGATGGCGAAGAGGCAAGCACCTTCCACGAGAGCACCGATGATGATTGCAATCATCTGGAACTTCTGTGTGTACTCGGGCTGACGGGCACCCGCTTCGAGTGCTGACTTGCCGATTTTGCTGATGCCGAATGCGGCTGCAAATGCTGCTATGGCTGCTGATATGGCTGCTGCAGCCTTTCCGAATGCGGCACCCGCCGCTGCCTGAAGAATCATTGTAAGTAACATAATGTTGTTTATTTAAATTTTATGCGTGTTGTCTTGACATTCCTATGAATACTGCCGAAAGCATCGTGAATACATACGCCTGGATGAATGCCACCAATACCTCCAATATGTCCATAAATACTCCGAACATGACCGAGATGGCGCTCAGGCCCGCGTTTAGACCGACTCCCAATTTCGCGGTGAGGAATACCACCGCCACTACGCCGAGTAGCATCACATGTCCTGCAAGTATATTGGCAAAGAGCCTTACCATCAGGGAGAACGGCTTGGTGAACATGCCTATGATCTCAATCACCGGCATGAGCGGGATGGGAACTTTGAGCCATGTGGGTACATCGGGCCAAAGTATGTCCTTCCAATAGTGCTTGTTGCCGAACAGGTTGATGGCGAGGAAAGTGCAAATCGCGAGTACGAATGTGATTGCGATATTGCCGGTCAGGTTGGCTCCTCCGGGGAAGAAGGGGACTATGCCCATCAGGTTGTTGAAGAAAATGAAGAAAAATGCCGTCAGTAGGTAGGGGGTGTATCTCTTGTAATCCTCTCCTACGCACGGCTTTATAACCTCGTCGTAAATCATGCAGACGAGCATTTCCACCGCACCCACGAAACCGCGTGGGGCTTCCTTGTTTGAGTCATGCCTGCGATACCATCCGGCGCATACGAGTATTATCAGTATGAGCAGCAGGGAGTTGATAAACAGGGAAAGGACATTCTTCGTAATGGACAAGTCAAGCGGTCTGACTTCGCTTCCGTCCGTACCTGCCTCCACCAGCTTGCCGTCTGCATTGAGATGAAATCCCTCGTACGGCTCTCCCTCTTCTATATGTTTGGATGAGAATACATGCCACCCGCTCGTCTTGCTGTGGAGTATGACAGGGAGGTGTATGCTGATGTGATGCTCATTTACGGTAGTGATGTGCCACCCGTATGAATCGCCTATGTGTCCGAAGATGTACTCGTTTATATCCAACGGTTTATCTGCATCGGACGAGGAGGATGCCGCGCCCTTCAGCGGTAGAAGCAGAAGGGTCAGTGAAAGCAATATGTGCAGCAGTCTCTTCATTATTGTTCGACACAGATTGTGAGGCAGTCCTTTTCGCAGCGGACAAAGCCTGATTCTATATGAATGGATTTCTTCGACCCGTCTACCGTCCGCAACGATATGTCTCCGCTTTCAAGTGAAGATACAATCGCGGCGTGGTGGGGGAATACCTCAAACGGAGCGAGCGAGCCTGGCAGAAGCACGGACTTTACCTCTCCGCAATACAATTCCTTTTCGGGGCTTATGATCCTTACTTTCAACATGCTATCCGAGTATGGCTTTTCC
>CAZNDD010000072.1:3211-5042 GCA_964571735.1 uncultured Muribaculaceae bacterium | reverse complement strand
GTCTCGAATCAGAATATTGATAATTGGGCGAAGCCCTCGCTTGCGTCACATGACGAAGTTGGAAATCTGCGAAAGAGAACGCACCAATCCGGGACAAGTTTACTTGTATCCGGAAGGTGCGTTCTATAAAGCATACGGAGTTAGCGCATGGATTCTTTGTGAAAAGGTGCATCTATCCAAGCCCGTCCTTGCGTGAGGACGAAAGGCTCTTGCGGGAAAAGCGGGAAAAGCGTAATTTTGCCCGAATATGCGTATTTCCAATATAGACCTCGGGGACAAGCCGGTAGTGCTTGCACCTATGGAGGATGTCACGGATGCCTCTTTCCGCATACTCTGTCGCGAACAGGGGGCTGCTGCCGTTTATACCGAGTTTATCCCCTCGGACGGGCTCATCCGTGATGCCGAAAAGGCCCTTGCCAAAATGAAAACCCTCGAAGAAGAGTCTCCGGTGGGTATTCAGATATATGGACATATCCCCGAATCTATGGTCGAGGCTGCCAAGATGGTAGACCATGCCGTGGAACTCGTCGGAGGACACGGAGCGGATGTCATCGACATCAATTTCGGATGTCCTGTAACCAAAATTGCGGGCAGGGGAGCAGGTTCGGGTATGATGCGCGAGCCTGACAAGATGGTCGCCATCACCAAGGCGGTGGTCGAAGCGGTCTCCAAGCCTGTCACGGTCAAGACCCGTCTCGGTTGGGACGCTGACCACAAGATAATAGTAGAGCTCGCCGAGCGCCTGCAGGATGTTGGTATTCAGGCACTTACGGTGCACGGGCGTACCCGTTGCCAGCTTTACCGCGGGCAGGCGGACTGGTCTCTGATAGGCGAAATCAAGCGCAATCCCCGCATGCACATCCCCATCATCGGCAATGGAGACATAGATTCTCCGCAGAAAGCCGCTGAAGCCTTCGAGCGTTACGGGGTGGATGGCATTATGGTGGGCAGGGCGAGTTTCGGAAAGCCCTGGCTCTTCAAGCAGATCCGGGCATATCTTGACAGAGGGGAAATACTCCCCGACCCGTCCGTGCCTGAGCGGGTGGCGCTTGCCAAACGCCATCTCGGTCTGTCTCTGGAGCTTAAAGGCGAGCCGCGCGGCGTATACGAAATGCGCAGGCACCTCTCAAGCTATTTCCGGGGTCTGCCGGACTTCAAACAGACCAGACTCAAACTCGTCACCACGCTTGACGTAAACGAACTTTACGACATACTTGACGGAATAGCCATTACCTATGCTGATTTATAAGACTATTCTTCGACTGCGTCACCGTGCTTACGACTCCGGTCGCAAGAAGTCTTCGCGGGCTGCCGTTCCTACTCTCTGCGTGGGTAATGTCACCGTGGGTGGCACGGGCAAGACTCCGTTTACTGAGATGCTTCTGAGATTCCTGACCGCATCTCATTCGGAAGCCCGTCTTGCGGTTCTCTCCCGTGGCTACAAGCGTAAGACCAAGGGTTTTATGGAAGTGGATGCAGCCGGGACTGCAGAGCAATACGGAGATGAACCTCTCCAGATTGCGCGGAAGTTTCCTGATGTGAAAGTCGCTGTGGATGCAAACCGCGTGGAGGGCTGTGAGAAACTCAAGGATTATGATTTGATTGTCCTTGACGATGCGTTCCAGCACCGCAAACTCCGTCCCGATTTCTCAATCGTGCTTGTAGATTGGTCCCGTCCCGTATTTGACGACGGACTACTTCCATTTGGGGGCCTGAGGGATTTGCCGGAAAGGATATTTGCCGCTGATCTCATAGCGGTAAGCAAATGCCCCGTGAATCTCACCGACAAGGAGAAATCAGATTTCGCCCATAAGCTACGCTTGAAGTCCTA
>CAZNDD010000072.1:0-3111 GCA_964571735.1 uncultured Muribaculaceae bacterium | reverse complement strand
CATCTGTTCTCGGCAAGGGACATAGCCCGCATTGATAAGGTTGCAAAGCATTTCCCAACTGCGGCGCTTGCTACTACCGAGAAAGACGCGCAACGCTTTCTTTCGCTGGCATCGGTGCCCGAAAGACTGAAGCAACGCCTGTTGGCGGTGCCTATCAAAATGGTAACTGACAGTGAAAAGGAACGCTCCCTGCTTCTTGAACTGACAGGGAGACTATTCGACAGGTCTGAAGACATCCAGTAGGCCCGAGTCCAGACGGACTATTTCTTTCAGGATACCCTCCATCTCGTAGCCGTCTGCGGTTCTGGTGAAGTACACTTTGTCTTCAAACATCTTCGTGATGCGGGCTGAAAGGGCTGTCTTGCGGAATGTGACTTTCTCACCGTCTTTATCCTCAACGAGCATGTAGCCGCGTGATTTCATGAATTCGCTTATCTTGGGAAGAATCTCTTCCGTAGAGCCGGGTGCTGTGATATTGCGCTTGCCGTATCCGAAAGTGGGATACAATGCCGAGAACACTGCAACCACTATAGCCATTTTCCATAGGGAATCGTATCCGTCATTAAACATTGCCGCCACTGACCCTGTCCCGCCTCGAACTATGTATATAATGGCAATGAACAAAGTAAGTAAAAAACACAGGTAGACAAAATACTTGATGGATCTGATGATATACTTCATATAGGTTTGAACTTTGAAAAATTGTTTTCCTGAATCAGAAGTTGTTTGGATTTGTTATCCGAGGCTTGCCATGTCGGAGAAACAGCGCAAATTCCGCGGACATAAATTCAAACAGCTTCTTGGTCGTGCGGGCTACTTACGCACAAATTTTGTACCTTTATGGGCTGAATTCTAAAAACAATTTTCGAAATGCAGAAAGAAGACCCCATCGCAAGAGTTGAGCGGGAACAGGCCAACAGGAAACAATCCTCAAAAGTTGCACTTATCGTCGTAATTGTCATAGCAGTACTGCTGGCGATTGCCCTTGCTGTCGTTGCGTCGCGAGACTATAAGATGGTCAAGGAATTGGAGACGGACAAGGCTGAGCTTGCGGCGCAAGTTGCAGACCTTCAGAGCGAATACGCAAATCTCTCCTCCGACTACGACTTCATAAACAGCCAACTTGACTCTTCGAGAGAAGAGGTGGCGGTGCTCGTGGAACGCATCAAACGCACGGAAGCTACCAACAGGGCAAAAATGCGCCAATATGAGAAAGAGGTCGGGACGCTCCGTTCCATAATGCGCAGTTATCTGGTGCAGATAGATTCCCTCAATCAGCAGAATCGCAAACTCAACGACGAACTGGTGGCTACTCGTCAGAATCTTGCCAAGGCTACTGACAAGAATGCCGAGTTGACTGCCCATAACAAGGATCTCAGGTCCAAGGTGGCCACCGGCTCTGTGGTTAAGGCCCGCGGTATCGCAGCTAAGGCATACAACTCTTCCGACAAGGTGACTGACCGTCACAGTCGTGTGGAACGCCTTGCGGTTGAACTCAGTCTGGTGGAGAACGATCTTGCCAAGAAACAAAGCATGTGGGTGTATGTCAGAGTCAAAGATCCCGATGGGAATCTGCTTCTTGCCAAGGATGCTGCCGATGCAGTTGATGGAGATCGCTATTCCTTTGTCTTTGAGGGCGAAAGGATAGCTGCTACTACGGGTAGAGAAGTAGATTACGAAGGTGAAGAGCTTGACCTCGTGATATATGTCAACGGCATAGAAGAGTATTACAAGGGCGTTTACACTATTGAAGTATACTCCAAGTCCGGTAAGCTGGGCTCGACCGAGTTGATGCTCCGCTGATGATTTATGTGCATGTCCCGTTTTGCAGGAGCCGTTGCAGGTATTGTGACTTCTATTCCAATGTCTGTGGCGGGGACTCTTCTTTGACGGAGACATACATTTCAGGGCTTTTGGCTGAAGCTGAAAGCCGTTCCGGCGAAATGGCTGCGACACGGGGCGTAAACACTCTCTATGTGGGTGGCGGGACGCCTTCGCTGATGCCGCTGCATTTCTTTGAAAAACTGCTGAACGCCCTCCCCTGGCGCAGTTTCGACGAATTTACAGTCGAGGTCAATCCGGATGACATAATCCAGCGGGGAACGGAGTTTGCCGGTGGTATCAAGTCGTTAGGAGTAAACAGGATAAGCATGGGAGTCCAGTCTCTTGACGACGGACTTCTCAAGTGGATGGGCAGGAGGCATGATGCTGCGGGAGCTCGGGAGGCTTTCCGATTGCTTCGTGCAGCCGGTTTTGACAATATAAGTCTGGATGTCATCTTTGGCATAGGAGGACAAAGCATGGAGATGCTCTCAGATACCCTCGATGGCATATTGGAACTTGCCCCCGAACACATTTCGGCTTATCAGCTCAGCATAGAGAGCGGGTCGGCACTTGCAAAAGATGTTGAGGCGGGGCAGTGGACTGAATTGCCGGAAGAAGATTGTGCAGGGCAATACAGCTTGATATGCAATAAGTTGCGCGATGCTGGATATGTTCACTATGAGATATCTAACTGGGCGCGTCCAGGGTTTGAGAGTAGGCACAATTCGGCATACTGGACTCGCAGTCCCTATGTGGGGCTCGGTCCGGGCGCACACTCCTTAAGGATTGGGCAGGACGGACAGGTACGCAGTTGGAACTCCGCGTCTTTGGACGGCTGGACGAGCGAGAGTGAAATCCTCACGCCTCAACAGATAAGGGAAGAGGAAATCATGTTGGGTCTGCGTACCGCGCAAGGTTGTGAGATAGACGGGAAAATGGTAGCCATTCCTGAAGACAAGTGGTTTGTCTCGGATGACATCATTGCTTCCCTATTTTGAATGATATGACAAAACTTTCTGATATAGTTAAGGTTATAGAGGATATGGCGCCTCTTGATCTGCAGGAGTCCTATGACAATTCCGGTCTTCAGGTCGGTGATCCCGACAGCGGAATCGGAAGTGTACTCGTGTGTCTCGATGTGACGGAAGATGTGGTGGAAGAAGCCCGCCGCAGGTCTTGTGACCTCATTGTCTCCCATCATCCGCTTTTGTTCCATTCCCTCAAGAGTATAACCGGAGCCACCATGCAGCAGAGATGTGTACGGACGGCAATCCGTGAGAACATCTC
>CAZNDD010000071.1:0-5067 GCA_964571735.1 uncultured Muribaculaceae bacterium | reverse complement strand
TTAGTTCAGTTGGTAGAGCACCAGATTGTGGTTCTGGGTGTCGTGGGTTCGAGCCCCACATCGCACCCTAAGACCGACCCTCTCGAGAGTCGGTCTTTTTTTGTTAAAGAAAGCTATGCTTTAGGGCGGGCGGACTGATTAATATTAAACTTATATGCTATGAAAATCAAAGATTTGACTCTTAGCGAAAGGCCTCGTGAAAGGCTTGCTGCAGCCGGTGCTGGAACTCTCTCCACCGGAGAATTGATTGCCATTTTGCTGCGTAGCGGCACATCTTCTATGAATGTGATTGACCTTTCGAGGACAATATTGCGTGCGGGAGGGGATTCGTTGTTGGGCTTGTCCCGTCTGTCGATGGAGGATCTCTGCGCCATTCCCGGCGTCAAACAGTCCAAAGCTGCCGTAATTCTCGCCGCGATTGAACTATGCAGGCGCTTTGCGGATGAAAAAGGTGCTCCCGCGGCCCGTCAGGTCCTTGAATCCAAGACTGTATATGAGATTATGGCGCCTTGTCTCAAGGGCCTTGCCCACGAAGAATGTTGGGCTTTGATGCTTGACAGCCGCCAGAGACTCATCTGTCGGCGCAAAATTACTTCCGGATCTTCGGATGAAGTCACCCTTGACTGTCCGGCCATAATCCGCGACGCTATGAAACTCGGTGCCCGCGCATTGATACTCGTGCACAATCACCCGTCCGGCAACCCTCTGCCTTCTGATGCTGATTTGAGACGCACGAGGGCGCTTCAGAAAATGGCTGCCACTTGCGAAATTGCCATGCTGGACCATGTTATATTCAGTGACGGGGCATTCTATTCTTTCGCTGATGACAAGAAATATGAACTTTAGAGATCGCTTTTGCCGCGTTTCGCTTAAACAACGCGAAAACCCGTTGCCGGCGATGCGGATTTCTTGAGGCAAATGTGTATCTTTGTAGGCTTTGGCTAAACTTGATAATGCCGGAGACATATCGAATAATCTGATGAAGAAAGTATATATAGAAACATATGGATGCCAGATGAATGTGGCGGACACGGAAGTTGTTTTCTCCATTCTTTCCAAGCATGGCTACGAGCGCACGGAGGATATCGATGGTGCGGATGTCATAATGGCGAACACTTGCTCTATACGCGACAACGCGGAACAGCGTATCCTCGGGAGAATCAACCAGTTCGTGCTTCAGCGGAAGACGCGTCCTGTCGTTATCGGCATACTCGGATGTATGGCAGAGAGGATGAAGGAGAAATTGCTTGACGGCGGCAAGGTAGACATCGTATCCGGTCCTGATGCCTATCGTAGGCTCCCGGAATTGCTTGAAGAGGCCGCGCAGGGACATCCTCAAGTAGATGTAATCCTTTCTAAAGAAGAGACTTACGCGGATATTGCACCCTTGCGCCTGGATAAGAATGGAGTGTCTGCATTTATCTCCATCATGCGCGGATGTAACAATGTCTGCTCCTATTGCGTCGTGCCCTATACCAGAGGTATGGAGCGAAGCCGTGACTCCCACACTATCGTAAGGGAAGCCTGCGAGGCTGCCGCCAAAGGCTATAAGGAACTTACTCTGCTTGGTCAGAATGTGGACTCGTATAATTTCGAGGGACTGGACTTTGCAGGCCTGCTGGATATGGTTGCGGATGCCGTCCCCTCCGTGCGGGTGCGCTTCTCCACATCCAATCCTCAAGACATCTCTGACGAAGTGCTCCATGTTATGGCCCGTCGCCCCAATATCTGCCATCAGATACACCTTCCGGTGCAGTCCGGTTCCAACCGCATCCTTGAGAAAATGCGCCGCCGCTATACCCGCGAATGGTATCTGGAGCGCGTCGCCAAGATACGTGAACTGATGCCCGACTGCGTCATTTCCACCGATGTCATTGCTGGATTCTGCTCTGAGACAGAGGAGGATCACAAGGATACTCTCAGTCTTTTTGAATCTGTCCGCTTTGATTCGGCGTATATGTTCCAATACTCGGAACGCCCTGGCACTCTTGCTGCGCGCAAATATCCTGACGATGTGACTCCCGAAGTCAAGACTCGCCGTCTGGAGGAAATCATATCCCTGCAGAACAGGCTCAGCCTGGAAAGCAACCAAAAGGATGTCGGCAAGGTATTTGAGGTTCTTGTCGAGGGCCCGTCCAAAAGGGATTCTTCCCAGCTCTGCGGGCGTACAATGGGCAGCAAGATGTGTGTATGGACTGATTCGACACACAATGCCGGTGATGTCGTGCGCGTCA
The DNA here is from genome assembly GCA_964571735.1 of uncultured Muribaculaceae bacterium. GTDB lineage: Bacteria > Bacteroidota > Bacteroidia > Bacteroidales > UBA932 > Cryptobacteroides. The sequence goes on along the minus strand of CAZNDD010000071.1, from coordinate 2,833 downwards.
AAGTAACTGACTGTACCCAGGCGACTCTTTTGGGAGAACTTGTAACTGATTAGGGATCCGTTTCGGACTCTGGAATAAGTTTAAACGACATTGAAGAAACTGTCTTAAAACAGATTTAACAGCTTCTAATAAAAATAGATATGGATAAAATCAAATGTCTCATCATAGGAGGTGGCCCCGCGGGTTATACCGCTGCCATCTATGCCTGCAGGGCGGCGCTTGACCCTACTTTGATTGAGGGTCCCCAGCCCGGAGGCCAGCTCACCACTACTACCATCATAGAGAACTACCCCGGATTTAAAGAGGGGATAGACGCCAATCAGCTTATGAGTCAGATGCGTGACCAGGCGGAGAGACTCGGTACCTGTTTTGTGCGCGGCTCTGTGGCTTCCACCGACCTGGATGCCCGTACTGTCACCCTTTCTGACGGAAAAGTGTTTGAGTTCGAGACACTTGTCATCGCCACGGGCGCAGATGCCCGCTACCTCGGACTCGAGAGCGAAAAGAAGTTCCGCGGACTCGGAGTGTCGGCTTGTGCCACATGCGACGGATTCTTCTACCGCAAGAAGAAAGTTGCCGTCGTGGGAGGCGGAGACACGGCTTGTGAAGACGCCTTGTACCTGAGCGCATTGGCTTCAGAAGTACACATGATAGTGCGCAAGGATTATCTCAGGGCTTCGGCTGCGTCCCGTGCAAGGGTTGAGGCCGTGCCCAATATCACCATACATTATCTGACCGTAACCAAAGAGATACTCGGAGACGAGTCCGGCGTGACGGGCGCCCGTTTTGAAACTGCAGACGGTCAGAGTTTTGAACTTCCCGTAGAAGGCTTCTTCCTTGCCATCGGCCGCATCCCCAACACCTCTTTCCTTGGCGGACAACTTCCATTGGACGAAAACGGCTATATAATAGCTGACGGGGTGTGCACTTCCCGTCCTGGAGTTTTCGTGGCTGGTGACGTGCGCAATACTGATTTCCGCCAGGCGATTACGGCTGCCGCGGACGGTTGCCGCGCCGCACTTGAAGCTGAGAAGTACTTGAAGCAGATCCAATAAAAATTTTCGCAATGAATAAATCCACCAAAGCGGCACTTGTAGTCACGGCTCTCGCTACCATGCTTATAGGCTGTAAATCACAATATGAGCAATTGCTTGAGGGCGGCAACACTGCGGATAAATACAATGCGGCGTTCGAATATTTCAATAAAGGCAAATACCAGCGTTCCGCACAACTATTTGAATCTCTGTCTCTTGTGACTGCCGGTACAGCTCAGGACGATACGGTGCAGTATTATTGGGCCTTGAGTAACTACAATCAGAAAGACTACTATTCGGCGGAAGCCAATTTCCAGCATTTCCTTGAGAATTATCCCGCGAGTTCATTCTCTGAGAGTGCTGAGTTCCTGCGCATAGACTGCCTCTACCGCTCCACTTTGCGCTATGAACTTGACCAGAGTCCGACTTATGTAGCGATTACGGCAATAAGCGAATATATCATCGCGCACCCAAGTTCTCCCAATGTGCAGGTCTGCAACAAGATGCTGCGTGACCTCTCGGAGAGGCTCGACCGCAAGGCATACGAGAACGCCAAGATATATTATACGATGGAGGACTACAAGGCTGCGCATGTAGCTCTCAAGAATGTGCTCAAGGAGGATGCCGACAACATTTACCGTCAGGACATACTCTATTACACCGCGATGTCTTCCTACCACTATGCCCGTCTGAGCGTGCCGGAGAAGCAGAAAGAACGCTACATGACATTTGCAGACGACTATCTCAACTTCGTGGGTGAATACCCCGATTCTCCTTACCGTAAGGAACTTGACGGTCTTTACAAGAAGGTCCGAGGGAAGGATCTCGCGGACGAATAGAAATTTTTGAAACTTTGGACGGACGCGCACGCGTACCTTATTATAGCAGCTGCTTTAAACGAACAGCATACAGATAACAAACAATATTATGATAGATATCAAAAAAGTTCCGGGCAACACTCAGACCCGCGACACCAAAAATCTTGCGGCACCTACAGGCAACATTTACGAGACTGTGGTGATTCTCTCCAAGCGTGCAAACCAGATTTCCGCCGAGGAGAAGAAAGAAATCAACGCGAAACTTGAGGAAGTCAAGACCGATCGCGACAACATGGAAGAAGTATTCGAGAACAAGGAGCAGATTGCTATTTCCCGTTACTACGAGTCTCTTCCCAAACCCTCTCTGATTGCCATTGAGGAGTTTAATGAGGGCGATCTCGAGTATCGTACCGCACATAGCGAGGGCGGACTCCAGTCTGAATAATCTCCCATGCTCCGGACTCTGCATATAAGCAATTATGTCCTGATAGACTCTCTGGATGTCAATTTTCCGGAGGGCCTTGTCATAATTACTGGCCAGACCGGAGCCGGTAAGTCTATTCTGCTTGGGGCCCTCTCGCTACTGACTGGAGCCAAGGCTGACGCGTCGGTGATTTCCACGGGGGCGGAGACCTGCGTCGTGGAGGCGGAATTCGATACCTCAGACCCGCTAATCCGCGCCGCCGTTGAAGCGGAGGATATAGAATGGGAGAACGGTCACCTGCTCATCCGCAGGGTAGTGTATGCCACAGGAAGATCCAGAAGTTTTGTCAATGACTCTCCGGTCAATCTGAAATTGCTCTCGGAGATTTCGTCCCGGCTCATAGACATTCATTCGCAGCATCAGAATCTGCTGTTGGAGCAAGGCTCATTCCAACTTTCGCTGCTGGACGATTTCGCTTCGTGCAAAGAATTGCGTGGTGAGGTCTCCAGACTTTGGTCGGAATGGAAAGAGATTCAATCCTCTCTTGAAGAGAGCCG
>CAZNDD010000070.1:0-5176 GCA_964571735.1 uncultured Muribaculaceae bacterium | reverse complement strand
GGCGTATACCTACGACGGGCTGTATCATTACTATATGGATGGAGGGGATTTGAACATAGTTTCCGGAAATCCAGAAAACGGCATCAGTATCAGGCCTTATGGTATGGCGGGGGAAACTGAAGTTATAGATGATGTGCGTTTCGGCGGGCAGAGATGTGCCATGACCCACGACAGGCAGCTGTATGTATGCTGTAATCCAAGGGATTCCACTCTTCGGCCTTTCGTCTGGAGGCGTGGCGGGCAAAGGGAGACGATACCCATTGACGGGTATCTTACAGGAATCTATGTGTGCGACGCTCAGTGATTGCCGTCTTCCCAAGAGAGTTTTCTGGTACCATCTTCCAGGACCTCTATGCTTACCATAAGAGTTTCTTCCGGAAGAAGTTCTGCGATATTCTCGGGCCATTCCATCAGACAGAGGCAGCCGCTGTCAAGGTATTCATACAAGCCCATATCAAGGGCTTCCCTCTCGTTATTGATGCGATAGAAATCAAAGTGGTAGACGCTTTCACCTGCCGCCGTCCTATATTCGTTCACGATTGCGAAAGTAGGGGAGCTGACTGCATCGGCATCTACGCCGAGACTGCGACACAGAGCCGATATGAAAGTCGTTTTTCCTGCGCCCATAGGTGCGCGGAAAGCTATGAGAGAATGCCCTTCGATACTTGCGAGAAATTCTTTCGCAACAGCGGGCATAGCCTCGAGAGAGGGGATGTTGATTTGCCTTAGCATGGCGCAAATATAATCAAGAATCTGTTTTAACGAAAATTCAATAAAATGCTTGTACATATCAATGGTGCCAAATGCATAGGCATCGACGCTGCGGGAGTCACCGTAGAAGTGGACATAACTTTAGGTATAGGGGTGCATCTGTGCGGGCTGCCGGACGTGGCGGTCAAGGAAAGTCTGCTGCGGACTGTAACTGCTTTGCAGTCCATCGGCTATAGGATTCCCGGCAAGAAAATCGTCATCAATCTCGCCCCTGCGGATATGCATAAGAACGGTTCGGGCTACGACCTCCCTATCGCATTGGGGATAATCGCCGCGTCCGGGCAGGAGCCGCTTCCCGATGTGGAGTCCTTTCTCGTAATGGGAGAACTCGGTCTGGACGGATCGCTACGAGGGATTCCTGGAGGATTGCCAATGGCGCAGTATGCCCGCGATTCGGGCTTCAAGGCGTGCGTGCTACCTTATAGTTCGGCCTTGGAGGCCTCTATGCTTGAGGGCGTCAAAGTCTATGGTGCCCGTACTCTGCAGGATGCAGTCCGTATCATCCGCGGGGATGGTGACATAGATGATTTTTGCGTGTCAGGTGCGCCGGCAGCCGCTCCCAAGCAGGTTGCGCCGGAAGTGGATTTTGCAGACATCGTGGGTCAGGAGGCTGCCAAGCGTGCTATGGAAATCGCGGCTGCCGGTGGTCACAACATTATACTCGTGGGAAGTCCCGGTTCAGGGAAAAGTTCTCTCGCCAAGGCGATGAACGGCATACTTCCTCCTCTTTCTAAAGATGAAGCTTTGGTTACGAGCAAGATTTACTCCGTTGTCGGCAGAGGTAATCTTTCTGAAGGGTTGATGATTTCACGTCCATTCCGTGCACCTCATTACAGCGCCTCTTTGCCTGCTATTATAGGCGGAGGAGGGAGTGACGGCATCTATCCTGGAGAGGTTTCGCTTGCCCATGGAGGCGTTCTGTTTCTTGATGAATTCGGGCAGATGCCGCGCTCTGTAGTGGAGGCTCTGAGGGGTTCGTTGGAAGATAGGAAAGTTACCATCTCTCGCCTTAAGACCAAGGTGGAATATCCTGCTTCATTTATCCTTGTGGCAGCGTCCAATCCATGTCCCTGCGGGTACTACGGAGATGGTGACAGGTGTACCTGCACACCTTCGAGGCGTATGGCGTATTTCTCGCGCTTAAGCGGCCCCATAATGGATAGGATTGACCTTCAGGTATTTGTCCGGGCAGTGCCTACCGAGCAGATTGTAAGGCGGTCCGAGTCTAAGAGCGAGAGCAGTGCCGTGGTGGCGAAACGCGTGCTTGAAGCAAGACATCGTCAGCAGGAGAGATTTGCCGGAGAGGAGATTGCCTGCAATGCCGCTATGACCAATCGTCACATCGAACGATATTGCCCTCTCGATGAAGCATGTAAGAATATGCTTGAGAATCTTATGGATAGGATGCATTTGTCCATGAGGGCGTATTGCCGTATCATAAAGGTGGCGAGAACGATTGCCGACCTCGAGGGTGTCAAGGATATCACTCCGGCGCACCTTTGTGAAGCGGCATCTTACCGCTCACTTGACAAGATTACGGCTTGATCCACAATTCCGGGTCCTGAGGATCTCCGCCTTTCCATAGCTGGAAATGGAGTTCGTTGTCCACTGTGCCCAGTATCGTGCCCAGTTTGACTTTGTCGCCTGCTTTGACCCTGACTTCGGAAAGCTTGCAGTAGAAAGTATAGTAGTCGCCGTGTTGTACCAATACGCACTGGTTGTATCCGGGTATGACCACCACATTGCTTACGGTGCCTTCATAGACGGCTTTTACTGCAGAGCCGGCCGCAGTAGCTATGTTGCATCCGTTGTTGAATGGGAGCTTGACCTTCGTGTAGACAGGGTGGTAATGTTCTCCGAAACTTGCCACTACTGTCCCGTCTACGGGGTAGGGGAGAGAGCCTTTGCTCTTTGCGAATGCATTTGAAAGGGCAGGATTGACGGAGGTCTTCTTGCTGCCCTTTGAGGCGGGACTCTTGCTCGAAGACTTCTTGGTTGCAGCCATCTCCTGCTCGATGAGTTTTTTTAGGGTGGCGTTGAGACTTTCGGCTTCTTTTTGCTTTTGTCTGAGCTGTTTCTCGTAAGACTTTCGCTTGCTCTTGAGGGAATTGATTTCGCGTTGCTCTTTCTTCTCCGCGGAACGCAGGTCGTTAAGTTCGGTATTGCGCTGATTGAGCAGTGTCTGACTCTCTTTTCGCAACAAGTCAAGTTCATTCAATGAAATCTCGAGGCTTTCTTTCTCATGGAGTATCACAAGGGCCTGCTCCTGAAGTTTGGAAGATGCGTTGCTTATGTAGATGGCTCTGCGCATCATCTGCGGGAAATCAGCCCCAGAGAGCACGAGCAGAAATGTGCTTCTTTTGTTCCTATTGAGGTATGCGGTCTTGACTATCTTCTCGTAGGTATTCTTCATCTCTTCGAGATTCCGCTCCGCCTGTGCGACTTCTATCTGTTTTTCGGCTATTTGTGCGCTTATGGAGTCAAGTTCGGCTGAAATGGTGCTTACGAGTACTTTGCCTGCGTCTATCTTTTTGCGGGTGAGGGTAAGTCTGCTGAGCGCATCGGCACTTTGGCTCTCATTTGCCTTGATGCGTCCGTCGAGTGCGGCAATCTCCTTCTTGACGGCATTCAGCTTGGATTGGGTGCTGGATTTGGATTTCTGTCCGTATGCCGAAGGAATCAATGTCAGCACAGCTACAGCTATGAGCAGGATTTTTCTCATTTGGCTCCCTCTGCGACTTTGGATTCGTATAATCCCTTGTAATAGGTGGCGAGACTTTTTTCTCCGAGCGCATCCAGCACGAGATAGTAATGATATAGCACGGCAGCGTCATCCTTCCCGCCATAGATTATCGCCTTTTTGAAATAAGGCTTGGCTTCTGCCGGCTTCCCGGACAGGTAGAGCAGGAATCCGTAAGTGTCGAGATAACTTACGTTTTCAGGCTCGGCTTCAATGGTCTTCTTGCTCATCCTAAGAGCTTTGCGCAGGTGTTTTTGCTTCAAGGAGAGAAGGTATGCGTAGTTGTTGAGGACCAACAGATTATCCGGCTCAAGGCGCAATGCCTTGTCGTAAATCCTGAATGCTGTCTCCTTCTTTCCTGCTTGGTAGAGATTGTCGGCCTTGATACAGAGTAGCTGGACTTGCTCATCCGCTTTGCGGAAGCGTTTCAGTGCCTCGTCACACTCGTTTATTGCATCCTCGTGGGTTCCGTCGTTCATGATGATGGAAATCCACAGCATTTCAGCATTCAGGTTGTTGGGCGCGGAGTCTCTCCATTGCTTGAAATAACCGCGTCCCTTGTCTTCCCGTCCTGTGGAATAGAACCATCTGCCTGCAAGCGTGACCGTGGCTGAATCCGTGGGGTTGGTCTCCGCCATTGCGTCCACGACGCCGTCTATCTGCTTGCCGAATATGCGCCATGTCGGACCGTCTATGTCTTCAAGAAAATGATTGATATATGCGCTTTTGGCTTCAGGATGTATGTTTCTGACTCGGGCGAATTTTTCCATCGTCCCCAGATAAGCGACGAAATTGCCCTTCATCTGGTAGATGCTCGCAAGTCCCGCCAATGCAAGGGCGTATTCTCCGTCCATTGCCAATGCCTCTTCGAAGTGACGCTGCGCCAGGCTGTCGTTCATCGCGTCCAATTCCTGGTTCGCCATTGCGGATAGGGTGTACGGGTTGCGGTATTTACCCCCGAATCTTTTTGCCAGCGTAACATAAAGGGAATCAGCCTTATATACGCTTTCTCTTGTTCCTATGGAATAATAAATCTCTGCCAGTTGCTCGTAATAAGAAGTGTTGGAACTGTCAGCCTCAAGAGCTTTCAGTGTCTGGACTGCAGCATCCTCGAGCTTTCCCTGCGCAAATGAGCAACTTCCCTTGAAGAAATGAAGCGCATCATCGTCCGGGTGCGATACGAGCAATGAATCGATTAGACTGACTGCTTGGGAGTATGATTCGTTTTCGACCATCAGTGCGACGTCAATAACTCCGGCGCCGGTGAATGCCGCTGCCGTATCTGTTGGGAAATCCTGTGCGTGAAGCCCTGTGCAGATCAATGCCAGGACACCTATGGTCAATCTTCTCATATCCCACAAAAATACGATAAAATGATTACTTTTGTACGGAAATGCCACCCTTTTAAGGGGCTGAATTTGATGTATCGGTCCAAATTCGAATTGGGGCGGCTATTTCGCGTGGATTTTTAATTTCGGTGCGCGTGCAACTTTTAAGGGACAACATGCATCTTAATAGACGGATTGAGGAAGCCAAGAAAGGTGACCGAAAAGCCCAGAAAGCGATTTATGATGCTCTTGCGGACAAAATGTTCGCAGTTTGTCTGCGCTATATGGGTGACCGGCAGGCTGCTGAGGATGTCCTTCAGGACGGATTTGTCAGTCT
>CAZNDD010000069.1:0-5221 GCA_964571735.1 uncultured Muribaculaceae bacterium | reverse complement strand
AAGTTTTCCTTTTGGAAATAGTAAAGCCGGACTATACAGCCCGGCTTTATTGTATCATTAAGTGTCGCTTTGAAAGCTACAATTCCGGAACTGTCGTCCGAATTGGAATACAGTTCCGGTGATTCTCTTATTTCTGAGGGACTGAGAAACTGATGCGCAGAGTGGGGACTCTTGAACTCTCCGGTCCGCAGAGTACGGCATCGTAATAGTCTCCCGTATCCAGCTGGAAACTCGTGCTGGTGGTGCTGCTTGAGCCGCTTGCGTACATGGCAGCGAGCATGTAGCTATAGTAATTGCTGTAGTAGTTGCTGCCATAACTGCCATAACTGCCATATCCGCCGTAACCATATCCCCCGTACATACTGTTGTAATAGTTCTGGTAGGCAAGATACTGGTAGTATTCGCTGAGATCGGAGCTGCTGCCTGACGATGAGGAAGTCGTGGTAACGGCTTTCATGATGAGCATCCAGATATCATAGTTACCTTTGACTATGTTCTCGTTGTCATCTCCAAGCCTTATCAACTGCTGCATGTGGTAGGTGATGTCGGGGGTGTATGCCCCGTATGTCTCTCCGTCCAAAGTCTGGACTCCTCGGTTTATGTCTCCCTGATTCTCACTTGACGAACTTGCATCGGTCAAGCCCATAAATGTCGAAGTAGAATCTGAGACAATGCGGCATGTGGGGCTGAGTCTCGGAGGATAATACTTGTCGATGCGGGTGTAGTCCTCCGGCATCTCGAAAGGCAATACTATTGTAGCCTTGTTGATGACTGCCTTTTCTGCGAGAGAAGCATCCAACCCGTGTGCTGCAAGGGAGTCTGCGATGCATTTTTTCGCAATGGAGATAAGACTCGTGGCCGTTATGACGGGTTTGAGTCCCGAACCGCCTTCGACATAGAGCGTTTCTCCGGCATTGCCAGACTTATCCCGGCTTGAATGTTTGGATACATTGAACGCATACTGCGGGAACGTGCCTGTACTGTAGCTGGAAAGCAGGGTGCTGGTATCGTAGTATTTGAGTGCGCCGTAGTAGAAGTAGAAAGTGGTGTCCACCGCGCCTTTCTGCTCGTCGAATATGGAATTGACGGAAATCTCTCCGTAGTTGTCTTCCAAGTAGTAGTAGGAGCTGTTGTAGCCCATCTGGAGCTTGAAATTGTTGATGCGTCCGCCATTGCCGGAAGGGGAGTCGGTCTCAATCCAGATGCCGGGCATATCCTTTAGGAATGCATCGAATGTCAATGAATCGGAGAGTATCTTCCCGTTGAGGTAATTGATATACTTCCGTGCATAGCTGTCGGTGAAGTCGAGCGTGAGGCTGTCCGTACCATTGATAATCGGAGTCCCTTTGACTATGCTCTCGGAACCGAACTGTATCTGTCCCTTTTCGTCCGACGCGTCTATGAGAGCGGAGTAATCAAGTCCGGAATTGAGTTCACGGACATAGACATTCTGGAGAATGTGCTCCTGTCCTTTCTGCGACACGGAAATGCTGTCGGGGGCTGCAGTCAGGCGGAAATGTTTGATTGACTGCACATTACCGAAATTGACCGTATCCATCAGCGGTACGAGGGTCATGGCGCAAGCTCTCGTGGACAAGCCGAAGTCGTCGTCCCTGACGGCTCCTATGGTAATCCTCGTAGAGGAGAAACCGGAAAGGCTGTCTGCCATCTTCATCTGCACTTTGTCGATGGGAATTTCTGCGGAAAACATCTTGTATCGGCTCTCGGTGGGAATCAGGTCTCCTCCAAGTTGCGGGTCGACATCCACACACGAAATGCAGAGGGCAAGTGCAATGCCCCCCGCAATATGCTTTAGAAAGTTTGAATTCATTTGACTAAAGAGTCGTAAAAGGCGTTGTATTCGTCTATGTAGCTATCGTCGGCAAGGCTCTTGGACTTGAGACGAAGCACGGGGAGTCCTCTGTCTTTGCAGTAGCTGACCAATGAAGTAGGAACATCATCGCTTGTCACCACTACGCCGTCCGAGAACTTGGCTGCCGTCTTGGCAAGATTTATGCCGTCGGGGCAACTGCGCAACAATTCCACATCCTTGTCGGTGATGCCGCCAAAGTGGAGTTTGTCTGCAAACCCGGCGGAGAACTGCTCCTGGGGCTGGTCTCCGTGGAGCGAAAGCACTACTTTGCTCTTGGTGAAGATGGGGTCGTCCTTGTATGCCTGCTTTAGATACAGAGGCAGGAGTTGTGATATCCACCCGCTGCAATGTATGATGTCCGGAGACCAGCGCAGTTTCTTGACTGTCTCCAAGACTCCTCTTGCGAAAAATATGGCCCTCTCGTCATTGTCTTCAAAGAAATGTCCTGAGTCATCGCAGAACGTGTACTTCCGTTTGAAGTAGTCTTCGTTGTCTATGAAATAGACCTGGGTGCGGGCCTCTGCGATAGATGCCACCTTGATGATGAGCGGATGATCCACCTCGTTGATGATGAGGTTCATTCCCGATAGTCTGATGACTTCGTGAAGTTGGTTGCGGCGTTCGCCCACACAACCATAGCGGGGCATGAATGCACGAATCTCTTTCTTTTTCTCTTGTGTGCCCTGCGGAAGATACCTGCAGATTTTTGAAATTTCGCTTTCCGGGAGATACGGATAAATCTCGGAACAGACGAAAAGCACTTTTTGGATAGATTTCTCCATATGCTCCCAAAGATACGGAAAATTTTTCATAAATTCGCCGTTTGGTAAGATGGGTAAAAGGCAAAATAAAGCCATTCGCCGGCGCATAGCCGGCTCTTATGTGTCCTCGCTGATCAGTATGAGTCTTGTGCTTCTGCTGGTTGGTGCGTGTGCTTTGTTTGTGATGAGCATACCTGCCATTGAGCGGCAGGTGACTGATAATCTGCATATCACATTGCTTCTCAAGAGCGGTACTCCTGCCGTAGACGCCCTCTCGCTCAAGTCCAAAATAGTCAAGGATCCTTCAGTGCGGGATGTGCGTTATGTGAGTGTTCAGGAGGGTGAGGCTGAGCTGAAGGAAATTTTCGGGGAGGATTTCCTCGGCGTCTTTGACTCTTCTCCCGTGCCGAGCAGCCTGGAGGTGGGCGTGGTGCCCTCTTGTGCCAATCCTGATTCGTTGCGGGCTATAGGTACGAGAGTTCTGGGCTTGTCGTCCCTGATAGAGGAAGTTGATTATCCGGATGTGCTTGCCGGCAATGTGTCTTCTGCCTTGCGTAACGGGATTTTGGTTTCCCTTGCTGTGGCGGTGTTGCTGCTTTTCATCTCGGTGATATTAATATCTTCGACATTGCGCTTGAGTCTGTATGCCAAGCGATTCACGATTCATACCATGCTGCTGGTGGGAGCGTCCCGTTCTTACATTGCGGGACCTTATGTGCGTCGTTGCGTTTTTGAAGGCTTGATTTCATCGCTCATATCATTTGCTCTTGCAGCATTTGCGCTTTTCCCTTTGATGAAAGAGTATCCTCAGATGCGTGAGGTCTTCACTGTGGAATCCTTGGCGATTACGGCGCTTTTCGTGATGGTTTTTGCGGTGATCGTGTGTGCTTTGTGTGGCAGAGCGGTGCTACGCAAGATACTCAAACTTGATAATGAACAATTATATGGATAATAAAATGCCACTGACTTGGAGGAGCCTTAAACTTCTTCTCGTCGGCTTTCTTTTGATGGTGCTGGGTTATATCCTTCTCTGCGGTGGCGGAGTCAAGAATCCTGAGGTTTTCAATTATGATATGTTTGATTTCCGCAGGCTGGTGGCTGCTCCCGTGGCCATAGTCGCTGGTATAGTAGTGATAATTGTCGCCATCATGCGTAAAGGTAAGGAGGACGAAAAATAATGACTTGGTTGCAAGCTCTTATCCTTGGTGTAATCCAAGGGCTTACTGAATTTCTGCCGGTGAGCAGTAGCGGTCATCTGACGATATTCCGGGAGGTGCTCGGAGTGGAGGTGGGCGGTGATCTTACTTTTGAAGTCACGGTCCATGCCGCTACCGTGCTTGCTACTATCGTGGTGTTCTGGAAAAGTATAGTTTCTCTCTTCAAGGGCTTGTTTAAGTTCAAGTACAATGACGAGACTGACTATATATGCAAGATTCTGGTGGCTACGGTGCCCATTCTCATTGTAGGTGTATTCTTTAAAGACTATGTGGAGGAACTGTTCTCTTCGCTTTGGACGGTTGGCGGGTGCCTGATTATCACGGCGGTGCTGCTTTTCTTCTCCGATATGGCGTCAAAGCGTCCCGCTGAATTCCGTGGCGGCAATGCCCGCAACGGAATTTCTTACAAGCAGGCGTTGACGGTAGGCCTTGGGCAGGCGCTGGCTGTACTCCCCGGTCTTTCGCGCAGCGGTACCACCATTTCTACGGGCCTGATTTGTGGCGTTAAACGTGAAGTCGTCGCCCAGTTCTCATTCCTTATGGTCATTATTCCCATTCTCGGAGAAATGTTCCTTGAGGTGGTAGGAGGCGGTCTTGCCGAATCTTCAGTAGGGGTGCTTCCTCTTGCAGTGGGCTTCGTGTCTGCGTTTGTGACGGGGCTGCTGGCTTGCAAGGCTATGCTCGCCCTTGTGCGCAAGGCAAAGTTCAAGTGGTTTTCGCTCTACTGCCTGCTTATGGGTGTCGCCGTGATTGTGTATCTTATAGTCAAATAATTGCCCTGTATGGCAAATTCAACTGGCTTCTGAAGCCGTGTTGAGAATCCGGTAAACAAGTTTTGAAGAATAACTCTAAACAAACTCAAAGTTGTCCTGTACGGGATAAGGTCTATTTTACTGCCGACGTGCATCTCGGACTTGAGATTGGCGATCCCGGTGAGAGGGAGTCGCGTTTCGTCTCTTGGTTGAGGGACATCAAATCAGATGCCAAGGTCCTTTACCTGCTTGGAGATATATGGGATTTCTGGTATGAGTACAGGCCCGTGATTCCCAAGGAGGGCATCAGGGTAGTGGCCGCTCTCATAGAATTGATGGACAGCGGTGTGGAAGTGTATTTCATGCCAGGGAATCACGATATCTGGACCTATTCTTTCTTCGAGAGCATAGGCATAAGGAAGATCCGTCAGCCTTATTGGACCGAAATCGGAGGCAGGAAGTTCTGTCTTGCCCATGGGGACGGACTTTACGAGCCGCGCAGGTCTTATCGGTTCATGTTGAAAGTGTTCAACAGCCGTTTCTGTCAAGCCTTGTTCTCAGCCATACATCCCACTTTGGCTTTTAAGATGGCGACCGGCTGGTCTACCAAGAATCGTA
>CAZNDD010000068.1:0-5375 GCA_964571735.1 uncultured Muribaculaceae bacterium | reverse complement strand
CAAGTCCAAAACCCTGTGTTTAGGCGTAAATATTCTTTAGTCTAAAGAGAAAGTAGTGACTCAAGTCCAAACCCGGCTTAATATGCATTCCGGTTGGTGAAATCGCTGCAATTTGTTGAATATTAGTACCTTTGGACACTTTTATACAACATATCAAAAAAAAGGAGCAATATGCAAATGGGTTGGTAAAACCTCTATAATCAACTATTCTTCAATGATTTACATAAATTAGATGAAAAGCTTTCCATCTAATGAGTGATAATGTAAAAATAAGGAGGCGTTTGCGATGCCCGAAATGTCAAAAATACCCAATCGGAACATGCATTCACACCATCGGACGCACAATATTGAAGAACTCTTTTAATTATAATTGACAAATCTACCAACTTCCAGAATCCAACTCCATAGGGCACACTGAAATGGATTTTCAGCAGTGAATTCCTATCTTTGGGGAGATTTTTTGCAAATCATCCAGGCTTTTGTCCATGCAACCAGATTTTATGAAGAAAGTATCCGCCAGGGGGCTTTTGGCGTTTTTCATTTTAGCGGTAGCCGAGATAGCGGCACTCATTGTAGCGGATTGCACGCATGAGGCTGCCGCATATAGCATCGCCCGATGGATGAAGCCGTTGCTGATGCCGTCTCTCGCAATCGCAGTCCCGCATTGGATCAAACGTCAGGAAGTATCCCGCCCGTCAGCAGGGCTTGTCTTCTGCGCATTGGCATTCCATACGATTGGAGATATATTGTTATTATTCAACGGAGAAAACTTTTTTATTACAGGAATCGCCGCATTTTTTACGGGACACATATTCTATATAGTGTCGCTATGGAGACAGTTGTCAAGTGCGAAGACTTCCGGCAAACTCGGCATCATTGCGCTCACTGCGGCGGCAGCGATTGCCTTTATGCTCCCCTACCGAATAAGCGGCTTTTTGCAGGTTTGCGCTTACATATACGGAACCGCCCTGCTGTCAATTGTGAGTTTTTCGCTTGCGGGGCTAATGGAAGGTCATCGAAATGCGGGGCTATCGCTCATAGGCGGCGTATTGTTCGTAATTTCAGACAGCATGATCGCGCTCAGCTCATTCAATTCGTTGCATCTGCCGTTTCACGATAGCCTGATAATGATCACCTACATCGCGGCGCAGTTCCTGATAGTCATCTCGTTCCGCGAGCGACATATTGCTTCCACAATTCGAGTTTTGTAGCTAACTTTGAGGAGTTATCGGCATTGTTTCCCGAATCTTATCGGAAAGTCCATCCACGAGATAAGGAAGAAAGGTGTATAATTTTGAATAATTACTGAATATGAGAAGAAAATATTTGCTTACAGCGGTGCTGTGGGCCACCTGCATGTGCATTGCAACCGCAGCTGACACTTTGAGCGTCAACCGCTTCCGCTACGCCGGACCATTTGAAGTAACAACGCCCTACGAAATCGACAGCGTAAACATAAAGGGCAAGAAATTTGACACAAAAGAGCTTCTTGACGCGCATCTTTCGTTTGATGCGCTCGGAAATGAATTCACCGGTATCAACGAAATACAGAGTCGGCTCAAAAACGACAAGAGCAACCTTAACCTCTTGGGATTCAGCATAGAAAACAGATTATTCACCAAGGCGAACATCAATGTAAAAGGGCTGAAGCACTATAAAGTGTTTGTGGACGGCAAGAGCGCCAAGGGAGAACTGAAGCTTGAGCCCGGAACGCACGATGTGGTCATCAAAGCATTGACACTCAAGGATGAAAAGACAGATTCCATCAAGGTGTCGGTAATCAGCGACAAAGAGGGACGCATCCGGTCTCGCGAGGATGGAAAGCACATCTACAGCCTGGACGCCAACACCATAGGAGAAACCTGCGGCGGCATCAGTATCAGCCCGAGCGGCAAATATTTCGCTGTGACCTACGGAGTTGTCAACGAGAAGGGAGAGTATTCTTCCTATACGGAGGTCAGGTCATCTTCGAGCGACAAACTCCTTTATCGCGGGAAATCGAGGATAAACTGGATGCCAAGGAGCGACAAGTATTGGGCTTTGCGCAAGGGCGTGGACGGGAACGATCTGATTGCTACCGACCCGGAGAGCGGAGAGGAAAGCATCATCGCTCACAATGTCCCCAAAGGCAGTTTCAGAATCGCTCCTACAGAGAACTATCTACTTTATACCATGGAACAAGAGGGCCCCAAAGAGGGTGCAGTGCATCAGATTCTGACCCCGGACGACAGGCAACCCGGATGGCGCGACCGCTCGTATCTCTCGAAGTATGACATCGCTACAGGACTTATGCAGCAGCTCACTTACGGCTATCATAATGTGTGGGTGTCGGACATCTCGACAGACGGCCGGAAGTTGCTTCTGATGACTACCCGCGAGAGACTTACCCAGCGCCCGACGACATTGTACACACTCTTCGAGCTGGATGTAAACACTCTCGAAAGCAACACCCTTGTGAGCGATGACGGATTCATACGCACAGCATCGTATTCTCCTGACGGCAAGCAGCTTGTCATCACCGGAAGCGCGGAGGCATTCGGTGGGGTCGGACTCAGCAAGACACTCAAGGAGGGACAGATTCCCAACGAGTTCGATGTGAGGCTTTTCACATTCGACATCGCAAGTCTCAAAGCGACCCCCATTGGAGTGGAGTTCGGGCCAAGCGTGGACGGAGCACCTGTCTGGGCTGCATTTGACGGCAAGATTTATTTCAAGACGGAAGACAAGGACGTGCAGAATCTCTATCGCGCCGACCCTCGCAACGGCAAGATCGAGAGACTCGCAAACAAGGAAGAATCGCTCGCAGGATTCGACATCGCAAATACATCGGCGACGCTCGTGTATTCGGGACAGAGCCTTTGCAACGGGCATCGCGCATATCTTTACAACCTGAAGAACGGCAGGCAGAGGATTGTCGCAGATATTGACGCGGTGAGATTTGCCGATACCGTGATGGGAGAGGGCGGAGCATACGAGTTCACTTCTTCGAGAGGTGATGTCATCAACGGATTCTATGTCCTGCCTCCGGATTTCGACCCCGACCGCAAGTATCCCCTGCTCGTTCACTATTACGGAGGGTGTTCTCCTTCAGCGCGTTACTGCGTAGGTTCTTATTCTCCGCAGGTGTATGCAGCTCAGGGATATGTGTTCTATGTAGTCAATCCGAGCGGAGCTGCCGGATTCGGGCAGGAATTTGCCGCAAGGCATGTCAATACCGCAGGCGACGTGGTGGCGGAGGACATTATCGAAGCTACGCAGAATTTCTGCAAGGACCATCCATTCGTGGATAGCAGCAAGATAGGTTGCTTCAGCGCATCATACGGCGGATTCATGACGCAATTACTTCTGACAAAGACCGATATTTTCACTACAGGCATTTCGCATGCCGGCATAAGCGACCATTCGAGCTATTGGGGAGAGGGCTATTGGGGCTACTCCTACAGCGAGGTGAGTATGGCTGGGAGTTACCCTTGGACGCGCAAGGATTTGTATGTAGACCGCAGCCCGCTTTACAATGCAGACAAGATCCATACTCCGCTACTGTTCCTGCATGGCTCGGCGGACACCAATGTCCCTATAGGTGAGAGCATTCAGATGTTCACAGCGCTAAAACTGCTCGGAGAGGATACGGCTTTCGTGGTGGTAGACGGTGAGAATCACGGCATCCGTGAGTTCGGCAAACGCCGCCAGTGGCTCCGCACCATCTTCGCGTGGTTCGCCAAATACCTTCAGGACGACCCCACATGGTGGGACGAACTCTACCCGCAGCACAATCTGTAAAACACTGTTGGTTTCGCAAAAAAGACTCCTGCATTTGCCCATCGCAAGCGCAGGAGTTTTTCTTCATTTATAATCTCATCCTTCCTGGGTCAGTTTTATGATGACATTGTCATTGCCGGTGCATTTGATGGTCGAACACCATTTTCTATCGCTTGTATATAGCTCCCGACGACTACTTCGCGAAAGCGTAGCTGAAGCCGGGGAGGCGGTCCCACGCGCCACGGGTGAAGTCGGGGACTTCGACGGGACGGCTGCCGTTCTCAAGGGAAATGGCGGAGAGGGCGCTGACCGAGCACCATTCAGCAAGGTCATAAACATCCATGTCGAGGGGCAGACCGTGGTTGAGACAGTAAATCAGGCGGTAGTCCATGATAAAGTCCATGCCGCCGTGACCGCCGACTTTCTTCGCCAAAGCCTCAAGCTCGGGAGTCAGAATCGGGTTGGGGTATTTGGCCTGCAGGTCGGCAAGCTGGTCTCCGCCGTAGATACGCTCCGTTCCGAGTTGGTCATACGCCGCCTTTGAAGGCTCTATTTCACGCAGGCAGTACTGCTCTACGGGATACTTTCCTGCATAGCCGTCAGTACCGACAACCTGATACATGCGGCTGTAAGGGCGGGGCGTCATCACATTGTGCTCGATAAGGACGGTCTTGCCCTTATGAGTGCGGATTATGGTGCAGGTCTGGTCTCCGTTGGCAAATTCGCTGCAAGGCTCGCCAGTCTTACGTTCCACCTGACGGGGTCCGTTGATGGGAGCCGTATCCACCGAGACGAGATAGTCGAGCCTGTCTCCACGATGAATATCAAGCACCTGACACACAGGACCGAACCCATGAGTAGGATAGACATCACCACGCATCTTCTGATTGAAGTCCAGTCTCCAGCTGTGCCAATACTGATCCCAGTAAGGGTCGAGATTGTGCAAGTAAGCGCCCTCCGCATGAATCACTTCACCGAAAACTCCCGCCTGCGCCATGGCAAGGGTGGAAAGCTCGAAGAAATCATAGCAGCAGTTCTCAAGCATCATACAGTGCTTGCGGGTGCGCTCGCTCGTATTGACAAGAGCCCATATTTCATCAAGAGTATGGGCGGCCGGCACCTCGATGGCGACATGCTTGCCATGCTCCATCGCATAAAGGGCAATGGGAGTATGGGATTTCCAATCCGTACAGATATATATAAGGTCTATGTCATCTCTCTCGCAGACCTGTTTCCACACTTCTTCGTCTCCGGAATAGACATCCGGCTTCTGCAATCCGTGCCCGGTGACTATGGCGGCGGCAGCTTCGACATTGGTACTCTCCACATCGCAAAGAGCTGCAATAGTGGCATTGGGCATATACGCATACCTGTATATGGCACCTTGACCGCGGCTCCCAAGCCCGATAAAGCCAATCCGGACATTCTCGATAGGCTCGGCAGTAAGACCGATCACATCTTTCTGCCCCGCAGGACGGGCGGGAGTGTCCACCCTGATTAGATCGCTCGAAGAATCACAGCCTGCAAGACAAAGCAGTGCCGCAGAAACACAAATCGCAAGATTTAAAAATGATTTTTTCATTGTATTGATTTACTAAGCAGTCAAAGATAATGAT
>CAZNDD010000067.1:0-5462 GCA_964571735.1 uncultured Muribaculaceae bacterium | reverse complement strand
GCCCTCAACGGTGTACCCACTCTGCGCAAAAGCACCAAGCACAGAGAGAGTTGCAGTTAGAATTATACTGAGAATTCGTTTCATAAACTATTGTTTTTCTTTGATAAGAGCTACGCAGAGGCTGCCGATTACAAGGAAAAAGGCAGCGATGAGGAACATAGCGAGCTGTGAGCCGCCGACCATATTGAGCACCACTCCGCCGGTCGCCGCGGCAACTATCTGAGGGAGGCAGATGGCACAGTTAAACAGACCGAGATATGTTCCTATATGATGAGTGAGTGCATTGGTGACGAAGGTAAAAGGAATCGCCAGCATTGCGCCCCATACGATACCGATAAGCATGAAGCTCACAAAGAGCAGCCACTGGTTATGGATGAAGAATACGGATGCAAAACCGACTGCCCCGAGGAGCAGGCTCACCCAATATGCCTGTTTAAGGGTTTTGAACTTGGGAATAACGAGTGCCCAGAGCATTGCTCCGATGGCCTCAACGGCAAAGAGTACGCCCACCCAGTTGCCGGCAGCCTGATATTCAGCAGACTTGACATCCGAAGTACCCCAGCAGCTGTCCGCAATGGCGCCGTTGGTGTAGGTCCAGAGGTAAAGGAACGCCGCCCAGCAGAAGAACTGCACAAGGCTGACCGTCCAGAATGTCTTGGGTGCCTTGAGCAGAAGCTTCACAAAACCGGGGTTCTCTTCTTTGACATCTTCCTTGACGCCATGGAACTCGGCATATTCCTGAGGATTGAGTTCCTTGACTTTAAAGAATGTAAAGAGCACGCAGAAGATAAGTATCGCGGCACCGCAATAGAAGCTCCATTTGACCGAATCTGGGATAACTCCCTCGGGGGCTGTATTGGAAATGCCAATCCACGTGAAGAAAATAGGGAAAAGATAACCAACAAGACTTCCGGCATTGCAGAGGAAACTCTGAGTGCTGTACGCCTGTGCTTTTTGCTCCTCGCTCACCATATCACCCACCATCATCTTGAATGGCTGCATGGCGACATTGATAGAAGTGTCGAGGAATATGAGACTGAAGAGTCCGAACCACATCGCGGCATTAAGCCCGAGGAATACATATGCCTTGCTCAGATTCAGGCTTCCGGCATTGGGAAGCAGAAGCATCACGAGCACCGCGATAATGGAGCCGACAAGAAGATAGGGCTTGCGCCTGCCGAGGCGGCACCATGTACGGTCGGACCATTTGCCGATGAGGGGTTGTACTATCATACCCATCAGAGGCGGAAGTATCCAGAAGAAGCTCAACTGGTGAGGGTCTGCTCCGAGGGTTGCGAATATACGGGAAATGTTGGCGCTCTGAAGCGCATAGGCAATCTGGACTCCAAAGAATCCAAAGTTGAGATTAAATATCTCGCCGAATGAAAGGTTTTTTTTTATGGCCATTTTTAGTGCTTAACCACCAAAAGTAGCCATTTCGCAAAACAAAACCCCGACAGCTCAGGTGAATGGTCGGAATTTCACCCCGAACTGTCGGAATTTCAACTTGAACAAAAATGAACTTATAATCCGAATTTACACATTTCTCTTAGAAGAGATAAGCCACGCCTATGTACCACTGCTTGTCCTTGATAGTGGTGTTCTCCGCGGAAGAACGATTGGCAAGACCAAAGTCATAACCCACCTTAACGCGGACCATATCCATCACATCGACACCGACACCTGCTCCGAAGAAGAGGTTGAATCCTTTATAGGAGGAATCTTCGCCATAGAGATTGGTGATAGTCGTCTTGTCCGCATCTACCTCATAAGTGGTCTTAGACTTCGCAGAAAGACCGAATGAGAAACTGGGACCTGCGAATGCAAATGCCTTAAGTTCAGGGATGATCACATAAGAATAATTGACAGCAACCGGGACAACGAGGTTAAACTCATTTGTCTTGGTGGTAACATCCCCGAAAATTTGAAGACTCTCAACATTCTTGTGTGAGTACATCACACCTTTAAGACCTGCGTTTACAGAGAGGCCCTGACCGAGGGCGTACTCGTAATCTCCACCGATATAGAATCCCCCGAAAGGAGTTTCCACTGTAGTGGTAGTGTTGCCGCTCTTGTAAGAGAGTGTAGAAGTTTCATTGAGATAACCTGCTCCAACGGAGACCTGAGCCAATGCGCATGTCGCAGACACAACTACCAGCGCGAGAGTAAGTATTGTTTTCTTCATAACTAAAGTTTATAAAACCGCGGCAAAGGTAAGGAAAAAGTCCTTGCCGCACGAAACATTCGTCCTTTATACAAAAGAGTCAGACTATTTCACCTCCAAAACAGCTCCGTTATCCTCAACGATAGCTCTCTTAAACCTCTCCGTATAACCGGGTTGAGTCAACTCATCGGGAGAGCCCACATGGTATTCACTATGCTTGAAATTACCATGCTCATCCTGCGCCTTGACATTGCCGTCAATGAATTTGACCATAAGAGTCTCTTCCAATTTGACCCATTCGTCAAACTGCTTTTGCGCAGTCTTCACGCTATATCCGGTCATCTGCCTTACGGCACGCTTCACTGCACCTTTGGAGACCAGTTCCGCGAGAATCTCGTCTTCCGCGGGCACCGACACATTCAACTGCTCATTCTCAAAAGCATCTATGCGCTCCCGCACATATGGTTCCATGCAGTCATACATCCTGTAGCAGGAATTTGCCACCCTGTTAGCCACCCAGAACGCAGCCGTAGACGAATAATGAAGCAGGTCACCATTGCCAACTCTGAAGCACTCGGGCACTTCGGAAGAATTGACATATATAGGGGTGAGATAAGATGTCGCTGCATCATCTACGCCGAACCAGACAAGTGCTCCGACTTCATCGGGAAGATCGGGACGGGACTGCGCCACAAACCAGAACCCAGTCTGCTGAGTCGCAATGGCACGCTCATTAGCGTACTGCTTGCCGTCCACCTCCAGATACATAGGCCTCCAACGATAGGGGCAGGCATTACCGCCGGCTCCCACATCGACGCGCATATCCATAGGAGTACCCTCGAAATGATCACGCATCACATCGGCGACATTCTTGACGCTAATTTTGCGTAAAGGCTTCACGAACAAGGGCATTTCTCCGTCAAGCTCGTGACCGAGAGCATATTCCGTCCAGTCATCGGCAGAACGGCTCACCTCCGCACCGGACTCGTCCACATAAGTAAACACGCCGTCGCCAAGTATGCGGAATGCAGCCCATGCCCTTGCGTCACAAGCTCTTGCGCCACCAAAATCAAGCGGATTATAGGCATCACGGAAGCTAAAATCCTTGTCCTCGCCATCATACCAACCGTTCTCACGGGCAAATGAAATCACATCAGGTGCGAAGATGCAGTTCTCCGGATCGTCTTGAGGAAAGCGGGTGATGCGGCTCTGGTTGGCATGTGCACATATATATCCGTCGGGGACGCGCCTTGCCACCCACACTATGCCTTTCTTCTGGCCTTTGCCCACCAAATCCATGATCCAGACTTCGTCCTTGTCCGCGATAGAGAATGTCTCTCCCTCGGAGCAATAGCCATACTCATTTGCGAGCGAGACTATTACATCAATGGCTTCACGCGCAGTCTTCGCTCTTTCGAGGGCGACATAAATAAGTGAACCATAGTCCATTATGCCGTCGGCATTGGCCTGCGAAGCTCTGCCTCCCCAGGTAGTCTCGGCTATGATGAGTTGATGCTCGTTCATATTGCCCATCCTCTGATAGGTGTTCGCTACCTGAGGAATGCGACCGAGCGGCTTGTAGGTATCCCACTCAACTATTTCCCTCCATGAGCCAGCTTTATATTTGGCTGCTTTCTGAAAATAAAGTTCTCCATAAAGCCAATGCGAGTCGGCGGCATAGGAGATGATGTTGGAGCCGTCAGCGCTGGCTCCCTTGGTAATGATGACATTGGTGCAGGCCTCTCCCCTGAAAGCTACGATGCCGAGAAGGGCTGCGATTAGGCAGTGCTTGAGTTTCATTTTATTGTTGAAATGATTAATTTTGTAGGCTTTGAGCCTAATATGACAAATATAGTCAAAATATCGCCCTTATCCCTCATTTGTATGTGCGCAGCGTTTCTCTTCGTTGCGAAGCCACAGGTTTCCGCACAGCAGAATGAAGACCCGGCCCTGTATGAAGCCGTTCAGAAAGAGGTGGAACGCTATTCGCGCACGCTCGAACTCGACCCGGCGCAGGAGTTCTACATAGATTCCATCCTGACCCACGACTGGAGTTCCATGAGCGAGGAAATCAGGATGAAGAGCAAGGCTAAAGTCGCCAACACAGACATCTACATCGCCATACAGGACAAGTGGAACGAGCAGACTTACAATGCATTCCACGCAGTGCTCAATGAAGACCAATGGGCAAAATACCTCAAGGGCGGTGCCGCCAAGGAGAAAAAGGCCCGTGACAAAAGGGAATCCAAACGACAGAAGACATTATGAAAAAGGAAGATATTGAGAAAGTAATCTCGGAACTGAGATCACTCAAGTGTGAAACCCTCAAACAGGTGGAGGAAGCACGCGTGCGTTTCCTCGGCAAGAAAGGTGAAATCACAGCCCTCTTCGACGAGTTCCGCTCGGTGAGCAAGGAGGAGAAAAAGGAGTTCGGTCGCGCCATCAACGAACTGAAACAGACCGCTATAAGCAAAATCGAGGAGCTTCGCGACTCACTCGGGTCAGGAGCCTCCGACGAAGGTTCTTCCCAGGACCTCTCGATGCCCGGCGACGCCCTGCCTCTCGGCTCAAGACACCCTGTAAGCATAGTCAGGCATGAGATTGTGGAGATTTTCCGCAAATTCGGCTACGATGTGGCCGAGGGCCCGGAGGTTGAGGACGACTACCATGTATTCGAGGCTCTCAATTTCCCTCCCAATCACCCTGCTCGTGATATGCAGGACACATTCTTCGTCTCTGCAGGACATCCCAATCCCCTGCTTCTGCGCACCCACACTTCTTCCGTGCAGGTACGCGAGATGGAGACCAAGAAACTCCCCATCAGAGTCGTATGCCCCGGACGAGTATTCCGCAACGAGGCTATCAGCGCCCGAGCACACTGCATTTTCCATCAGATAGAAGGTCTATATATTGATGAGGATGTGACATTTGCGGACCTTAAGCAGGCTATCCTGCTCTTCGCCCGCGAGATGTTCGGCTCTGACACCCAAATCCGTATGCGTCCGAGCTATTTCCCGTTCACAGAGCCTTCAGCCGAAGTGGATGTCAGCTGCAATATCTGCCACGGCAAGGGTTGCAACATCTGCAAAGGCACAGGTTGGCTTGAGATTCTCGGATGCGGCATGGTGGATCCCAATGTGCTCGAAGCTTCTGGCATTGACTCCAAGAAGTACAGTGGCTTTGCTTTCGGCATGGGTCTGGAGCGCATTGCAATGCTCAAGTGGCAGGTCAATGACCTCCGTCACTATTTCGAGAATGACCTCAGATTCCTTCGCGAGTTCAGCACCGCGATTGAAGT
>CAZNDD010000066.1:0-5569 GCA_964571735.1 uncultured Muribaculaceae bacterium | reverse complement strand
CGCCTCAACGAGTCCTGGTCATTCACAAGGGACTGTATCTTCTGAGCCTTGATCTGATTGCCGAAATGATTCTCATCCGACTTCTCAAAGGCATAGTTGGAAAGAGAAATAATGAGCTGCTGCCGATCAAAAGCCACCTTGCTGAGCTGGAGGTCAGCCTCATTGCCTCGCCATGAGTTGGTCTCCTGATAATTGACACCATTGTAAAGGGTGAATATCAGATAATCCTTAGCCTTGGAAAGACGCATAGTAGCAGAATCCGCAAGGGTTATGGAATTATTGCCTTTCTTGGCGGTATGGTCATATACCATAACGGAATACATCATCCCGTCTTTCTGGTCTTCGACCCTCAACACATATCCGTCGATGCCGTCATAGAAAGTTCCGGACGGAATCTTGATTTCAGATTTGGTCTTGCCTATGTCGGTGCGCAACTGGTAAATCTCCATATACGCCCTCGGAACAAGATTATTGCCTATGAAGAATGCACCCACGGCAATGATCGCTGACGCCATGATAAGAGGGGTCATCACCCTCACGAGGGAGACTCCAGACGCCTTGATTGCCATAAGTTCCTTATTCTCCGACATCTGACCGAAGGTCATCATCGACGCCAGAAGCGTGGCGAGCGGCATGGCAAGCGGCAAGATGGTACAAGTTCCCCACATAAGGAACTCCATAATCACCTTCATGCCGAGTCCCTTACCTACAAGCTCATCTATATAGAGCCAGAGGAACTGCATCATCAGGATGAATACGACCACAAGCAGGATAGCCACAAAGGGTCCTACGAATGCCTTGAGTACGAATTTGTCGAGTCGCTTCATCCTTATACCGGTATATCTCAAAACTACTTACCAGTGGCGAGGGAAACGAGAGTATTCAAAGCCTCTTCAAGTCCATCGACATTGCGTCCACCTGCCATGGCGAGACCCTTCTGTCCGCCACCTCCACCTTGGATAAACTTGGCGGCAGCGCGAATGTGCGCGGAGGCATCCTTTCCGGAAGCCACAAGGTCAGGAGAATACATTACTGCCAACTGAGGCTTGCCTTCGTACTCGAATGCAGATACGAGAGCGGTATTGTCAAGATTCTTCTGAAGAATAGTCGCGGCTTCGCGTATCATGGCGGGGTCAGCGTTCAACTCTGCAACCCTGCGGATTACTATGAGATTGACCCCGTTCACAAGCTCACCTCTCGTGGAGAGTGTCTTGGCAAGCTCTGCGACTTTCTGATGGGCATATTCTTCAGCGAGTTTCTTGAGCTCGGAATTATCCTTGACGAGTTTGGTAATTGCAGCGACAAGGTCTGATGCACCGCCGAATGCCTCTCGAGCACCACGGATAACACCCTGAAGCATAGATACATATTTCTCAGCATTCTCACCCGTCACCGCTTCTATGCGCCTAATGCCTGCAGCAATAGCTGACTCGCTGACAATCTTGAAGAATCCGATCTTACCGGTAGCCGCCACATGACAACCACCGCAAAGTTCCACGCTCGGACCGAACTTGACCACGCGCACGACATCACCGTATTTCTCGCCAAAGAGTGCAATGGCACCCATCTGCTGAGCCTCCTCCATGCTGGCGTCACGTTTCTCTTCAAGAGCAATATTCTCACGGATAAGCTCATTGACCCTCTTCTCCACTGCGCTGATCTGCTCATCAGTAAGTTTCTCAAAATGAGAGAAGTCAAAGCGAAGTTGAGTATCGGAGACGAAGGAACCTTTCTGCTCCACATGAGTACCGAGCACCTCTCTGAGGGCATGGTCAAGAAGGTGGGTGCAGGAGTGGTTGCGCTCGATAGCCTTACGGCGCTCACCATTCACATGCAAGGAGAAATGACCGGTGCAGTTCTGCGGAAGTCTCTCTGCGAGAAGCAGTATAAGTCCATTCTCGCGGACGGTATCGAGGATTTCTATCTTCTCTCCATCGGCAGAAACGATGTATCCGGTGTCGCCTACCTCACCGCCCATCTCTCCATAGAAAGGAGTCTTGTCAAACACGAGCTGGAGGTGACGATGATTCTTCTGTACCACGGTACGCTGGCGCAGAAGCACGGCGTCATTGACTTCGAGAGTATCATAGCCCACAAACTGAGACTCGCCTTCAGCAAACTCCTGCCAGTCGCCAAATTCGTTGGAGGTAGCGTTGCGGGCACGCTCTTTCTGCATCTGGAGTTCTTTCTCGAAACCTTCAAGATCCACGGTATAACCATTTTCCGTAGCAATCAACTCCGTGAGGTCCACAGGGAAACCGAACGTATCATAGAGCACGAAAGCATCGTGTCCACTCAAAAGTTTGGTCTCCTTGCTCTTCTCCATATAGTCATCCAGAAGCTTGATACCTCTGTCGAGAGTGCGAAGGAATGCGAGTTCCTCTTCACGGGTCACGGACTCAATCAACTTCTGCTGGGCGGAAAGTTCGGGGTAAGCCGCACCCATGTCGGAAACGAGCTGAGGGATAAGCTTGCAGAGGAAAGGCTCTTTGAATCCGAGGAAAGTATAGCCGTAACGGACGGCACGGCGTAGGATTCGTCTGATGACATAACCAGCCTTGACATTGCTCGGGAGTTGTCCGTCTGCTATGGAGAACGCGATTGCACGGATATGGTCCGCGATTACGCGCATCGCCACATCTGTCTTCTCGCCCTCACCGTAACGGTGTCCGGAAAGCTCGCCAATCTTGGAGAGAAGCCCGGCGAACACATCGGTGTCGTAGTTGCTGTTCTTACCCTGAAGCACGGCGCAAAGCCTCTCGAAGCCCATTCCCGTGTCGATATTCTTCTCGGGAAGGTTCT
This sequence comes from uncultured Muribaculaceae bacterium, assembly GCA_964571735.1. Classification (GTDB taxonomy): domain Bacteria; phylum Bacteroidota; class Bacteroidia; order Bacteroidales; family UBA932; genus Cryptobacteroides. The sequence continues at coordinate 2,767 of CAZNDD010000066.1, read as the reverse complement.
CAAGATGACCGTCTGCCATCCTCATATATTGCATGAATACGATATTCCAGATCTCGATGACATGAGGGTCTGACTTGTTGACAAGCTCGCGGGCGGGCACACCACTCTTTTTCTCTTCCTCTGTGCGTATGTCGATATGAATCTCGGAACAGGGGCCGCAGGGACCGGTGTCGCCCATTTCCCAGAAATTGTCATGTTTGTTGCCATAGAGGATATGATCCTCCGGAAGATGTCTGAGCCATGCCTGACGGGCCTGCTCGTCGGAAGATGTGCCGTCTTCCTCACAGCCCTCGAACACGGTGGCATAGAGAAGGTTCTTGTCAATATGATAGACTTCGGTGAGAAGCTCCCAAGCCCAGTCGATAGCCTCGTCCTTGAAGTAGTCGCCAAAACTCCAGTTGCCCAGCATCTCGAACATGGTCTGATGATAGGTATCATGTCCGACTTCCTCAAGGTCATTGTGCTTTCCGCTTACTCTCAGGCACTTCTGCGAGTCGGCGGCACGCTGCCATTTCTTTTTGGCATTGCCGAGGAAAATATCCTTGAACTGATTCATACCGGCGTTGGTAAACATCAGCGTCGGGTCGTCCTTTATCACCATCGGAGCTGAAGGCACTATAGCGTGCCCCTTGGATGCGAAGAAGTCCAGAAACTTCTGTCGAATCTCATTTGCAGTCATCATATTTGTCGTAAGTAATTGTTTCTAACCAATCAATGGCAACTTCAGGAAGCACAGCGCCCCGCTGAAAAGCCATAGGGGCACAAAGTTAACAAAAATAGGGTAATTTTGTATGGCTAATGTTTTCATCATGTCGGAACAAATGACAAGACGCAATTTTCCAGTAAAAGGAATGGGGTGCGCCGCCTGCGTGGCACGCGTGGAAGGTGCAATCAAGAAAGTGGACGGAGTTCAGGACTGCACAGTGAGCCTCGCAGCCAATTCTGCGCAAGTGGACTTCAATCCCTGCATCTGCACCCCGGAGTCAATCAGGGATGCCGTGCAGGCCGCAGGATACGGGCTTATCATTGTAGATGAGGAAGAAAAAGCGGAAGAGGAAGCAGAAAAAGTCGCGCTCCAGAGCTACGAATCACTCAAAAGAAACACCATCGAAGCCGCCACATTGGCAGTGGTGATAATGATTGTGAGTATGGCCCTACCGGCATTCCAGTGGAAAGGATGGCTGCTCTGGGTTCTTGCTTCGGTCGCGGTATTCCGCTGCGGAAGAGGATTTATTCGCAATGCATGGGTACAAATCCGACACGGAGCACTCGGGATGGACAGCCTGGTGGCTCTGTCCATTCTCATTTCTTATTTTTTCAGCGTATTCAATCTACTATTCCCGCAGGTATGGACAGACAAAGGGCTTGAAGCACATCTGTATTTCGAATCTTCTTCAATGATAGGTGCTTTCATACTTACAGGCAGGCTGCTCGAAGCCAAAACCAAGCGCAGCACCACATCGTCCATCAGGGCACTCATAGGACTGCAACCAAAACATATCGACATTGCCGTAGGAGAGACTTTCATGGTCAATCCCGGAGATAGAATCGCAGCCGACGGAGTAGTGGTTTCGGGAAGTTCGTCGGTAGATGAAAGCATGCTAACCGGAGAGAGCATTGCAGTCCCTAAAAACACCGGAGACAAGGTCTATACCGGAACCATCAACAACAGAGGCACGCTGGAGGTAGTGGCGGAGAAAGTCGGCAAGGACACCATGCTCTCGTCCATCATCAAGATGGTGAAAGACGCGCAAGGCAGCAAAGCCGACATACAGAAGACGGTAGACAAGGTGGCGGCGGTCTTCGTGCCCGCGATAATAGGGATTTCGGTGCTGACGCTCGTGCTTTGGATTGTGCTTGACCCTGCGGACGGCGTGACCCATGGCCTGCTGTCAATGGTGACGGTACTGGTCATAGCCTGCCCCTGCTCGCTCGGGCTCGCAACACCGACAGCGCTTGTTGCAGGGATAGGGAACGGCGCTCGCAAAGGCATACTCATAAAAGATGCGGATGCCCTGCAGGTAGCGGGAAGTATAGATACGGTGGTAATGGACAAGACCGGAACCATAACCAAAGGTATATCGGACACCCTGGCTCAAGACGAGATAAAAGAGACTTCCGCAGAAGCGGTCGCGAAACTCAAAACCATGGGTATCATGACAGTGATGCTGTCCGGAGACCGCAAAGAAAGGGCCGAAAGGATTGCCGCACAGGCGGGCATTGGCACTGTCATTTCAGAGGTTCTTCCACAAGACAAAGCCGAGTATATCAAGAAGTTGCAAGAACAGGGACATAAAGTCGCTATGGTCGGCGACGGCATCAACGACAGCGCGGCATTGGCTCTCGCGAACTTGAGCATAGCCATGGGACACGGCAGCGACATAGCCATCAATGCAGCCATGACGACAATCGTATCCGACGACCTGACGAGAATACCGCAACTGCTGAAACTGTCCAGAAAGACAGTGCGCATAGTGAAGCAAAACCTATTCTGGGCATTTTTCTACAATGCACTTGCAGTACCCATTGCAGCAGGCGTACTTTATCCCATAAACGGATTTCTGCTGAATCCTATGATCGCAGCCGCCTGCATGGCGATGAGTTCGATCTGCGTGGTAGCCAACAGTCTGAGATTGAAAAAAGGGGCTTGACCAAGTCAGCCCCTCCGCTTCGCAGCCATTGGCATAAGAATCTGTTTGGATTGTTTTTCTGTCATATTGGAGAAATCCAAACAGCATCCTATGTTACATGTCACGCATTGCCTGTG
>CAZNDD010000065.1:4009-5669 GCA_964571735.1 uncultured Muribaculaceae bacterium | reverse complement strand
CGCGTTGTTTTCCAAAACAAAAAAGACCTCGGATTTTCCTTGGTCTTTTTGTTTTTATGAGAGTTTAAGAATTCTATTCAAAGTCCATAGGCGCGAATAAAGTCAGAAAAGCTCCAACTGAACAAAACCCATTGGCGCGACTTTGGACTTTCCGCCATAGAAAAGTTCCATCTTCCCAAACTGCTTGTCAGTTATGGTTATCATGCCGACAGTACCCTTTGGCGGCAAAAACGACTTGACACGCCGCATATGGACATCGGCATTCTCCGCACTCGCACAATGCCGCATATAGATTGAGAACTGGAACATCACGAACCCGTCTTCAAGCAGATCCTTGCGAAACTTTGTCGCATTCTTCCTATCCGTCTTGGTATCAGTCGGAAGATCAAAGAAAACAAGCACCCACATTACTCGGTATTCGCTAAATCGGTCCATCATTCAAACTGCGGATAAGCAATCTTACGGCTTTCTCCCCTAAAACACTTCCCGAGCGAACTCGCAGTAACAGACGCTGCGACCATAAGCGGATGTCGCACCGAATCAATCACCACATCACAGGTCGCAATGGAAAGCAGTTTCGCCTTGACTTCGCGAGTCAAACCCGCATGCGGATTATCTGTCACAATATCATACACAAGCCTGTCAACATAAGGACGATATGGTTCCATAATATCATCCGCAAGGCAATAGGCGTTGTACCTGTTGTGATGATGTATTCCGAAAGTCGGCAACATTCCAGCTACAACCAAAGCTCGCGCAACAATCGCGCGAAGGATAGCATATCCGTAATTAAAGAGCGCATTAACTCCGTCTTCTTCGTGGTCACGCACGAAGAACGGCTTGTCGGGAAATATCGTCTTCCAATAATACACTGCCGCTCTGGCTTCAAGATTATCAGAATCCCCGCTACGCACAGACTGAGACCACGCCGTCATATTAGGGTGCGGCACCCCGGTGGTGTATCGAAGCAAAGCCTCCTGGTTTGAAATTTTCTTCTCTATCGTCTGTTGCCACAGTTGCTTACGCAGAGGCAACGAGGCCTCAATCTGATCCCTGAAACGCTCGCTCTGAAGCGTATGCCCGCTCAGAGGCAACATAAGACCGGACGGCATACGCTTATTGTCACACACAATCACAGCGCAGGAATTGTCCAGAAGAGCCGACATCAAAGCCTGCGAAATGGTAAGCTGCTGCGAATCCAACACCACTACGCCTATATCTTCAATCGGTATAGTAATGCAACGATGTTCGCCATCATCACCAAACTCCGGAAGATCACCATCACTGGGCTGTCTGACTACAAGTTGTTTGTACTTTAAGGACAAGACCGCAGGATTGCCGAAATATAATGTACGTTTGATCATTCTCCGACATGCACTATTTGACCAAGATGGTTAAGACGAACCTTAACTATACCCTTAAGGCCATTGGGAGACTGTATAAATTTCCATGTAATATCCCTCAATACTTTATTCTCATCTACAGTTGTCTCCAAATGATGCCTAAATGCGTATTTTAAACTTGACAACTTCTGCACCCTAAATAAGTTCGGGCTAATCTCCGCATAGTTTGCAGGGTCGGTCAAATCCACTTCCTGAGGATCAAATCCAGTCGACTCATTCGGGAAGACGAAAAACTCGTTCTTCTTCATAGAAAACAT
>CAZNDD010000065.1:0-3909 GCA_964571735.1 uncultured Muribaculaceae bacterium | reverse complement strand
CCTTCACCGTCACCCTCTTGACTGCAATCCCCCGCTCCTTATCCAGCCATATAGGATTCTCTTCCAGATTGGAGAAAGCCATCTTTTTCGCAGCCGACAAATCACCACCACACGATTCAAGTGACTGCTCAAGCCTCTCAGAAAGAACTCTCCTGACTCTTTCATCCAATATGTCTTCTGAAATCTTACCATCCTTGACAAGAGCTTCAGACACAGCAACCCGTTTCGTATACCACGACTCGATCACAAGCACATTAACACGCTCCGGAACCTTGGCGGAATGTTCTGCATCAAGCCACAAAGGATTGTTGGCAAGGCTGTTCTTGCCGGTAAATGCTTTCTTCGGGTCCCCGCCAAACTGGTTCAGACGAGCGAATAAAGCTTCCCTATATGCTTTCGATGCAACAGATGCAATCTTCTCCGCATTGAATCTGGAACCAACGGCCTCCTCTTTCAGAGCATACTGATTGATTTTGCCATAAATAGTCTCGTTGTGCAGTGCCCCGCGAGGTGTAAGCTGTTTCTTTTTAATCCTTTCACCTCCAGACTTATATGTATTTACATTCTCGGTGACAACCTTATTCTTCGCTTTGATTGAAACAAGGGTCCCATTGAGATGCCTTTTCGCCTCAGCGCGAAATTCATCGCGAGGAATGGGTGCATTGAAAACGAGATGACCATTCTCCGGATGCAATTCTTTAGACTCAATGTAAGACACCACCCGGGAACGCTCCTTCATCGGCAGGTCAGCAAGCCGCACATCCACGAGCTTCGCATCCTCCGAAACAAAAGGCATCTTATCACGGCGGGCATTAAGATTGTTAAGATACTGTATGTAAGATGGTTTGGTAAATGCAATCGTAATGGCATCCATAGCATGGTGACGATTGTCATTACGCTTGGTCCAATCCTTTATCTTTCGTATAGTATGACCATCTTTATCCACATAATAGGTCAAGCCCAGTTTGTCATATTTATCCCAGTTAAGTTCCTTCATCACATCCACAAGTCCCCAATCTTTACGAAGCCGTTCAGTAACGCTTCCAATGGTGGGCGTAACCACCCGCACCATACTTTCAAGAATTTCCCTCGCTTTCTTCGCAATATATTGAGAATCTCTAAGATCTCTTTCAAGGAAACCCTCGGGCACGCCTTCTCCGGGAGTCAACAGATTCTTAGCTTTTGTACGGCTCAGCGCACCTTTCTCGACAAGATTACGCACACAGTTTTCATATTCCGATAGCTTGTCTTCCCCAAGACCTTTCATATAATCATAAGCCGTCAGTTTACCTTTTTCCCTATTGACCGAGCTGAGTTCAAGAGTCTTGTTCGCAAACGAGTCGTCAAAACGCACCGCCTGCGGGATAATATGTTCTATATCAAACTCATTCCCGAACAATTCCTCCTGGCTAATATATGTGTTGGAGTAAAGAGTCTTATAGCCATTTTTCCCCAGTTCTTCATAAAGCCGATAACGGATAATGGCATTCTTGGATACATTCGACATCCCAAATTTAGACTCCAGTAACATCTTAATCCTGTCATTCTCCTTCGTTTGATTTGCCATAGAGAACGCCACCTCCTTTCTTTCCTCCGCACTTTTCTTCAGTTCGCGAGCCATTTCGATTCGGATCTCGTCTGGCTTGCCGTATTGCTCGACCACAGCATTGACAAGATTGACCATCTGATTGAGAATCTTCTCCACCACTGGATTGCGAAGACTGTTTTTGGGGAGAGGGTCAAGGTGATCCACCAAAACCTTGGCGTCCAGTTCTTCACTTGTCAATGAGCGCGCAGAATGCCTATAACCGGCTTTCACACAAGCATCACTATACTTTTCACCGTCTTTCAGGAAAGGCATAATCTTGCGTATCGCCTTGGCACTCAAGTTCGCATAGTCGTCTTTAAAATGCACACGACATAGATGCGGGGCACTATCTTTGTCAAATCCGAAACCCTCGCAAAGCTTTTCAATCAATGCCTCATTACCGCTCTTTGAATTGTCTCCTTCATACGAATACAACAGATGCCACAATCTATAAAGCGGCTGGCGCTCAAGCGATTGTCCATCAAGAGAAGAATCGAAGTGAAGAATACCCGTATCTATACCCAAAGAAGAGAACGCCTCCTCATACTTTGAAATCTTCTGAGACGCAGTAAGACTCTCGCCAATATGCAAGCCGTTCGCATCTAAAATCTTGTCATAAGCGGAAAACAACTCCGACATTGTGCAGTTACCTTCTATTTCCTTATAGTTAAGCCGATATAGAGATGCTTTCTTGCTACCAAACAGGAGTTTAAGTACATCTCCATCCTTCATTTTCGATTTAAACAACAGTTCCGCATAGAGCATCTCTCGCTCCTCAGGAGTGAGGGCACGGGGAAAGCCCGAAACAGTGTCCATTTCGCCAAACACGGACTCTGTAGCGGGAGCAAATCCTTTTTCGCTTATTATCAGATTATTGAGACACTGACGAACCTTGAATTCCTGGAACAACGGTGAGGACTTGGGGCACACACGAAGTCCTATAGTCTTCTTCGCATCGCCAATCAAAATCTCTCTATGTTCAAACTCACAAAGAGAGACAAGTCCCTTCTGACTACGCAAAGGCCTCTGATAGAAAATGGTTTCTTCACCTATGCGTTTCTTCAGTTCAGGAGTAAGTTCAGAATGGAATTTCGACTGAGTATCCCATATCTTATTGAATTCATCGATATAGTCCTGCCTATAGAATACTTGATTCTTGAGGCTCTCGTGCGGATTGCGTTGAAGCTGGGAATACAGATACTGTCCCACTGTCACATCCTTCATAACCAACACTTTGCTCCTATCGCTAATCTTTCCAAGATAACTGCTGGCTGAAGCTATCTGCTTGTTGATTTCAGACAGCACCACTGATAACTCTTCAAGCCGCATCTGCTGATTAAGCGCGGACACTCGCCACTGATAGTTTTCTCTGGTTATATCTGCAGCCTTCTTGGATGCACGAGGAAGACCTTCCAGATGCAAGACCTCTTGCATTATTGCATAAGTCGCCTTACTAGTCTTACCACGAAGTTTTTCGAAAAGCTCGTCCGAAAGTTGTTCCGGATAATACTCCTGTTGCTTGGACCACACCCGAGAGAACTCTCTTTCGAGGTCAGAACGATAGAAAGACGGAAGTTTCTTCACGCCCTTATTGAGCAGTTCCAAGGCATACTCACCGGGAGTTATTCCCCTATCGGAAAGAATCTTCGCAGTCTGTATATCGTCAACCGCATCGCCTTCACCGAGATCATTCATCTTCCTATTACTCTTATACCCCCTCTTGCCATTGAGCATAAGGAGTACACGAGCAAGTTCTTCAAGCGAAATCTGCTCGCTCGCAGCTTTGGCTCTCAGACGATGAGTTTCAAAGGTCGTGTCTTTACCGTCCTCATTAAGCTTGCTGTCGCTAGTAATCAAACCCGCCTCGAGCAATACGGATTTGAGTTTCCCGCGCCTAAGTTTATATCGCTGAATATTGCGGCGCATTCCACGCTTTTCAGTGCGGGTTGCATTGGTCGTTATACTCTTTCCTTTCAAGAAATCACCCTCCTCATCTTGATTAAGAGGGATGACGCGCACGCCGACTTTTTGGATAGATGAGCGTTCACCTTCCTTATCAGCCTCATTGACAAGAGCCCAGCCTATGCTGGCGACCCCGAGGTCAAGACCCAAAACTTTTTTCATAATATGTGGTCTATTTACAATATTTACTTATCTTTGCTGAACGAAATGAAGCCATTCACAATAAGGATTATTCCGTTGTGAAAACACTCAAGGCGGGGCGCAAGTCTCGCCTTTTTTCATGCCTCATATCTCCAGCCTGCAAACTTTTACATCAAAACGACAAAGATACGCCGCAATTTTGACAAGTTCCGTCAATT
>CAZNDD010000064.1:0-5754 GCA_964571735.1 uncultured Muribaculaceae bacterium | reverse complement strand
CTTCAGAGTATAGGTCTTTCCGGCCGTAAGGTAAACAATACCGCTGGAAGTAAGACTCTTGTCTGCCGCAACGGTATTCTTCCCTTCATAGATGGACATCTTTGCTCCCGAGGCACTGGGATTTCCCGACCAATTCAGGACACATTGCCATTCGGAGTCACCGTTGCCGGCCGTTGCCTTGACAGTGGTGACATATTCGGTACCGTCATTGTAGACGTTCAGTGTGGATTCGCCGAAGTTAACGGTTCTCGTGTCATCTTCGACGATGTCCAATGTCAGGTTGTCTTCGGGTATGGCTACACCCTTCAGGGGAATGGGGATAACATCTTTATTTTTATCATCCAGTTCCTCGTCAGTGAGAGTCTTCGTGTATGTCTCGTTCTTGGTTATGCCAGTACCATCTTTGCATTCCACGGTAGTGACAATCCTGCTCGAAGACGAGAGGTTCGGTACGTAAAGTGTGATAGTTTCATCACCATTTGCAGTCGTTATATCCGAAGCCGTAGCCTCATCTCCCGTTCCGGTACCGGAGGAAGGAGAACCGAAGGGATAAACCTTCGAGGGAACGCCAGTCACCTTTACGGATTTGATTGTTCTCTGAGCAGACTGAGCAGAGGTTTTATCTTTTGTATTTTGTATGGTCACCTGCTTAAGTAAGGAAATATCGTTATCTGTGTTTACCTTAAGGTAAGTGGTGCCATAGTGGTACACCTCTAAGTTTGCTTTTGGAATGTCCGTGTTTATGGGATTCACTCCAAAGCTTGAAACTCCGGATTCGCTTGACGGCCATGGGACTTCGTCCCCTGCCGCGTACTCGGAAAGATTGCCCAGCAGATACAGATTGCAGTCTTCGGTCAGGTTGGCCATTGATACGACGACACGATTTCCTTCCGTCATGGGGACTTTCTCTGCAAGTGCGCCATTGGATTTTTTGTAAAACGCTGCGGTCATTTTCCTGATGTCCGTATTGTTTACCTCAAATGTGCCTTTTGTGGAACATGGTGCACCAAATTCCACAACAACTGTTTTGTCCGCCAATGAAGACGAAGTCCCGTTGGGAACGACGCTTTCGATTTCTTCCTGGCAGGATGTGGTCGCCCAAGCTATCGCAAGCAGCGAACCAATGATATTAACCGGTTTTCGCATAATTAAATTAAATTTAATGCCGAAATATACAACAGAATTTCTAAATAAACATAAGGATAAATAAAAAGGCAGATAAAAATCAAAAGAATTGAATCATTTTTACCTCTTGTTGCATTGTGGATATAGAAAAAGGTGCAATTACGCACGATGCCTCACTCTGGAGAATCACTTCTTCCAGAGTGTTCAGTACATTTCGCTTGAATACTCAAGTATTCTTGCAGTTCTGATTTATTATTTGCGAGCCCACGAAAAAAAGCCGTCCCGACTAAATGTCGGAACGGCTGAGATTGCTTGTGCTTATTCTTTGTTTTATCTGTCGGCCCCTAACAGGATTGAGGGTCAACGTCTGAAACAATCACCTTCAGTAAGTTTATCCCATGTAATTTCAACTCCGTCTTCAAGTATGATTGTGGGTTCCTCGTCGGTTCGCATTTTTACTGAACCGTTATAGGGGCCCCACGGGGCACATGATGCTTCCCAGTCTTCTCTGAGACTTCTGAAGTCATCGAAAGTAAATACGACGTCTGGAAACATATGTGCCACTTCAGGCCAGTTGGAGCACCTTCTTCCGTCTGGAGCTTTTCCGTTAACGTAAGTTTCCGGTTTCGGGTATTTGAATGTCACAGTCCATTTGAAACTATCCGTCGCCTCCGGATAATTGGGAATATAAATGAGATACCAACTTAACGAACTCCATTCTTCTTCATTCCATTCGTAGCGGAGTTCTTTATGTTTTATGCCTTCCGCAGTAGGGATGTCAGCTTCGGCCGTTATCACGATACCGTTATGGAAGGCATCGCTAACGTGGGAATCGTTAAACTTCCAAAACTCATCACCAGAGCGGAGAATCATAGTCATCCAGCTCTCACGGTCAGCTTGGACACCATCAAAAAAGATATACCTATTAGCGTCCGGATGTAGCCCTTTGGTGTCGTAGGGGCTGGCCCACCAGCTGAGGCATTCGCTGGAACCGCCGCGAACCCACTTCGGGTCGCTTCCCAATGGATAGTCTTCGAAATCAGGCCAACCGAGTCGATCGCAGTTGGGGTCCGGATGTTCTCCAGAAAACTTATAATACTCGGGGACACCGTATTGCTTCCGGACGACATTGTCGTTCTGATCGAGTGTGATGGACTGGCTGCCTCTTGATGTGGTTGCGATGAGTTTGTGGACTCCCCTGCCCGTGAAGGGAGAGTCGATTTTGTTGATGGTCCATACGCCGTCGGCGACGGAGGCACCGACGATGGATTCGACGGGGAGCGTCTCGGGGATGGTTTTATTGAGACCCAGATGCCCGGGGACGTAGTAGAGGGTGTCTGTTGGCTCGGGGTAGGAGTACTCCACGCTGAAGACGGCATGTTCCTCCAATTCGGTTTCGACCCTGCCGTCATAGTAGGTGACGGTCTTGAGCAGGTCACCTCCGGTGAAGGGTATCTGCGTGCCTGCGCAGGAGACGCTCTCGATGGTGCCCTTGGGAAAAATTATGTGATTGCCTACATTCCAGACATCCTCGAGAGGAGTATCCTCGACGAAGAGGCCATCCTTGCTCTCGGAGATCATTTTGATTTCTGGTTCTTCGGAGTAATAAGCCAGCGCAATCTCATGAGGTCCGAGTTCGAGGGGGACGAGAGTGTAATCCACCGACTTGACTCCCTCCTGCGTATGCTGTGGAATCTCCACCGTCTTCTCCGCCTTGAGGTCGTTCACCTTGACCGTGAGTTTCACCTGATGCATTATCGTCTCCCCGGAGGTGTTGCTTGGGGCGGTCACCGTTCCGTCGTTGAAGTCGACGACAAGCCGATTGCTGAAGGAGAAGAGCAGTTTGGCACCGTTGGTTTTCTTGACGTAGCGTCCCTCCTCCATGATTTCGTAGGAGTAGGAGATGACGGGCTTGACGCTGCCTCCTTCGCTGGGGAGATCGTCGTATCTGAACTCGTTGATGACGAGGTTTCTTTGATTGGGTTCGGGAGTCGGAGTCTCCAGTTCGGCACATGCCGGGAAGAGCGTCCCGACGCTAAGGACGGCAACCAGCAGTTTTGCTGCGGCTGCGGCAATGGGATTGCGTTTCTTCATATTGTTATTCTTGTTATTAGCTTTTCCGTTACAAAAGTACTTACCCCCCCCCGAGTTTTGCAATAGTCGAAACGGATTTTGTCGCAGATTTTTCACGATTGCACCAAGCCACAAATACGAAATGCCTAAAAGCAGCGACGAAGTGGCACAAATATTCCCACAAAGCGATGCAGGCTATTTGGACTCAAGTCGGAAGTTACATTTCGAAAGGGCTCAACAAATCCTGGATACAGAAAAACCCCGCAGGGGCATTGCTGCAACCTGCGGGGCTTGTTTCTTTGCAACAGATCTTAGATCTCTGCGAAGTACTTGATAGTACGAACCATCTGAGAAGTGTAGGAGTTCTCGTTGTCGTACCAAGAGACAACCTGAACCTCGTAGGTCTCCTCATCGAGCTTGAGAACGAGAGTCTGGGTAGCATCGAAGAGTGAGCCGTACTTCATACCGATAACGTCAGAAGAAACGACCTGATCCTCCTCGTAACCGAAGCTCTCAGTCTGAGCAGCCTTCATGGCAGCGTTGATAGCCTCGACGGTCACGTCCTTGCCCTTCACGACAGCAAAGAGAAGAGTTGTAGAACCTGTGGCCACGGGAACTCTCTGAGCAGCACCGATAAGCTTGCCGTTCAACTCAGGGATAACAAGGCCGATAGCCTTTGCAGCGCCAGTTGAGTTAGGAACGATGTTGCAAGCACCTGCGCGTGAACGGCGGAGGTCACCCTTACGCTGAGGACCGTCAAGAATCATCTGGTCACCTGTGTAAGCGTGGATAGTCTGCATGATACCGCTCTGGATGGGGAAAGCATCGTTGAGAGCCTTTGCCATAGGAGCGAGGCAGTTGGTGGTGCAGGAAGCTGCAGAGATGATCTTGTCGTCAGCTGTGAGAGTTGTGTGGTTCACATTGTAGACGATTGTAGGGAGGTCATTTCCTGCAGGAGCAGAGATGACAACCTTCTTGGCACCAGCCTCGAGGTGAGCGGAAGCCTTGGCCTTGGAGGTGTAGAAACCTGTGCACTCGAGCACAACGTCTACTCCAAGCTCGCCCCAAGGAAGCTCAGCTGCGTTGGGCTTTGCATAGATGGTGATCTCCTTACCGTCCACGGTGATAGAACCGGGAACAGTCACGGTCTTGCCGTCCTCTGCGAGAACTGCGTCCTTGTAAGTGACAGTGTGCTTGTTCTCACCGATTCTGCCGCAGAAACCGCCCTGAGCGGTGTCGTACTTGAGAAGGTGTGCAAGCATCTTGGGGCTTGTGAGGTCGTTGATTGCAACAACTTCGTAACCCTCAGCCTCAAACATCTGGCGGAAAGCCAGACGACCGATACGGCCGAAACCGTTAATAGCTACTTTAACCATTTCAATAATCAGTATTAAATATTGTGTTTAACCAATTTGCTTTTCGCGGCGCAAATATAAAAAATAATTTTCAGACTATAAGGAGTTTTTGAGAAGTTGTTTTGAAATTGTTTCCCAAAACCTACCTCAAAGGATTTTCGATATGGTTTCCTTCCGAGAGCTTACCAGTGGCAAAGAACGATAAGAGACCGGCCGAAAAGATAAGCATAAATCCGATCAATACGCCCTCTCCCCGAAAATCGCAGTACCTATACGAACCATTGTAGACCCATGTCGCAAAGCCGTCCGCCAATCCTGCGACATGCCTATGGAAAGCTGCCTAAAAGAGTCCAACTCAGGGAAAAGTTCCACAAGATATGCCATAAACGAATCAATACGGGTGAAATCAGACTCCACTACGCTTTCGTCCGTTGTATTGGTCGCCATGCCCATAAGCCCGCAGAAGCGCACACCTCGGTATTTGTCAGCATTGAACAGGAGTTCAAGGAGCTCTTCCTCGTGGAAGCCCTGCTTGCTCTCCTCCGCCGCAATATGCATCTCAAGGAGCACATCTACACGACGGCCGTTCTGCACGCCCCAACGCGAAATCGCATCCAACAGATGGACTGAGTCAACGGACTGAACCAAAGAGACATGCGGGAGGACAAGTTTCAGTTTATTGGTCTGCAGATGTCCGATGAAATGCCACTCAAGCCCAGGAAGGTCAAGTTCCGCAGCCTTGGCGGCAAGTTCCTGCGGACGGCTCTCGGCGAATATCCTCTGACCTGCATCGTAGGCCTCCCTGATACTCTCCACCGGGTGGAATTTGGACACCGCCACGAGCTCCACCCCAGAAGGGAGCTCGTGGCGGTGTGCCATAACGTTATCATGGATAATTCCCATCCTAAAGCGAAAAATACTCCACTTCAGCAGGTGCAAAACTGGAAATAATCTCCGCTCTGCTTCCCACAGGAGCCAAGAGCACCGATATGCCTATTACCTTGGCCTCAAACGGATCTTTGGACTTCACGGAGCAGAGAGTACCCGAAAGGTCAATCTCTTTCCCGCTCAGCGGATTGACAAGAACTCCGTTACCGGACAAGGCAAGGGACTCGTCGCGAAGTTCCCACTGCTTAATCTCGTCGTCCGTCTCCGGAGAATTCAAAGTATAAGTCCAACAATCCTCATAAGGACCATGACC
>CAZNDD010000063.1:0-5809 GCA_964571735.1 uncultured Muribaculaceae bacterium | reverse complement strand
TGCTATGGACAATCCCACATAGCCAGTTCCTGCCACCGCGACTTTCCTATTCATAGTGTTTTATGTTATAATTCTTTCCAACTTACAAACTTTCCCGACTCCGTCAGGTAATTGAAATCCCCGGCATATATGACAGACTTGCCGGACGCATCAATGCCGGACAAGGCAGCGAAACCATCCAAACCCCTGAACCAATCAAGCCTCAAAGAAGAGCCGGATTTTATCTCATACGCATTGAGCTGACCGCCATTCTCTTCAAGCAAATCGACTTCATTGCCATTGGAATCTCTCCAATAATACAATTGAGGCTGTTTTCCGGCAAAAAGGCTCTTTTTGAGCATATCTGCAATTACAAGATTCTCAAACAAAGCACCTTTCATGTCGCTGAACATCATTTGAGACGAAGTCTGCAATCCTAAAAGACTGCACACCAGCCCCGTATCATAAAAGTAAAGTTTTGGGGTCTTCACAAGACGCTTACCGAAGTTCTTGTAATATGGTGGCAATCTGAAAACCAAATAGCTTGATTCCAGAATCGAGATCCAATCCTTGGCAGTCTGAACACTGATCCCGCACTCATTTGACAACGCCGTAAAGCTGATCTGCTGTCCCACCCGCGAAGCGCACAACCGCAAGAACAATTCGAAACGCGAAAAGTCATTGATATTTCGCAACAGCCTCACATCCCGCTCAAGATAGGTCATCACATAGTTGGGATAATAGTCTTCAGGAGAGATTTTCCAATCATATACGCGTGGATAGCCCCCGTTCAGGATTAATTCCGATGGGTTGTCAGGCAACATCCCGGCACTGCGAAGTTCGGAAATTGAGAACGGAGCCAATTTCAGAATGGCAACGCGCCCTGCTAAACTCTGTGTCACGCTTTCCATCAGAAGGAAATTGTGTGAGCCGGACAGAACATACATTCCAGGACGGTTCTCGTCGTCAACTTTTGTCTGTATGTAAGAAAAAAGTTCGGGGACATATTGAGCCTCATCAATGATGGTCCTGTCACTGAAATTGTCAAGAAAACTTCTGGGGTCTCCGGATACCGCCCGCCGCATATCAGGGTCTTCCAAAGAGACATATCTATATTCCGGAAGCAGATTTTTCAGCAAAGTGGACTTTCCACATTGCCTTGCACCCGTCAGTGTGACGATCGGAAACTTGCCCAGCAAGTCTTTTATCTTATCTGAAATAAGTCTGTTTACCATATATACTTCAATCTATGCAAATATATAAATATATTATAAGATTTACATAAATTTTATAAGCACTCTATGCAAATCGACAAGTATGATTGTATGATTTACATAGAATAGCAATAATCAATTTGCATTCGCTGCAAGATCTTCCGACATTGGGACGCCGGAAACTTGACCGGACCGAGAATTTGTTTCCGGAAATTTGTCATGCGGTATTTTCGAGCCGGGTCCAAATTTCCGGCGGCAAATGACCGATTATAAAATGGCAGAAACGACAAAAACGGGACTATATCACTTCGTGCCGTACTGCTTCTCGTAATATGTCATATAGTCTCCGCTCGTGACCGATTCCAGCCACTGCCTGTGCTCCAGATACCAGCGGACAGTCAGTTCAAGCCCCTCTTCGAGATGCACGGATGGCTTCCAGCCGAGTTCGCGCTGCAACTTGCCGCTGTCAATGGCGTAACGCAGGTCATGCCCCGCCCTGTCCTTGACAAATGCAATCAGTTCAAGGTCTTCATCCTCCGCCCGTCCAAGAACACGGTCGGCGATTCTTATTATCAGCCTGACAAGGTCGATATTGCGACATTCGCTGCTGCCGCCAATATTGTATGTCTGCCCGGGAACTCCCTGATGCAGAATAAGGTCGATAGCCGCAGCATGATCCTCCACATAGAGCCAGTCGCGCACGTTCGCCCCGCTACCATAGACAGGAATCGGTTTTCGATTGAGTACATTATTGACACACAGCGGGATAAGTTTCTCCGGGAACTGTCTCGGGCCGTAGTTGTTGGAGCAGTTGCTTATGAGTACAGGCATACCGTATGTGTCATGAAATGCCCTTACAAAATGGTCCGCAGAAGCTTTCGAGGCACTGTAGGGGCTATGCGGCCGGTAAGGTGTATCTTCCGTGAAGACTTCCCTACCGTAACGTCCGAGCGCATCGGGCTCAGCATAATCCACTGACAACGAACCATATACTTCATCAGTTGAAATCTGATAGAACCTGCACTCGCAGCTGTCCATCTCCCATCCGAGAGGTTCCCACACGCTTCTTGCAGCCTTAAGGAGACTGAGCGTCCCCATGACATTGGTCGAAGCAAAGCCCTGCGGGTCTGTGATCGAGCGGTCCACATGGCTCTCTGCCGCGAGATTGACCACAGCGGAAATCCGCTCATCTTGAATGAGTTTACGGACAGTCTCATAATCACGGACATCCGCTTTCACGAAACGATAATTGCCCCGTCCGGCAATGTCCGACAGATTCTCCAGATTGCCGGCGTATGTAAGCGCATCAAGATTGATTATCTTGTACTTAGGATATCTATCTACCAAAAGGTGCACGAGCGCACTTCCGATGAAGCCCGCACCGCCCGTGACAAGTATCCTTCTATCCTGACTCATCATTTAGAAATATTCAAATCATTCAGCCCAACCAGAGAGACCGGAGCCCCTTGACGATAAAGAGTTTCCAAAGGCAAACCGATCTTCCGAGAGCTATCTTTCAGCCTCCGATGCAAGTTGAAGCAGATATTGTCCGTAGCCGTTGGATGCCATCGGTGCAGCCACTTCGCGGACCTTCTCCGGGGTAATCCAGCCATTCTCAAGGGCAATCCCCTCCAGGCAGGCAATCTTGAGTCCCTGGCGCTTCTCAATGGTCTCGATATAGCCCGAAGCCTCCGAAAGCGAGTCGTGAGTGCCGGTGTCAAGCCACACAAATCCCCTGCCGAGAGGCTTCACGCGGAGCTTTCCAGCTTCGAGAAATGCCTGATTGACAGAGGTTATCTCAAGTTCGCCGCGTTGCGACGGTTTCACTTCGGACGCAATGCTCACGACCTCATTGGGGTAGAAATACAATCCCACCACCGCATAGTTGGATTTGGGATTTTGGGGTTTCTCTTCTATGCCGAGGCAGTTGCCCTGCGCGTCAAATTCAGCCACGCCGTACCTGCGCGGATCGTTCATATAGTAGCCGAATACGGTCGCCACGCCGCTCTGTTCCGTTTCGCGGACGGCATCGTGAAGCAAGTCGCTGAATCCCGCACCATGGAAGACATTGTCTCCCAATACAAGACAAACGCTGTCTTCGCCGATAAATTCGCGCCCGATCAGAAACGCCTGCGCAAGTCCCTCGGGGCGAGGCTGTTCCGCATAAGTCATATTGACACCGAAGTCCGAGCCGTCTCCAAGGAGCCTTTTGAATAGAGGCAAATCTTCAGGTGTCGAGATCAGCAATATGTCACGTATCCCCGCCAGCATCAATGTACTGATGGGATAATAGACCATAGGCTTGTCGTAGATGGGAAGCAGCTGCTTGCTGACACTCTTGGTGATGGGATACAATCGCGTCCCTGCACCGCCTGCGAGTACAATGCCTTTCATCGGAAGTCGTTTATGATTGTTTGAAGTTACCTCGAGAGCCCCTCATAATTAAGAGGTCTAACAGCTTTTGTCTGATATTCCGCAGCCTCCCTGCGGAAATTTTGCCAAAAACTCCGTTCTCGCCTATCCCACTGGCAGGCGAAAGAACTTGCTCGGCCACAACGATAAATCGCTCCGACCAAGAGCTCAACAAATTTAGTCAATTTTCATATTTCTTGCAATTATTTTCAGGTGTGAACCAACACGGACCAAATGCAACATAATCAACGACATAGCGTCAATTTTTAAGAATTAGAATAAAATTTGTACATTTGGCACATTACACGCATAAATTGGTATGAAAATCACCCCCATTCAAGAGTCTGGATTCACACTGGACGAGGTCATAGACTTGATTCATAAATCATTCGAAGAGAGATTGGAACAAGGCATAGTAATGAATCCATCCAGCTACACGACCGAATCTTACCAGGAAGAGTTTCCTGATGCAGTGACATTGGTGTGTGTAGACAAGGACCAGCTCGCTGGAATGATTGCTTTCGGCATCAAACCCGGCTATGGCTCTCTCTATGTAATTGCAAGCGGAAGCGAATACAAGAGACAGGGGGTCGGCAGCGCCTTGTTCCAAAAAATGGAGCAGATTCTTAAGGAGCACGACTGTGAATATATCATCAGTGACACCTCGGTCCACGCAAAATCATCCGTCAAGTGGCACGCCAAAATGGGCTTCCGTAAGGTGTCCTTGACTTCATACAAAAGCACAAAATACTATTCATACATGTTCCGCAAGGATCTCACGCCGTCAAGGAAGAAGAACTTGAGATACGCGCTTGAGTTCATCATTTCCTGCCCACGGACTGTCTTCTATTGGAAGAAAAACGGAAAACCGCGCTTTCATCGCAAATAAGAGGGGTGCTTTTGCCTCAAGGCTTCCGGGCCCAAACTCATATTAGCAGCGAAGGCTCGTGAGTATAAACAATGTCGTCACTAAGCAACGCGGCAAGTTTTGAAGGAACTTATCGGGTCAATCCCTCTATCGCACAGTTCCCTGGAGCTTTAAGGTGCTCGTCAATGGTGACCGAACCTATGGAGTCAGCTTTGATAAGGCCTGAAATCGGGTTCTTGACATTGGATATGGAGCCTATGATGCGGGCATCGATATTGAAGGAATCTTCAAATGCTCTGTCACACGCAGCATCAAAGGTACAATCCTCCAGCGTTACGCCATCCATATAGCATAGAGGTTGTTCCCCAAGTATATGGCAACGCACGAGCCGGACATTCTTTGAATGCCAGGCAAGGTATTCCCCGTCAAGCCGGGAGTCATAGATCGTCACTCCGTCACATTCCCAGAAAGAGTCTTTGGTGACGATGTCGGCGTGATGCACCTCTACGTTGCGGCAGTATTGGAATACATATTTGGAGTCGGACTTGAGTCCGTCCACATAGATATCCCGACTGAACATAAAGGGATATGTACCGCCACGGAGTTCGACATTCTCGATACGCAGATTGCTGACTTTCCAGAAGGTCTCGTCCGCATCATTGATGCGTACATTCCTGAGTGTCAAACCGTTCATCTCGCGAAAGAACTTCGGACCGTCAATGACGCAGTCTTCCATAGTCATATCGTCCGAGTACCAGATGGCGGAACGGGATTCGGGTGCGAAATAGCTGTCTTTTATATGTGAGCCGTCCACATGCCAGAGAGGATACTTTCCGTAGAAATGACAGCCATCCACTTCAATGTCTTCACAACATTTGATCCCTGATTCGCCGTCGGCTATGGTTACGCCTTCGAACCTTGTATGATTCTGCGCAAAGAAAGGACGCTCACCGCCTGCGGTCACATCCTTGATAATTGTCTTTTCAACTTTCATATCGCGACAAATATATCAAAAGTTCAGTATCCAAATAAAAGGTGGAAACACCTGCATATACCGCCCGGACAAATAGCCATCGACACTGTCAAACGCCGTGCGCCGCACTGCGAAGACCCGTTGTCAACATACTGAAAAATAGACGCACAGAGTCCAGAGGGAACAGCAGCAGATGGCGTAGCACGATGTCGCGGGTATGGCGATGGAGCGAGATGAACTTTCGCACGACAAAAGGGTAACGGTGGAAGTAGCTATTGTCCCGGTTGTGACCGAAATTTCCCGTCTCGAAGATATATTTGAGGATTCCACGGGCCTTCTTGGACCAGCGGTGCCCCTTGTCAT
>CAZNDD010000062.1:0-5840 GCA_964571735.1 uncultured Muribaculaceae bacterium | reverse complement strand
TAAAGGCAACGGCTTCCGCAGGGTCACGAGGATGCGCGGTGTGATGCCGAATGCGGCGAATAACAAAAACGGGGCTCAAGTCCAAAATGTGGACATTTGGTTACCGTAACGCTTTGTGTCTGGGGAAGTTAGAAGTCTAATTAAAAGAAAATCAAGGATTTAAGTTTTACCCTAAATCCTTGATCTTGTGGAGCATAGGAGATTCGAACTCCTGACCTCTTGCATGCCATGCAAGCGCTCTACCAGCTGAGCTAATACCCCGTTTGCGGAATGCAAAGGTACACAATTTTTTTGTCTCTGCAAGCGTTTGAACCAAAAAAAACTAATTTTTGTAAATCTTTGTTTCGGATCTTACCTTTTTGCGAAATGCTTTTGCTATATTCGCAGCCGTTTTTTTATTTCGCCGGGTAGGCACAAAGTGATATTACAGATGGAAAAACTACTTGTTATTGACTCTTGTATGCGGGAAGGCTCGCGAACTCGGATTATATTGGATGCCGCTATGAGTGTGCTATCGCTGCGCTATGAAGTGGAAACCATTGATGTGAATGCAGTTTCGCTTCCCCCACTCACGCCTGAGGCTCTTAAGGCGAGAAATTCCGGTGAGGTGTCTGAAATCGCGCTTGAACTTGCCAAAAAGGTGGCTGCCGCAGACAAGATTGTCGTTGCTGCTCCGTTCTGGGACATGAGTTTTCCTTCTGTACTCAAGGCTTTCTTTGAAAATGTCTCCTTGTATGGAGTTACTTTTAATGATGACGGGCAGACTTGCACGGGACTTTGCAAATGTGAAAAGCTCCTGTATATTACGACCCGCGGGATGGATATTCCGACAGGGGAGAGTCGCGACCAGGGGACTTCTTATCTCAAGGCGTTGTCAAGTCTCTGGAGCTTGGGCGAAGTAATGACCGTGGCTGCTTGGAATCTTGACTATATGGATGCGGAAACGCTCGGGAGGAAAGTCAAGGAGACCTCGGAACTTGTACGTAATGTAGCGGCGGACTTTTAGAGATCAGTCAAACTGCTTAAGAGAATAGAAAAGGCGACCTGCTGAGGCCGCCTTTATATATCTTACTGCAATTTCTCCATAAGGTTCAGTGCCCTTTGTCGGTTGATTTCTATTGTCTCTCCGTCTGCGGGAATCTCGTGGTACTTGCCTTTTGCCTTGTAATAGTCGATAAGCGGCTCTGTCTGTGCGTGGTAAGTCTTGATGCGATTGCTGATGACTTCGTCCGAAGCATCGTCCGCGCGGCCTTCGACCGCGGCTCTGCCCTTAATTCTTGTGAATACCAATTCATCAGGTATCATAAGTGAAACAACGGCCGAGACTTCTTCGCCCATGTCTGAGAGCATCGCATCGAGGTCCTCCGCCTGTCTGAGGGTTCTTGGAAATCCGTCAAGCAGGAATCCATCCACACCCTCCGTATGCTCGAACTGAAACCTGATCATCCCTTCGACAACTTCGTCGGGGACCAGAGAGCCTTTGTCAATGAGAGCCTTGGCCTGAATGCCGAGTTCTGTGCCCGCTGCGATTTCTTCGCGCAGAAGTTCGCCCGTGGAAAGGTGGCGAAGATTGTACTTCTCGCGTATGGCAGCGGCGTGAGTGCCTTTTCCAGCCCCGGGAGGGCCGAACAAGATGTAGAATTTCATGATGGTTATTAATCCTTTAGTACATAAATATCTTTGAGGTTACGCCCGAGCTGGTCATAATCGAGTCCGTAACCCAATATGAATCTGTTAGGGACCTCCATCGCTACATAATCAATCTTCAGGCTCTGCTTGTACACCTCAGGCTTGAGCAACATCGTACAGACTTTGACCTCGGATGCACCTTCTGCCAACAACTTCTGCGAGAGGTAGGTAATAGTCGTTCCTGTGTCTACTATGTCTTCACATATCAGGACTTTGCGTCCTTTGATGCTGCCCGTCAGGTCGCTCAATATCTTGATGGAGCCTTCGGACTTGGTACCGTTGTAGGAAGCGAGCCTTATGGTCATCAGTTCTGCGGGGAAGTCGATGCCTTTCATCAACTGAGCCGTGAACATGATTGAGCCGTTGAGAACACAAAGCAAGACGATGGGCTCTTTGGTGTCTTTGTAGTCGAGATTGAGGCGTTCTGCCACACGGGCAATTGCGTCTTCGATGACGTCGCCCTCGATGAAGGGGACAAATTGCTTGTCGAAAAGAGTAATGCAGTCTTTCATTCAAAAAAGATTTGCCCGCGAAGTTAATCATAATATTCGAAAGAACTTATAGCCTGTCTGAAAATCACGCGCAAAATAAATCATTGTCTTGACTCGGAAAAATTTGCTTTTCATTTGACATAATTGTACTTTCGTTGCATCAAATTCTTGAACTCATGAAAATGCTTCTTTCTATTGCAGTGGCGGCGTGTGTCGCACTCTCATTTCAGCAAAATGACGATTGGCTTGAGACCGCCGTGTACATTTCAGGTGCCTCTTCTGCGGAAGATATCTCTGCCGATGAACTCGAGAGCTATGAGCGTTTTGCTTCGCATCCCCTGAGCATCAATGGTGCAAGCCTGCGTGAACTCACGGGCAGTGGGCTTTTCTCGGACTATCAGGCCGCGTCCATTATAGATTATAGGACGCGATGCGGGGATATACTCTCGCTTGCGGAACTTTCTGCGGTGGACGGTATTGGACAGAAACTTGCCTGGTATCTCGCTCCATTTGTGAGTTTCGAGCCGGGTGATGGGCGCAGTTGTTTTGATGCTGATGCCAGGCTTCGAGTAAGGGACAAGAACGGCGAGCTATCATCTGTTCTGAAGTCCTCGGCTTCCTATGGGAAGTGGGGCGGAAGCTTGTCGATGAAAGACTTTAATCCCGTGAGTTTCAATCTGTCATATAGCGGCAGTGGAGTTCCGGCTTTAGTGGTGATTGGGGATTTCAATGCGAGATTCGGCCAGGGGCTTCTCTCTTGGACGGGTTTTTCCATGGCAAGTCTTTATACTGTGTCTGCATTCGCAAGAAATCCTACCGGACTTTCCATCGCGCGGACCATTTCGGATGGCAGCGCAAAAAGGGGAGCTGCCGCAGAACTCAGTTTCGGAGGGAACATAGGAGCTTCTCTGTATGCTACCCTTGACGGAGAGCAATTCCTCTCTGTCAGACGCTTGGGCCGCGTGTCTTCATTGTCGTTGTCACTGAAACATTCAAAGGAAAGGGGAATGTCCTATTCTGCGGACTGGCGCTTTACCTCAGGCAAATTTACCTTATTTGGCGAGGCTGCATCTTTGGAGGGACAGTCTGCGCTGAAGGCCGGTGCGTTCTTTAATCGGGCTTACCTTGAGCGGGCTGCATTCCTGCTTTCTCTTAATCCCAAGCAAGCAGATATCGCGCTCGGATATGAGCGTAGGTCACTTTCCTTAACCATGCAGGCGTGCCACAAGGTGAGCGGAAAGGACTATGTCCGTATGATAGCCGTTGCTTCGATTCCTACTCTCCCAATATTGGGGGCAGTGCTTGAGCCGTCGTTCCGGCTAAATCTGAAATTCACTCCGAAGTCGGAGCCAGACAGGCATGATTTGAGATGCGAATTGAAGTTGAAAGCAGGAGATTTTGCGCTAAATACCCGCCTGAATGCCTTGCGCGGGAATGATTGGGCGTTTCTTGGCTATATGGAAGCCGGCTGGAGAAAAGATAAGAACAATATTTATCTGCGCGGGACGCTTTTCTCTGCGGACACATGGGCGGACAGGTTATATGTCTATGAGAGAGACGTTCCGGGCAGTTTCAGCCTGACGCCGTGTTACGGACATGGAGGTATGATTTCTCTCAGTGGTAGATGGAAATGGCTATCTGCGAGGCTCTCTGCCACCGTCTATAATGGCTACTCCCGCCCTTCGCGATATGAATTGAGTTTTCAGGCTGATCTGAAGTCGGGACGAAAGAACCTCAAGCCACGCGAATAAATGCAGAGGTTGCTGCGGTCCGGGTTCTAAAATTTGAATCCTATCGACAACCCGAATGCAGGAGCGGAAGGGGAGAATGCATAGGCATTGTCCGGGGCTATTATCGTGGGACTCAAGTCCATGGTCAAGTCGTCGCTGATTTCGAAATTGTGCATGTATGCGAAGACATTGGCATCAATGACCTGAATCAGGTAGCCTGCGAAGATTGCGAGCGTGGCGTAATCGCGATAGCGGCGGTAGAGATTCTTGTAGTATTTGGAAGTTTCCAAAGACATATAAGAGGTGTCGCTGTTGTTGTAGATATTGCGGAATCTCTCAAAATTCTTCTTGTAAAGGATGTGGTAGTGCAGGCCGCCTATCATAACGCCCCAATACACAGGCAGTTTCCATGCCTCATGGTTGTATATCTGACCAAGCCCGGGGACGAGGAGCGAATAGAAAGTAGCCTTGGCGGGGGATGGGTAGTCGTCTGGTTTGTAGCTTATGACACCGTCCAGAAGCGAACCCCAATATACGAGTCCGGCACCGAGAAATGCATATTTCGCCGCATCGTGATTGCCCGTGGCATTGAGATATATGCCGCTACCCACGCCCGCTGCAAGTCCTCCGTAGACTATAGGGAGTTTCCAATAGTCCTTGTTGTAAATCTGAAGTCCTCCTACGAGCACTGCAGAGCCTTCAAACATGGTGAAAAGGTCGGTCTCCTGCTTGTGGGTAAGACCACCCCAATAGTCTTTGATTGAGAATATCTTGTCCGTGCTGTCCGCCGGGGCTGCCTCATCGTTGTTGAAATTCTGAGAAAAAGCCTCGCTCTTGAACTGAGCTTTGCAGTCAAGGCAGGGGAGCAGCAGGAGTGCTGTCAGTACAGATAAGAATATGCTACTTTTTGAACGCATCAAGGAAGCTGCTGATTTCCTTATCGGACGAGAAACTGATGGTCAGAGAGCCGTGTCCGCTGCGGCTACGTTTGACGCTTACCTTACCCTTGAAATACTTTGCCACCTCAAGGCAGAGGTCTTTGTGGAGCTGGGGCATATCCTCGCTTGGGCTTGCTTTGTGGGCTTTGGGCGCGGTCTCCGTGCCTGCAGAGCGTATGGCGGCCACCTTCTGCTCAAGCTGTCGGACATTGAGTCCTTCATTGATGCAAAGGTCGCAGAGCTTGGTCTGGAGTGTGGGGTCGTCAATAGAGAGCAATACCTTGGCGTGTCCTACGCTTATCTGTCCCACCTTGAGGTCGTGCTGGACCTTGGGCGGGAGATTGAGAAGTCTGAGCTGGTTGGCGACGGACGAACGATTGAGCCCCATTCTCTGTGACATCTGCTCCTGTGTCAGGCTACATTCGTCCATCAGACGCCTGTAGCTTTGAGCCACCTCGATTGGGTCGAGATTGGAGCGCTGTACGTTCTCCACAATCGCCATCTCAAGCATGCCCTGGTCGTCGGCCTGTCTGATATATGCCGGAATGGTGCGCAGTCCCGCCATCTGGGTGGCACGGAAGCGCCTTTCTCCGCTGATAATCTGGAACTTGTGGGGTTCTATTTTGCGGATTGTGATGGGGGTTATGACGCCGAGAGTGGCTATGGATGAAGCCAGCCCGTCAAGCTCTTCCTTGTCGAAACTCTGTCTGGGCTGATATGGATTTGGCTCTATCTCTGCGATGGGAACTTCCGTAATTCCGGCAAGTGAACGCACCGCGGCGGAAACTTCACTATTCCCGCCCTTGCGCAACTCTTCCGCTGTGGGAGCGCCCGTCAGAATGGCTCCCAAACCTTTGCCGAGACCTCTTGGTGGCTGACTCATGATTTGTCCTTATTGTGCTCGAGAACTTCCCGGGCGAGGTTGAGATAATTGGTAGTACCTGTGCTTGCTACATCGTACAATACTATGGGCTTGCCGTATGACGGGGCCT
>CAZNDD010000061.1:0-5957 GCA_964571735.1 uncultured Muribaculaceae bacterium | reverse complement strand
ATCGCTAACAACGATGGCCAGTACAACATCAACGGTATGAGAGCCGGCGGCCCTTACACTGTTGAGTTCGATTGCCTGGGATATAAACCCGTGACCTATACTGAAGTCACGCTTCAACTCGCTGAGACATATTCTCTTAGCGTTGTACTTTCAGATGACTCCGAGACTCTTTCCGAGGCTGTGGTCATTTCCGCCAAGACATCTAAGTTTGCAACAGAGCAGACAGGTGCCGCAACCAACATCTCCAATCAGAAGATTGTCAGCCTTCCTACAGTCAACAGGAGCATCGACGATGTGACCAGACTTTCACCTTATGGTGGTAATGGAATGACATTCGCCGGAGCTGACGGACGTACTGCCAACTTCACCGTTGACGGTGCCAACTTCAACAACAACTTCGGTCTCAATGACGGTCTTCCCGGTGGTGGCAACCCTATCTCTCTCGATGCTATCGAGGAGCTCCAGGTGGTTATCTCTCCTTACGATGTCCGTCAGACCAACTTCATCGGCGGTGGTGTGAACGCTATTACCAAGTCCGGTACCAACACCTTCAAGGGAACTGCCTATGTCTATCACAAGAATGAGAACATGCGCGGTGATGCAGTTGACGGTGAGACGGTTGCCAATGCTCGTGCCACCGACCGCAACACCATCTACGGTATGACCCTCGGCGGACCTATCGTCAAGAACAAACTCTTCTTCTTCGTCAACCTCGAGTACACCAAGACTCCTACAGTGGCTAACCGCTGGAGAGGCTCTGAGGATGGTATCGGTGATTCGGATGCATACATCTCACGTACCAAGCTCGCTGACCTTGAGAAAGTTTCTAACTTCGTAAAAGACAAATACGGCTACGATACCGGTTCATGGACTGATTTCCCTGCCGATGAGAGCAACAGAAAGGTTCTCGCCCGCATCGACTGGAACATCAACGATGACCATCGTCTCGCACTCCGTTACAACTATACTCTCAACAAGAGATGGAGCGCTCCCAACGCTTCTTCAATGGACGGCGGCACACGTTCCGCTTATGGACGTACTTCGCTCTACGCGATGTCCTTCGCCAACTCCATGTATTCTATGGATAACCTTGTCAATACCCTCTCACTCGACCTTAACAGCCGTTTGAGCGACAAGCTCTCCAACCAGTTCCTTGCCACCTACTCTCAGCTTGACGATATCCGTGGCACAGGCTCTACCGACTTCCCCTTCATCGACATCCTTGATGGTGGTCAGATGGATCCCGATGGTGTGACACCTTCTGCAGGCACCAACACCTACATGGCTCTCGGTTACGAGCTCTTCACATGGAACAACG
Source organism: uncultured Muribaculaceae bacterium (assembly GCA_964571735.1). Classification (GTDB taxonomy): domain Bacteria; phylum Bacteroidota; class Bacteroidia; order Bacteroidales; family UBA932; genus Cryptobacteroides. Next base: position 4,639 of record CAZNDD010000061.1, on the reverse strand, counting down.
CTGTGCACAACAATGTGTTCACATTGAAGGATGACCTCACATACTACGAGGGCAACCACAAAGCTACATTCGGTGTCAGCTACGAGTATCAGATGGCTGACAACGCTTATATGAGAAACGGTACAGGCTACTATCGTTATAGGAGCCTCGATGACTTCCTCAACGAGCGTGCTCCTGAAGTTGTCTGCCTTACCTACGGTTACGATGGCGAGGCCAACCCTGCAGCCCGCGTTCGCTTCAACAAGATTGGTGCTTACGCACAGGATGATTGGGCAGTTTCCCCTGACTTCAAGCTTACTTACGGTCTCCGTTTCGATGGTCTTATCTTCGACAACCAGGACCTCATGAGGAACCAGGCTATCTACGAGCTTGACTACAACGGACAGCACATCGACACAGGCAAGTGGCCTACAGCCAGCCTTACAGTTTCTCCCCGTATCGGATTTAGCTGGGATGTGCTTGGCGACAAGAGCTTCAAGGTTCGCGGTGGTACCGGATTCTTCTCCGGCCGTCTCCCTCTCGTGTTCTTCACCAATATGCCTACCAACTCTGGTATGGTTCAGTACCAGGCTAAACTCAATAGCGACTCAACCGATATGTCACAGTTCGCCGGTTCTATCCTGAACCGTCAGGAACTTCATGACAAACTCATCAGCATGGGCTATCCCGAGACCATCACACCTGAAGACGGTACTGTCCCTTCATCTATTGCAGCAGTTTCCCCTGACTTCAAGATGCCTCAGGTTTGGAAGACTTCTCTTGCAGTTGACTTTGCACTTCCTACTTCATTCCCCTTCGTCATCACTGCTGAAGGTATCTTCAACAAGACCATCAACGGTGTTTGCCTGAGAGACTGGAGCGTCAAGGATGTTGACGGATTCTCAAGATTCAACGGTGCTGACAACCGTCCTATCTACCAGAATTCCAAGCTCACTTATATGAAGGATACCGGTAAGACTGACGATGCCGGCAACCCCGTTCTTAAGGAGACCACCATGCCTAACGCATATGTTCTTGAGAACACTAACAAGGGTTACGGTTACTCTGCCAGCTTGACAGTCAACACTACACCTGTGAAGGGTCTTGACATTATGGCTGCATATACTCACACTGTCTCCAAGGAGCTCACCGGTATGCCCGGTTCCAACGCTTCTTCAGTGCTTGACTACATATCTACCGTCAATGGTCCTAACAACCCCGGTCTCCACAACTCACAGTATGTGACCCCTGACCGTTTCGTTGCATCACTTACACATAACGACAACTCCGGCAACCACTATAGCTTCATCTACGAGGCTTGGAGAGGTGGTTACAACTACTCTTACATGACCGTTAACGATATCAACGGTGACGGCTTTAACTACGATTCTGCTTACATCCCTACAGATGAGGAAGTTGCCAACGGTGAGTTCCGCTTCGTTTCCGATGACGACCGCGACCGCTTCATGGCTTATGTCCACAAGGATACTTACTTGAGCAAGAACCAGGGCAAATATGCTGAGGCTTACAGCGTGTACTCACCTTGGGTTCACAGACTTGATTTCAGCTACAAGCATGACTTCAAGGTTAATGTCGGCAAGAACGTCAATACTCTTCAGCTCAGCGTTGACCTCAAGAACATCCTCAACTTCTTCAACTCCAGCTGGGGTGTCAGCAAGTATATGAACCCTGCGCTCGGTGAGGGCCGTATCCTCAAGTACGAGGGCGTCGATCAGGATGGCTACGCGACATTCTCAACTCCCAAGGCTTACAATGCCAACGTTGAGACATTCGTGCCTTACCACTCAATCGGCCAGTGCTGGTACGCTTCTGTCGGTATCAAGTATATGTTCAACTAATTTAACGTCAAGACGATATGAAACTTAAATATTTTTTCGCTGCTCTTACAGCCGCTTTGACTCTTGCCGTTGGTTGCCAGGAGAGCATTGAACCCCACCTCGATGAGGTGAAGGTATCTTCCTCCTATGTCGCTATCCCTGCAGAGGGCGGCTCAGATACTATCACGGTTAATGCCGTGTTTGACTGGACTCTCAGTGATGTCCCCGAGTGGCTTACAGTTACACCTGCTTCAGGTGTAGCTGGTGAGACCGAGGTTGTTTTCTCAGCCGAGGCTACCACTTCTACCAATACTGCTCTGATTTACCTTAATTGCAATGGTGCACAGCAGCTCATCAACGTCCTTCAGATGACAGAGAAGGTCGAACTCCCCATCACTCCTTGCGGAGATGTCAACAGTAAGGGTGAGGACGGTGTTACATATCGCGTGAAAGGTACGGTTACAAGCATTGTAAGCGATTACTACGGCAATATGTATGTCACAGATGAGACAGGCTCTGCTTATGTCTATGGTACTCTCGATGCTAACGGTGGAGAGAAAAATTTCTCCAGCCTCGGTATCGAAGTCGGTGACATCGTTACTGTCGAAGGTCCCAGAAAGACTTACAACGGAACTGTTGAGCTTGTCAATGTGACAGTTATCAGCATTGAGAAGTCTCTCATCAAAGTTGATTCTCTTTCAATTAAAGAGGCTCTCCCTCTTGAGGGAGGTGAGATCAAGGCTTATCTTACCTGCAAGGGTGAGGGTGTCTCCGTCTCAGTTCCTGAGGATGCCAAGTCTTGGCTCACTCTTTCTTCCATAGCTGTGGAAGAAACCAATGCTACTGTTACTTTCAATGCTTCAAGAAACGACCTCGGTGATCGTAAGACAACTCTTGTATTCAATACCACATCGAATGATAAGGAGTACTCTGCTCAGGTTGATGTCGAGCAGAAGGGTGCTATCATTGATGCTACCATCGCTACTCTCCTTGCTGCCGAGGATGGTCTGACTCAGTACAGAACCACCGGCTACATTACCAAAGATATGGGCAGTGAATATGGCAATATCTACATCAAGGATGCTACTGGTGAGATTTATGTCTATGGTGTTCTTGATGACAAGGGTCAGACAAAGCAGTGGCTCAATATGGGCATCAAAGAAGGTGACATCGTCACAGTAGTCGGTCCTAAGACTTCTTTCAATGGAGAGTCTCAGCTCAAGAATGTCACCATTGAGAAGCATATCGCTGTCAGCGATATCTCTATTGCTGATTTCCGTGCACTTGAAGACAGCAAGGAAGCCTATTACAGACTTACCGGAAAGGTCGCCGAGAGCACAGAGGAGAACACCAAGTTCGATCTTACAACTTATGGTAACTTCGCTCTCACAGACGGCACGGCTGAGATCTATGTCTATGGCGTAGTTTCAGGCTGGGGCGGCGCATCAAAGCAGTTCGCTGAACTTGGTATCAAAGAGGGTGACGAGCTCACCATTGTCTGCTACAAGTCTTCTTACAACGGACTCCACCAGGCCGGCGGTGCTTTCTATGTCTCACATGTTGCTGCCGGTGAAGGCGGTGACGAGGGTGAAGGCGGAGATGAAGGAGAAGGTGGCGACGAGGGTGACGATACTCCTGCAGGACCTGTTGTCAAGGAGGTTGTAATCGGAGATCTTGGTTGGGAGAATGAAACCCAGCATCTCTCTTTGGATATCGATAAGAATGTGACAGTTTCTCTTACCGGAACACCCGTTGGTACTTACGGTTTGAATACCGGAAAGTATTATGATAATGGGCTCAACTGGAGAGTTTATCAGAATGAATCTCCTTCCATTACTTTTACCGCTGCATCAGGTTTTGTCCTTAAGTCGGTCGTTATTGAGTATGTCTCAAATAAGACCGGTGTCCTTATGTTCGGAGGTAGCAATGTGGAATCCGGACAGGAAGTCTCATTGTCAGGCTCTTCTGCAGTGTTTGGTGTTAGGAACACGGATAGCTCGATTAATAATGGACAGGTGAGAATCACCAGTATTAAGGTTACTTATGCACCTGGCGAGGGTGGCAGCACTCCTGATGTTCCCTCTGTTGAGGAAACTCTTGTCAATGAGACATTCACGACTTCACAGGGTGCATTTACCATCAACAATATCGTTATTTGCGAGAAGCTTGCAAGCAAGGGTGTTTGGACTCATAATTCTGCTGCTCTTGGCGGAGTAATGGTGGGTAATCTTTATATAAGAGGCAATAGTGATGTTTCGAAAGCTCGTCTTGAGTCTCCTGAGTTCAGTCTTAAGGGTAAGAGCGAGTATGCTACACTCAGCTTCAAGCACGATGGCAGCTATGTTAAGGAAGATATCTACAAAGTTCAGTACACTACCGATGGCGGAGCTACGTGGAATGATGTTGAGATAGTTGGCGCATTTGCTGATGATGGCAAGTGGGAATTGGTTGACGCTACCGTTGATCTTTCCGCGGCTCTCGGTGCAGAGAAAGTCAAGTTCGGATTCTACCTTGAGGGTAAGGATATGACTTGGGAATTCAATAACGTGGTTCTCAAGGCTAAATAAGCCATTATTTTAGGTAACTATATTAAAAGCCTCGATCCTTTCTGGGTCGAGGCTTTTTTGTGTTTTCCTAATTTTGGTCGTCGCGGCTGTTTTATCCCTTTAACAGGGTTCCACAGACTTGGTCGAGACTCAGCGATTCGGATATGTCGAAGCCTCCATTGCCGCTGCGTCTCAGCCCGCTCAGAAATGCTCCAGAGCCGAGGGCTTCGCCCAAATCGCGGGCGAGAGCGCGTATGTAAGTGCCCTTGGAGCACT
>CAZNDD010000060.1:0-6284 GCA_964571735.1 uncultured Muribaculaceae bacterium | reverse complement strand
ACTATCTTTGTGGGCTTTATAGTTTTCTGCTATGACACTTGCATTTACAGACGGGGTTATCCGCCCCTGGGAAGATCCTGAAGCCAGGAAGATATTCTGGCATTCGTCGGCACACCTGATGGCCGAAGCTCTCGAGGCACTTTACCCCGGAGTCAAGTTTGGTGTTGGACCCGCTGTTGAGACCGGGTTCTATTATGATGTAGACCTCGGTGACAATACCATAGGAGAGTCCGATCTCAAGAAGATTGAGGACAAGATGTTGCAACTTGCCAAGGCAAAGGAGACTTTCGAAAAGAAGGAAGTGTCCAAGGCCGAGGCCCTTGAGTATTTCAAGGAGAAGGGAGATCCCTACAAGTGCGAGCTCATCGACGCTCTCGAAGACGGACATATCACCTTCTATACGAACGGTGCATTCACCGACCTTTGCAGAGGACCTCACCTCAAGCATGTCGATGACATCAAGGCTGTCAAGCTTACTGCCATCGCTGGTGCTTACTGGAAGGGTGACCAGTCCCGCGAGCAACTTACCCGTATCTACGGCGTGAGCTTCCCCAAGAAATCCATGCTTGACGAGTATCTCCAGATGCTCGAAGAAGCCAAGAAGCGCGACCATCGCAAACTCGGCAAGGAGATGGAACTCTTTACTTTCTCCTCCAAAGTCGGTCTTGGATTGCCCATGTGGCTTCCCCGCGGTGCCCAGATGCGCTATACCCTTGAGCAGTTCCTCCGTAAGAAACAGCAGGAACTCGGCTATCTTCAGGTGGTTACTCCCCATATCGGCGGCAAGGAGCTTTATGTGACTTCCGGTCACTATGCCAAGTACGGCAAGGACTCCTTCCAGCCTATCAAGACTCCTCAGGAGGGCGAAGAGTATATGCTCAAGCCTATGAACTGCCCTCATCATTGCGAGATTTTCCGCAGTAGCCCCCACTCATACAGAGACCTGCCTCTCCGTTATGCGGAGTTTGGTACCGTGTACCGTTATGAGCAGAGCGGTGAGCTTCACGGACTTACCCGCGTGCGTGGCTTTACCCAGGATGACGCGCATCTCTTCTGCCGTCAGGATCAGATCCAGGAGGAGTTTGAGAAAGTCATCGACCTGATTCTCTATGTCTTCAAGACCCTCGGTCTCAAGGACTTCATGGCTCAGGTTTCACTTCGTGACCCCAACAACAAGACTAAATATATCGGTTCGGACGAGAACTGGGAGAAGGCTGAACAGGCCATTATCGACTCTGCTGCCAAGAAGGGTCTCAAGACTGTCGTAGAGACGGGTGAGGCTGCATTCTATGGCCCCAAGCTCGACTTCATGGTCAAGGATGCCATCGGTAGAAGCTGGCAGCTTGGTACTATCCAGGTGGACTACAACCTCCCTGAGCGTTTCGACCTTGAGTATACCGATGCCGACGGCAGTAAGAAGCGTCCTGTGATGATTCACCGCGCTCCTTTCGGTTCCATTGAGAGATTTACCGCTGTGGTGCTTGAGCACACTGCCGGTCATCTGCCTCTCTGGCTCGCTCCTGATCAGGTCAAAGTTCTGCCTGTCAGCGAGAAATTCGCCGATTATGCCGAAAAAGTTTGTAATTCGCTGAAAAATTGCGATATTCGCGCTTCCGTTGACGCGCGCAATGAAACGCTCGGAAAAAGGATCAGGGAGATTGCTCTGCTCCGAGTACCCGTGCTGCTTATTGTGGGCGAAAAAGAGTCCGCAGATGGCACTGTCTCAGTAAGAAGAGAGGGTGCAGATCAGGGCTCTATGACTGTGGAAGGATTTATTAACTATATCAAATCAGCTATAGCTGAAGAATTGTCTTAATGCCCGGACCTTACAGACCGAAACCCTCCGGACCGCGCCCTTCAGGGCGTAGGCCTGATCCCCGTCAGCAGAAGAATGACGAGGGACAGCTTCGTATCAATTCGCACATCACTGCAGCGCAGGTGCGTCTTGTAGGTGATAACATTCCCGAACCTGGAATTTACCCTCTTTCAAAAGCTCTGAAGCTTGCAGATCAGCTCGAACTTGACCTCGTGGAGATCAGTGACAAGGCGGATCCTCCTGTGTGCAAGATACTTGATTACGAGAAGTATCTCTACCAACAGAAGAAGAAAGCCAAGGAGATGAAAGCCAATGCCTCCAAGGTGGTCATCAAAGAGATTCGTTTCGGTCCCAATACCGATGAGCACGACTTCCAGTTCAAGCTCAATCACGCCCGCGAGTTCCTCAAGGACGGATCGAAGGTGAAGGCTACGATTTTCTTCCGCGGACGTTCGATTATGTTTGCCGATCAGGGCGAGAAGCAGTTGCTCCGTTTTGCCGTTGAACTTGAAGAGTTCGGCCGCGCAGAGAACATGCCTTCGCTTGAGGGCAAGAGGATGACGATGATTATCGCTCCAGTCAAGAAAAAGTAAACCCCGCCGCAGGGAATGCGGCATAAGTATATTATTAATTTATAAACAAATGGCAAAGCTTAAAACCAATCCCGGTGCTAAAAAGCGTTTCACGCTTACCGGATCGGGCAAGATCAAGAGGAAGCACGCTTACCACAGCCACATCCTCACCAAGAAAACCAAAAAGCAGAAGAGAAATCTCGATCATTTCGCAATTCTTTCTTCCGCTGACAGCAAACGTGTAAAAGAACTGCTGGTTCTCTAAAAGTTTCAAATTATGCCTAGATCAGTTAATTCAGTTGCCTCAAGGGCACGCCGCAAGAAGATTCTTAAGAGAACTAGCGGCAACTTCCTCGCAAGAAGGAATGTTTGGACAGTAGCCAAGAACACTTACGAGAAGGGTCTCACTTATGCTTACCGTGACCGTAGGGCCAAGAAGCGCGATTTCCGTGCTCTTTGGATTCAGCGTATCAACGCAGCCGCCCGTCAGTACGGTATGACTTACTCGCAGTTCATGGGTGCACTCAACGCACAGGGTATCGCATTGAGCCGTAAGGTTCTTGCCGATCTCGCGATGAACAACCCCACTGCATTCGAGGCCATCATCAACTCAGTCAAGAAATAAGCAACTTACGAACTGATGAGCCTGAAGGGATTCATACGCAACCGATGGACAAAGTTCACTTTCTGGGCTTTGCTCTATGTAGCGTGGGTCATCTGGCTCGGCAATTTCTGGTGGCTCTTCGGTCTGGTGGTGGTATTTGATATCTTCATCAGCAAGAAAGTTCATTGGAATTTCTGGAAGAAGCGTTACAAGGAAGGACAAAAGAAGGACTCGATTAACGAGTGGCTTGACGCCATTATCTTCGCGGTCATTGTTGTGACTTTCATCAATATCTTCTTCTTCCAGGCCTTCAAAATCCCTTCTTCATCTATGGAGAAGACTCTCTATACGGGAGATCATCTCTTCGTAAGCAAACTGACATACGGACCGCGTCTGCCCCAGACTCCGCTTACCATTCCTTTTACTCACAATACCGCCTTCGGGGGAGAGTCTTATAGTACTCTTATCGAGAGGCCCTATCGCAGACTGAAAGGATTCCGCAGCGTAGAAAGAGGCGATATCGTGGTTTTCGGATTCCCGCACGGAGACACAGTGCTCCGCAAAGCGCCTGCAGAAGACTATTATGCTTTGTGCCGGTTCTACGGCAGAGACAAGGTGATTTCAACTCTTGGTCCTGTGGTAGCCCGTCCTTCTGACAAGGTGGACCATTATGTTAAGAGATGCGTTGCCCTTCCGGGAGACACTCTCACAGTAAAGGATGGTCTCGTCTGGGTCAACGGACAAAAGCAGGAAGTCTACAAGGGTATTCAGCTTACGGGAAGTCTTGAGAAAGTGCAGAACGATTATAGGGAGATTTTCCCTTTCAGCGAATCATACGCTTGGACCAGAGATTATTTCGGTCCGTTGTGTATCCCGCAGAAGGGTGTCACCGTCGCTCTTACCGAAGAAAATCTGCCTCTTTATGAGCGCATCATCTCGGTGTATGAGCACTCCAGCGTTGCCGAGGCACTTGCCGCAGGTCAGTACACTTTCAAGCAGGACTATTACTTCATGATGGGAGACAATAGACACAACTCTCTTGATTCCCGCTATTGGGGTTTTGTCCCAGAGGATCACATCGTCGGCAAGCCGTCAGTGATCTGGCTTTCAACCGACTCGGGGAAAATCCGTTGGAAGAGATTCCTCAAGTTTGTTTAATTCATTGATAATTAATAAATAAGTATAACTATGGCAAAGGTTTGTCAAATAACAGGAAGAAAGAGAATGAAGGGCAACAATGTCGCTCATTCCAAACTGCGCACCAAGCGCGACTTCTCTGTCAACCTCAAGAACAAGCGTTTCTGGTCCGAGGAAGAGCAGAGGTTCGTCACCCTTAAGGTTTCCTGCAAGGGTATTAGAATTATCGAGAAGAATGGCCTCGCTGCCACACTTCGCAAAGCCCAGAAAAAGGGATATGTTGGCCTCGTTTAATCGCGTATAATTATGGCAAAGAAATCTAAAGGTAATAGAGTTCAGGTCATCCTCGAATGCACCGAGCAGAAGGCTAGCGGAGTGCCCGGCATGTCTCGCTATGTCACTACCAAGAACAAGAAGAATACACCTGAGCGTCTCGAAAGGAAGAAGTACAATCCCTTCCTGAAGAAAGTGACTGTTCACCGTGAAATCAAGTAATCATTCAGAAGGAGTATAACTTATGGCAAAGAAAGCAGTTGCAACATTTGCAGCAAAGGCAGGTGCCAAGAGCATGGTGAAGTGCATCCGTATGGACAAGTCACCTAAGACCGGCGCCTATGTTTTCACCGAGCAACTCGTTGAAGAAGCACAGGTTAAGGATTACTTCGCAAAGAAGTAAGTTCTTATTCCATACATGGCGACTGACATGTGCTGTCGCTTGATATATGAAGACCAGCCATTCCGTTGAAGGAATGGCTGATTTTTTTCGTTATACGGCTTTTTTGTGTAAGTTTGCGGAGATATGCGGATTTTTCGGGAGTCGTTTTCGTGTATGCGCTCAAATGGCTTCGTGAGTCTGTAAAATGCTTTTATTGATGAAAAAGTTTTTAAAAATGGTCCTCGCCGTGGTATGCGGCGTATTGATTGTCTCCTTGGTGGGGATAATTATTCTGAATTCTACACTGACTGCAGCTCTGACTGCATCCACTCCGACGATTCCGACGTCAGGTATACTTAAGATTGATCTCTCGAAGGTCACTATTGTGGAGCAGACAAGTCCTGTCCTGTCATCTTCTTCGCAGAATGTGGCTCAAGTTGGACTGCTTCAAGCCGTAAGTGCAATAGATGCGGCGGCCGCTGATCCTGGTGTGAGTGCCATTTACCTCAAGCCGGACGGCTTCAATATGGGCGTGGCGCAGATGCAGGAGCTCCGCAGTGCTCTGCAGTCGTTCCGTAGCAGCGGAAAGCCCGTCGTCTCTTATCTTGAAAATCCTACGACTGGTTCATATTATCTCGCCAGTGTTTCCGACAAGATATATATGACATCCGCGCAAGGTGGGACTCCGCTTCTCATCGGAGTCAGCTCGCAGTTGATGTTCTTCGGTGATCTTCTTGACAGGCTCGGTGTCAAGGTGCAGTTGATTCGTCACGGCAAATACAAGTCTGCCGGAGAGACTTACACTCGAGGTAGTGCAAGTAAGGAGAATCTCCATCAGAATCAGGTGCTTGTAGATGCGCTTTGGGCTTCTTTGCGGTCGGAAATAGCGTCCGGACGCTCTATCTCGGAAGCTGAGATAGATGAAATTATCAACAACCTTAGTCTCTGTCTGCCTCAGGATTTCGTAGAGTATGGTCTTGTTGATGAACTCGTAGACCGTCAGAGGCTCGAAGAAAAACTTGCCATTTTAGACCAGAAGGAAAATTTCTCTAAAGTGGGGATTATCCCCTTTGATTTGTATGCAAATCAGGTGACAGTAGGCAATCCTCGTGCGCATAAGAAGATAGCCATTGTTTATGCCAACGGCAATATAGTTGATGGTCTTGACAAGCAGAATGTGGATGGTGACAGATTTGCTTCCATCATAGAAAACATACGTAAGGACGATGATGTCAAGGCCGTGGTATTGAGAGTCAATTCTCCTGGAGGAAGTGTCGTGGCATCAGAAAAGATACGCGCAGAACTTGACCGTCTGTCGGAAGAGAAACTCCTCGTGGCATCATATGGTAACTACGCGGCATCCGGCGGCTATTGGATTTCGAGCGGTGCACAGAAGATATACTGTGATGCAGCGACCCTTACTGGATCTATCGGAGTTTTCGGAATGGTGCCAGACTTTAGTGAATTCCTTTCAGATGTAGCTCATGTAGGAGTGCAGAG
>CAZNDD010000059.1:0-6318 GCA_964571735.1 uncultured Muribaculaceae bacterium | reverse complement strand
AAAAGCCCCGGAGAAATCTCCAGGGCTTTGCGGTGCGGAAGGGGCTCGAACCCTCGACCTCCGGCGTGACAGGCCGGCATTCTAACCAAACTGAACTACCGCACCAATTGGTAGTGCTTCGTCAGAAGCGGATGCAAATGTAGGAAGAATTTTTAATTCTGCAAAATATTTGAGCAAAATTTTCATAAAAATCTTCAATTTTTTGCTCCTCTTTTTGGATGACTCGTGTCGTGTAATTGTGCTTTTGGCTGTTTCTCAGTGACTTGCCTGAAATTGCCTTCGTTGGACTTCGAACATCGATATTTTTAAATAATACCGCCCGAACTCTCCATATTCAAGAAGCTCGGGCGGCACTGTATCCGGAATTGATTGAAGACGGCAGTCCTTATGCCGCTTGTTTAGATAGAAAGGGTATCAAGGACGTAGATGAGCTCTTCGGCGATGGGCTTGTCAAGCTTTATGGCGCGGCTGATAGGGACATAGACTATCTCGTCATTGTGAATGCCTATCATGACATTGCGCTGACCCTCGTTGAGGGCGGTGATAGAGGCAACTCCGAGGCGACTTGCAAGAATGCGGTCGGATGCCGACGGTCTGCCTCCTCTCTGGAGGTGTCCGAGTATGGAGACCCTCACGTCGAACTGTGGATATTCCGTCTTGACGCGCTCTGCGTAGTGCATTGCGCCTCCATCTTTCTCTGATACTATGACTATGCTGCTATTCTTGCTCTTGCGTATGCCGCGACCGATAAACTTGGCGAGCTGGTCAATATTAGTCGCACTCTCGGGAATAATCGCTGCTTCGGCTCCTGCAGCAATTGCGCTGTTTTGGGCAAGGAAACCGGCATCGCGCCCCATTACTTCGACGAAGAAAATTCGGTCGTGGCTCGTCGCAGTGTCGCGGATTTTGTCCACACATTCGACTATGGTATTGAGCGCCGTGTCATAGCCGATGGTGAAGTCTGTGCCGTAGAGGTCGTTGTCTATGGTGCCGGGAAGTCCGATGACAGGGATGTCATGCTCGCGGGCAAGCAGTTCCGCTCCTGCGAGCGAGCCGTTGCCACCTATAACTATGAGCGCGTCTATCAGGTGTTTGCGGAGGTTCTCATAAGCCTTGGTGCGACCTTCTTCGGTGCGGAATTCGTCACTGCGTGCAGTCTTGAGGAAAGTGCCGCCTCGCTGGATGGTATTGCTCACGCTCTCTGTCGTGAGTTCTACGATCTCATCACCTATAAGGCCCTCGTATCCGCGATGGATCCCGAAGACCTTTATCCCATTGGAAATAGCCGCACGTGCAACGGCTCTGATGCACGCGTTCATACCCGGCGCATCCCCTCCCGAGGTAAGTACCCCGATTGCTTTTATCTTGCTCATCGTAATCTTTATTTGAAATAAGACCGCCCGCAGGCAGTCCCAAAACTCTTTAAAAATCCTTCAAAAATAACGCCTAAAATCCATATTCCCAAACATTTTATTTATGCACATTTATGGTGTTAGTATGTATAAATTTTCAATAAAAAGTGAAAAAATATGGCGCCTTTATGAATAAAATATGTATATTTACGACTTCAATAACCTTAAGATTAATGAAACCGATGATTATGTCGCAAAGAGTCTTCTTGGAACAGTGCAATGACTGGTATAAGAAGCAGTTGGTGGAGAATATCATGCCTTTCTGGCTGAAATATGGTCTTGATTCCGTCAATGGAGGTGTTTATACATGCGTGGATAGAGATGGTACTTTGATGGACACGACCAAGTCCGTCTGGTTCCAGGGCCGTTGCGGCTATGTCTTTGCCTATGCATACAACCATGTAAAGCAGGATCCCGAATACCTCGCGGCGTCCAAGTCTTGCATAGATTTCATTGAGAAACACTGCATAGACAGCGACGGACACATGTTCTTCTCCGTCACGGCAGAAGGCAAGCCCGTACGCAAAAGAAGATATGTCTTCTCGGATTGTTTTGCCGCTATCGCCATGGCTGAATATGCAAAGGCAAGTGGAGATGCTTCATATGCAGAGAAGGCTGTAGAGACTTTCAAGTTCATCCGCAAGATGCTGTCCACTCCCGGTTTCCTCGAGCCCAAGAGCTATGAGGCCGGCCGCGGACATTCGATTACCATGATTCTCGTCAATGTGGCTCTGGTCCTTAAGCAGGTCAGTGACGATCCCGTCCTGGACGAACAGATCCGTTCATCGGTTCACGACATAGAGCATTATTTCATGCATCCCGAGTTTGAGTGCATACTTGAGAGTGTGACTCCCGAAGGTGGCTTGATTGACACTTGCGAAGGCCGCACTATCAATCCGGGTCACGGCATTGAGACGGCGTGGTTCCTGATGAATGCTTCCGAGGTGATGAATGAGCCTCATTATAAGGATATTGCTCTTACTATACTCGATTGGCAGTACAAATGGGGCTGGGACGAGGAGTTCGGCGGCATCATCAATTTCCGCGACTGCAAGAATTTCCCTCCTCAGGACTATTCTCAGGATATGAAGTTCTGGTGGCCTCAGTGTGAGACTGTTATCGCAGCTCTTTATGCTTATAAAATGACTGGCGATGACAAGTACCTTGAGATGCACCGCAAGGCTCACGAGTGGATGGTCGAGCATCTCGTGGATCCCGAGTACGGCGAGTGGTACGGCTATCTGCATCGTGACGGAAGCGTGGCACAGCCCGCCAAGGGTAACCTCTTTAAGGGTCCCTTCCACATTCCCCGCATGCTTACGATTACGCAGATTCTGATTTCTGAAATCCTTGCATAAGTTTATCGGGTCGGTTATGCCGGCCCGTTTTTCATTTGGAACTGTTGTTCTGAAAAATCCGAACAGCTTCCAAATGGGTTTTAGCTGTTGTCTGAAATTTTCCGAAATTTGCAGACTGGAGAAAAACTCTATTTTATGAAGATACTTTTTGTGTGTCACGGCAATATATGCCGCAGTCCGATGGCGGAATTTATATGCAAGGCTTTGGTTCGCGCCAAGGGCTTGGAAGACAGTTATTATGTGGAGTCTGCCGCCGTATCTACGGAGGAGATAGGCAACCCGATTTATCCGCCGGCAAGGCGTTGCCTCAATCAGCACGGGGTGCAGTTCGATCCCGACAAGCGTGCCCGTCAGGTCACGGCTGCGGATTACGAGCGTTTCGACCGCATCATCTGTATGGACAGTTCTAACTTGAGGCTGCTGAGCCGCATCATCCCGGATGACCCTCAGCGCAAGATTCATCTGATGATGTCCTATACCGGCAGCGGAAGGGATGTTGCAGACCCTTGGTATACAGGGGATTTTGAGAAAACTTTCCAAGATATCCTCACTGCTTGTGAGGCTATGCTGGTTTAGTTGCGCATCCCGAGATTCGGTTTTTGTGTGCCTTGGGAAATTCGGCCCGAAATATAAAAGACAGCCCCGGTGAGTCCTTGTTTGACTTCCGGGGCTGCTTATTTTTTTAATAGTAAAACTATTCGTCAACTCTTGTCCAGGTTGCGGTCTCGCCTATGCCGAGTACCGTGCCGCGTACGGTGAGAGTCTTGGGGTCGGTGAACTTGACTGTGACCGATGCCTTGATACCACGCTGGGGGTCGTAGATTTTGGTGCCGTCCCACTGTTTCTTGTCTGCATTGTACTTGAGCCCATCGATGAGCACAATCTCATCGCATGGGACATTGCGCAGGGACTTGTCGGGATTCTTCGGGTCGAGAGCCTTCTTGCCTGTCTTGTGGTCGATGGGGTCTGCAACCCAGTAGATCTGAGCCTTATAGCTTCCGTTGGATTTCTTGCTGATGAGGACTTTGTACTCGTCAGCGCCTTGTTTCGAGTAGAACTTGCCGAGGATTGCGTCCGCTTTGTCGTTCTGGGCAAAGCTGGTGATCGATGCGACAAACAGAGCCAATGCGGCTACTGCTGATTTGAGGTTTAGTTTCATACATCTATTCTTTTAAACGACGTCAAAGATAAGCAAAAAACACAAACTGCGACCTTGAGTCCCGTCAACGCCGCCTCATTATACAAAAAGGGGAGCCATAATATTGATATGTGATATTGCTGTTGCATAAGGATAATGTTTTTATTAACTTGCCAAAAGTTGTGTATTATTTTTTAAGCAAAACAGCTATGAACAAAAAAGTTTTGATCAGTATTCTGATCTCCGGCGCGGTGTGTCTTGCGCCATCTTGTAACAAACACGAAGATGTGAAACCCGAGTCTCCTGAGATTGAACAGCCTGGGACGGAAAATCCTGGAACTGATGAGCCTGGGACGGAGAACCCTGAGACTCCGGAAAATCCTTCCGTGTCTAAAGAGTTGGTCGTATATGCCTGTGGTGCTGATGGAAAGCAGGGCGTGTATTGGTGCAATGGTGAGGCTGTCGTTCTGAAAAGTCCGCTTTCGGAATCCTCCAAATGGACTCGCGGCAAGTCTATGACCGTAGTTGGTGATGATGTCTATGTCGCAGGTTATGAGGGCAAGACAGTCATAGTTTGGAAAAACGGTGAGCCTGAGGCTTTGACTGATGGCTCTGAAGATGCCAAGGCTAACGGAGTTGCCGTCGTCGGTAGTGACATATATGTTGTCGGAGCTTATAATGGTTCCGGAGTGTATTGGAAGAATGGAGAGAAAACCGAGCTGGCCCGTACCGGTGAAATCAGGTCAATTGTAATTGATGGAGACGATGTCTATATGGCCGGAAATGACGGTGGTGTAGCTACTTTCTGGAAGAATGGCGAGGCGGTTTCCCTCTCGGATGATTATTGGAACGAGTCTGATGTGTATGAGCTTTGCATCATTGATGGAAATGTGTTTGCCGTCGGCTATCATGATACGGAAGCTGTGACGTGGACTGTGACAGGTACGGATGCTTCGGAAACGGCTCTTACTGATGATTGGAACTATGCTCAGTGCAGAAGTGTTGCCGTGGATGCTTTAGGCAAAATCTATGTGGCTGGAAATGACGGGACGGATCCTGTCGTTTGGGTTGATGGTGGAATGACCAAACTTGCAAAGTGCAGTAGTTTCGGTACCGCCTCTGATATCGCTTGTGTCGGTGACAAAGTATTTGTAGGCGGAATTCGTGACAATGACGCAGTCGTGTGGGTGGACGGAGAAGCTACGGTATTGGCTTCTGCGACTTCCGGACCCAGTGTTTATGGTATCTGCGTTGTGGAGAAGGAAACTCCGACGGAGTAAGTGCTAGTCTGAATGAAGAACCCCCAAAGTTCATATATGAGCTTTGGGGGTTACTTTAATTATCCGACTATCCATTTGCCGACGCGCGGAATCTTGCGTATCAACACGCAGGCTATTGCGGTGAGGCAGAATCCTACAAGTGCCGAGCCGAGCATCTGCACCGGAGTGGTCCATACTCCGAGTACTCCGTCCGCTCCAAGCCCGAGGCTACTTCTGAACCATGCTGCAACGGCACCTATGATGACCATATGCGAGAGGTACATGCCGTAACTGGCATTGCTGACGGGGAGCAGTACGTGATTGTAGAACCATCCTCCGTCTTTGATTTTGCGGAACAGCAGAACGGCCGCGGTGGACATAAGTGCCACGCCGACAGTATCATTGAGCCATCCGCCTTCCCAGATTGCCGCGAGTCCTACAGGTCCTTCTACGGGGAACACTCCATGTGCATCTGCTTCCACCGCGTTCATAAAGCTATATGAGCAGATTGCAAATCCCGCCGCGAAGAGTGGTAGAGCGATGGCGAGTGTCTTGCGCCAGCTCAATTCTCCAACGAAGCGCCTGAAATACAGGCCGAGAAGTAAATAACCTATGAATCCGCTGAAATAGTAGAATAGACCATAGCTATTCCAACTCGCTTCACCCCAGAGGGGATATTTGGCTGCATTCGGAATGCCTGAAGGGCCGTAGACCACGGCTGGCGTACCGCCGAAATGTTGTCTTACGAAAGGAATCAGAGTGGTGATGAAGCATATGGCGAGGAAGAACTGCAACTCCTTCTTGCTTACGCTCTTCGCCCAAGGGGAGAGTAGAGGCATCAGCAGATACATGCCGACGAGCATATACACGAACCACATGTGTCCTGCCGCATAGTTGAAATTCAGAGCGAGGTTCTTAAAATTCTCTGCCGGATTGCCCAAGATGAGGGCATACACCACGGACCATATTATGAAAGGAATGAGTATCCTTCCGGCTCTGCGTTTGAAGAACTCTCCCGTACTGTATTTCAACGGGAACTGCAGGTAACTTGACGCAATCACGAATAATGCGACACAGGAACGCGGTATTACATTGAGGATGGATACCCAGATTGCATCGCTTTTGGTTAGGATCAGCGAGCCTTCGCCTCC
>CAZNDD010000058.1:0-6356 GCA_964571735.1 uncultured Muribaculaceae bacterium | reverse complement strand
GCGAAATAGGGAAGATAGTCAAACATCTTCTCGTAATGAGTGAAGGTAATCGCCGTATATCCCGGATAAAAGTCCTTGTGCTGAGAGTGACTCGGATTGAAGGACATACTGGTGAAAGTGCCTCCGAAACTGACACCTATGGTAGAGTAGTTGTTTATCTCTGGAAGCGTAATCTTCACAGTGTCAAGGTATTCGTCGCTCCAATCGGAGAATGCCAACTCGTCTTTGATGATATGTGTTGTATCCGCTTTCTGCAGTTTGATGTCCTGAGCTGAAAGCATAAGCCCGCACAACAACATTCCGACTACTGCCAATGCTTTTCTCATAGGGCTTCAGTGTATTTTGAAGGGTTAAGAAGCTGAGGGATATTGATAGTCTGCTCTACCTCAGCGGATTCCGGTATGTCCAGATACTCCTGACCGCCGTCAAGCATGAAGAAAACCACATTCTCGGGCATCTTGTGTGCGAGCAGATCTCCTGAGTCGATGAGTGAATTGCCGTTGGCATCTTCTGTGATGCGCACCGAATATTTGCCTGACTTGAGGTAGGGGAAAAGCAATTCCCCTGATGTGGAGATGGTGTAGCTACGCAGGACCTTGTCACGCTTTTCGTTGAGCAAATCCACTATGAGTTTGCCGTTTACGCCCTGCAAAGAGAGTTTCAGAGTACTGAGTTTCTCGTCCTTGGGCAGAGATACTTTCACCTCGGTGCTGTCATTGTAGAACCCGTTTATGTCCCTGAATGACCTCTCCGGCACTTTCATATAGTACTCGTAGCCTGGGAGAAGTTTCTCCTGAGGAATGAGTGAGAAGTGTCTGGGGTTGAGAGTGTCGGCCTTGACGGTGAATTTGCCCTGCACATCCTTTTGCTTGGGTGTAAGGTAGTGGAACTTAATTGAATCGAAGGCTTCTGCTATGATGGGATAATTGAACATAAGGTCGAAGCCTTCCTGCTCGACCAGTTCCGGTGTCGCGGTAAGCTTGTACACGCAGATGGTGTCTTCGTGCTTGAGTTCGCGCCTTGCCGCAGCGCCTTTTTTACGGGCTCCAACTCCCTCGATGAAAAGGGGATGGTGTTCGAGTGCAGGCGTGAGCACTCCGGTGGAGTCGTCCGTCTTTCGGTAATTGACATAGAGGTGTAGGGTGTCCGGTGCACGGCGTCTGTCATTGATCCAGATCTCCAGACTGTCCTGTCTGAGGTTGAATTGAGTTATGAGCCTGTCCGCCTTGTAGCCTCTTATCCAGAGTGAATCTATCCATACATCCTTGGCATTGAAAGAGATGAATGCTGCCCTGTCGGCTGTCCTGCCGTAATTCTTTAGTATCTGGCGGGAACTCTCCTCCTTGAACATCTTGAGAGTGTACTCACTGTTTCTTGCACGGCATGCGAGGGTGTCCTTGGCATCGTATTTCTGGAGTTCTTTGAGGGTATCTCTTACCACCACAACGGGGCGGATGAGCGAATCAATGAATGCTACTTTCTCTGTCTCACTCTGATAGAGATTGTCGTTGTTGGCATCAAGTATGGCATATAGCCTGTAAAGCGTGTCCTTGATGTAGGGGATAGAGAAATATCCCCAATTGTCCGTCTTCGCGGCCGCATCCGGTCGGTGCTTGAAAAGGGCGGAGTCGCTATGGTCCTTATAGAGCATTACCGTAGCGTCTTTAACCGGCTGCAAAGTGCTGTAATCCAAAACGGTACCCGTTATCATCATGGAGTCTATGACTTCTCCCGTGGAGAATACATAGGTGTATCCGGGGAACATGTTGCCTTCGTTGTTGTCAGCGAGAGCGCCTGTCAGACTTATCGTGTAGGTCGTGTTGGGCAGCAGGTCCTCTTCAAAATTCACCACTATGCCCTTGCCCTTTACCTTGGATTTGGGCATTTTCTTTTGTGGAGGGGAGAGGAATATGTTTGCCGGCGTCTTGATAGTTACATATTCGTCGAACCCGAACTGGAAACTTGTCCCGTGTACGGGGACATTCACAGCAGAGGGTTCGGGCTTGACCCAGTACAGAGCAGGAGGAATGGTATCCTTTGCTCCTCCGGACGGGGATTGGGT
Source organism: uncultured Muribaculaceae bacterium (assembly GCA_964571735.1). Lineage (GTDB taxonomy): Bacteria > Bacteroidota > Bacteroidia > Bacteroidales > UBA932 > Cryptobacteroides. The sequence goes on along the minus strand of CAZNDD010000058.1, from coordinate 4,294 downwards.
GGTATTTGCGCATGATGGTGCAAACATCATGGGCAGCAGCACTGCAGCCGCTATTGCGAGGGGTGTAAAATTCCGGAGTTTCATAAATCCATTCTCACTACGCTTTGTATTCCTTCTATGTGGCTGAGTGCCGTTATAAGTGTGTCCAAGGTATCCCTTCCGCCTACAAAGAGTTCCACGGTGCCATCGAAGATTCCTCCCTGGCATCCGAGCACGAGTTTGCGCATATTGATACCCATCACAAGCGAAATCTCCTTGGTGATGTCGCTCAGAAGCCCGACCCTGTCCAATCCTCGGATTGAAATCTTCACGGGGAACTCGCCTTCATGCTGCTCTCCTATCCAGTCGGGGACTACCATTCTATCGCCGTGTGTGCTCGCAAGACCTTCTGCGATACGGCAGCTCTTCTTGTGTACTATCACGGAGCCGTCGGCCTGTTTGAATCCGACCACTGGATCTCCGGGGATGGGATTGCAGCAGGATGCCACGACGAAGCGTGTGCCTTTATTGATAATAACCCTTTCTGCCTGACGGGGATTCTCAGCGGTATCGCGCTTTTTCTTCTCTGAAAGTATGCTTTCGGCAGCGGCAGCGGCTTTGCTGTCATTGCTTTTGAAGTAATCCATTATCTTCTGTCTTGCCATCCTTGTACGGATGTAAGAGAGATATTCGATTTGCGGACGGGCATTCTCAGCCGTGATGATTTCAACCTGGTCTCCTTGGTGAAGCTTTTCGGAAAGAGGACACAACTTCATGTTGACTTTGGCTGCGATGGCTCGCAGTCCCACCTCCGTGTGGATGGCGAATGCGAAATCGAGTGCGGTTGAGCCTGAAGTCAGTGTGCGCTGCTCCCCCTTGGGCGTAAATACCACTATATCAGTGGATACCAGGTCTTGATGTATGATGTCGAGCAGTTCGAGGGAAGATGCGTCCGGGCTCTTTATGATGCGTTGTATCTTCTCAAGCCATTTGTCCATCTCACTGTCGTTCTCGGAGATGTAGCCGTCCCTCTTGTAAGCCCAGTGGGCTGCGATGCCTTTCTCGGCGATGTCGTCCATGCGCTTGGAGCGGATTTGAACTTCCACCCACATGCCGAGGGCGCTCATCAATGTGCAGTGAAGAGCTTCATAGCCGTTGCTCTTGGGCTGCTTTATCCAGTCGCGCAGGCGCTCCGGTAGATAACGATAAATACTTGTGATAGTGGCAAATATATCGTAGCACTCCTTGCGCTCTCCTATCGGGTCGTCCGATTTGGGCGTGAATACGATGCGCACGGCGTAGAGGTCGAAAATCTGGTCGAAGGTCACATTCTTCGATTTCATCTTGTGCCAGATTGAGTAGGGCGTCTTGATGCGCTTGCGGATGACAAAGTCGTAGCCTTCGTCTTTGAGGGCTTTCTCTATGGGCGCGATGAAATCATCAATCTGAGCTCCGGTCATCGCCTCCTTTTCCTCGGTGAGACTTATAATCTGCTTGTAGTCTTCCGGCTCCTTGTATCTGAGCCATATATTCTCCATCTCGGATTTGATGCTGTAAAGACCGAGTCTGTGGGCGAGCGGGATGAAGAGGTACATGGTCTCGGAGAGGATCTTGTCCCTCTTGTGCTCTGGCATAAATTCGATTGTGCGGCAGTTGTGCAGTCGGTCCGCCAACTTGATGAGCACTACGCGCACATCGTCGTTCATAGTGAGCAGAATGCGCTTGAAGTTCTCAGCCTGAAGGCTTTCTGTCTGGAATGCACTCTGCTTCGTGCGGTCTTCGTTGTCGAGGACGGTCTTGATTTTGGTTAGACCATTCACGAGAGATGCCACCTTCGCCCCGAACAGATTGCGGATGTCCTCATCGGTATATTCGGTGTCCTCCACGACATCGTGAAGCAGGGCGGCCATAATGGATTTATAGCCGAGGCCAATGTCGCTGACCACTATCTTGGCGACCTCTATGGGGTGCAGGATATATGGCTCACCCGAGCGGCGCCGCACATTTTTGTGCGCCTCGTTGGCGAAATCAAAGGCCTTGCGGACAAAGTCGAACTCTTCTTTGCTTCGGCAACGCTTCTCAGCAAGCACGGCAAGGGATTGATATTCCTTGTCTATCAGCTCGTAATCTTCTTTGGTGAATTCGGAGAATTTCATACACTACTTTTGTCTTCAGAACAATGACGGCTCTTCTGGAATTGCGGAGCTAACGCAACTTCCTTCGGGAAGCAAATTCCAGAACTCTTCTTCGTTCAATACTTTGATGCCAAGTTCATTGCATTTTTTCAACTTCTCGGGGCCCGGTTTTGATCCCGCGAGCAGGAACGATGTCTTCGAACTGACGGAACCTGAGTTTTTGCCGCCGTGGCGGCTTATCATATCTTTGAGCAGCTCTCTGCTGACGGAGAAATTGCCCGAGACTACTATGGTCATGCCGTCGAGGGCATCGGAGAGTTTACCTCCCGCAGACTCGTCATCTATGGCGAATTTGAGTCCTGCCGCGCGCAACCTCTCGATTTCTATGGAGTTACGGGCATCCGCCATATAGTCGAATATGCTTTTTGCTATGACTTCGCCCACATCCTTGACTGCCGCGAGTTCTTCTATGCTTGCTGCCGCGAGGGCATCTATGTTGCCGAAATGACGGGCTACGCTTTTGGCTGTCTGCTCACCGACATAGCGGATTCCAAGAGCGAAAAGCACTCTTTCGAAAGGTACTGCAATGGACTCGTGCACGGAATCGAGGAAGCGCTTGACACTCTTTTCTTTCCAGCCTTCGAGCCTGAGTAAATCCAAGGCCTTGAGATCATAAAGGTCTGCGGGCGAATGTGCCAGACCGAGTTTGTAAAGCTGTTCTACAGTGGCATCTCCCGCGTTGATGTTCATCGCTTTACGCGACATGAAATGCAGCATGCGGCCTTTAATTTGCATGGGGCAGCCGAGTATATTGGGGCAGAACCATTTGGATTCGCCCTCTTCGCGCACGAGCTTCGTATGGCAGTCGGGACATTCGTCCGGGAAAACCGGTGGCTGTGAATCTGACGGCCTCATGCTTAACTCCACAGCGGTAATCTTGGGGATAATTTCACCGCCTTTCTCTACATAGACATGGTCTCCGAGCCTGATGTCCAGAAGTGACATCTGGTCCTCGTTGTTGAGTGTCGCGCGTTTTACAATCGTGCCTGCGAGAAGCACCGGTTTGAGGTTGGCGACAGGCGTGACAGCCCCCGTCCTGCCCACCTGATAGTCTATGCTAAGAACTTCAGTCAGAGCTTGCTCGGCTTTGAATTTGTATGCTACGGCCCATCGCGGTGACTTGGCTGTGTAACCAAGTTCCCTCTGGTCGTCGAGTTCGTTGATTTTGATGACTATGCCGTCGGTGGGATAGGGCAGGGACTTGCGATTGATATCCCAATAGTCTATGTATGCGAGTATCTCGTCGATACCCTTGCAGATTTTTTTGTGTTCGGAAATGGGGAGTCCCCATGATGCCGCCTTGTCGAGAAGTCCGCTGTGTGTGGATGCAAGACTCTCTGCCGCAAGGCTTTGTGCCGGGATGTGATAGAGCGTGCAGTAAAGTCCTCTTCTTGACACTTCCGCGGGGCTCTGGAGCTTTAGCGACCCCGAAGCCGCATTGCGCGGATTGGCGAATGGAGCTTCCTCATTGTCAATGCGTTGCTGGTTGAGCGAATCGAATGACGCATAGGGCATTAGGATTTCACCCCTTATCTCGAACTCCTCCGGATAGTCTCCTGTGAGCTTTCGCGGGACATTTGCAATGCGCTCTACATTGCGTGTCACGTCATCACCGACTTGTCCGTCGCCACGGGTCAATGCCTGTATGAGTTCTCCGTTCTTGTAGGTCAGGCAGATGGACGCTCCGTCAAACTTGAGTTCGCAGCAATAGCTGAATGTCTTGCCTTCGAGAAGTTTGTCAGCCCTCGCGGCAAATTCTTCTATTTCAGAACGGGAATAGGTGTTGGACAACGAGAGCATGGGGTAGCGGTGCGGCCTCTGAATGAAGCCTTTGGATGCTCCCTGCGTCTCTTCGAGGTCGGATCCCACTTTCTGGGTGGGGGAGTCTGGACTGTAGAATTCAGGCCAAGTTTTCTCAAGGTCTTCAAGTTCATGCATCAGCTGGTCGAACTCGAAGTCCGACATCGTGGGTGCATTGTCCACATAGTAACGGCGGCTGTTCTCAATGAGAATGCCGCGGAGTTCTTCAATACGAGCTTTTGCCTGACTTTTGTCCATAAACCCCAAATTTACTCAAAAGTTTGCAATCCGTCAAACGGTGTATGTTTGAGATATCACAA
>CAZNDD010000057.1:0-6425 GCA_964571735.1 uncultured Muribaculaceae bacterium | reverse complement strand
CGCCGCAGAAATCATAGCCGAATTCGGATTACAATTCGTTCTTCACGTCGGAGACAATCTGTCCGTCGAAGAGATCGATTGTCCGCTGCGCCTGGGCGGCGTCTTTCTGGGAGTGGGTCACCATCACGATGGTCGTCCCATCTGAATTCAGTTCTTTGAGCAGGTCCATCACCTCCTTGCCGTTCTTGGAGTCAAGGTTACCGGTAGGCTCGTCGGCAAGGATCAGCTTGGGACCTGCCACCACGGCACGGGCAATCGCCACCCTCTGCTGCTGTCCACCGGAGAGTTGCTGAGGGAAGTGCTGCGCCCTGTGGCTGATACTCATACGCTTCATGATATCAGCGACTCTCCGCTTGCGCTCGGATGCACTGACATTGAGATAGCGCAGAGGGAGTTCGATATTCTCATAGACATTGAGTTCGTCAATAAGATTGAAACTCTGGAACACGAAGCCGATGTTGCCTTTGCGGAACTTGGTACGCTCTTTCTCCTTCAGTCCCGCGACCTCGGTACCGAGCAGTTTGTAGGAGCCTTCGGTAGGATTGTCCAGCAGACCAAGGATATTGAGCAGAGTGGATTTGCCGCAACCGGAGGGACCCATGACTGCGACAAATTCGCCGTCCTTGATTTCAAAGCTGACTCCGTTCAGCGCAGTTGTCTCGATTTCTTCCGTGCAGAAGACTTTGGAAAGGTTTGTAACTTGTATCATAATATTGTGTCTATTAGCTATTTGATTCCTTAATCCGGATTCTGTTCCAAGATCAGAAACTGTCCGGTTTTCACTTTTTTATCAGAAGCGATTCCTATTCATTTTTGAGTGAATCCACAGGATTGGCATTGGCTGCCCTCCAGCTCTGAAGTATCATTGTGAGCAATGCGACTGCCGCGACCAGTACCAGTGCCACCAGGAATATCCACAGCGGGATAGGGGCCTGGCTGGCAAATCCGCTGCGCCACATCGACATGACCCAATATGCAATGGGGGATGCCACCGCGAAACTGATTAATACCAGCAGCATGTACTTTCTGCCTATCATCGAAAGGATATCGCGGACAGTGGCGCCGTTGACCCGCCTTATGGCTATCTCCTTGCGGATAAAGCGCGTCTCAAAGAATATCAGTCCGATAATGCCGATCAGAGCAATGAGCAGGGCGACCACGGATGCGATTGATATGAGTTTCCCGAGAGATTGCTCTTCAGTGTACATCAGTTGTATCCACTCGTCCAGATAACGCACATTGATGCGGTCCGGCTCCTGTACGGGGTCAAACTCACAGACTGTGCCCCGTATATATTTGTCCACATCAGAGAGTTTTGCACCGGGAGCCAACTTGACATACATCACACTGAACGAGCGCCAAGGATTACGCCCCCAGTTATATAGCACAAATGGCGAGATAGAATGTTGCAACGGTTTGAAATTAAAGTCTTTGGCAACACCTATTATTTCACTCTCCGCCCTATGTCCGTAGAGCAGGCTTCCGACATGGAAACCCTCAAACGCCCGCATAAAACTCTCGTTGGTGATGAAACACCCGTTTTCGCTTTCATTGTCCGACGGACGGAAATTCCGTCCCTCAACAATGTCAATACCGAAGAAATCCACGAAATTGTCTGATACGGGGAGGACATCCATTGAGATCTGACTGCCGTCAGTGCCCTCGCGTCCCCAACCCATCTTGGCAGTCGAGACCAGAAGATTGTCGGCGAATGTCACATCCACTATTGAACTGTTCTGCTGCAATTTGTCGGAAAGCGCGTCCTTTCTATATCCTGCGGCACCGCCAATCCAGACCTGCAATACATTCTCGCGTTCGAAACCCATATCCGAGTCCTGCATATAGCGCAGCTGCACCCGGACAAAGAGCGCACTGACAATGAAGACAAATGAAAGCACAAACTGCAGCGAGACGAGGCAATTTCTGAACAAACGGCCCTTGACGCTTGTCGAATAAGAGCCCTTGAGCACCAAAGCAGCCGGCTGGGAGGTCGAATACAATGCGGGAGCAATGCCCGCAATAACAGCGGAAAGCACTGCAACTGCCAACAGCACCGCCAACAATCCCATATTGTCGCCCAATGCAAGGCTGCCTGAAATATGTGCAGCAATTGGAGTTCCGGAGACAATATGCACTATGCCCAGCGCGAGGGCAAAGGCTATGAGTGAGAGCAATGCCGCACGCAGCAACTGACTACATATCAAGGAGGCGCGGCTTTCGCCAAAGACCTTTCGTACATTTATTGACTTGATCCGGAAAGGGATCTCGGCAAACGCGAAATTGATGAAGTTGATGACTGCTATGATTATCAGCAGTATTGCAATGGCTGCAAGAGAGATTACAACCGGCCTGCTGGCGGAACCGGCGTTGAGATCGCGTTCAAAATGCGCGTCGTGCAGATTGGAAATCCGTACGCAATCACGCAGTTCCTGCACCGCATCTTCCGTCGCTTCTTCACCCAAGAACGGCGCGAGCGCATCCTCTATACCGGCCTCCGTCGCACCTGCCGCCGACGGATCGTCCAGCTGCAGCAATGCGACAAACGACCATTCCGCACCGTCGTCGATACATGTATCTCCGAGATTGGAAACCATGCCATAGTTAAAACTGCCGTTACGCTGGGCGTCTTTGACAACTCCGACTATGTGTTTCCTGCCACCGTATCCGTCCAACAGAACTTTTCCGACTGCACTTTCCCCTCCAAAAAGGGTCTTGGCAACACTTTCGCTGAGAATAGCGGCATCAGCGGCACAGAATTCCTTGGCGGAACCCTCCACCCATTCGAAGGGATACACACTGAATATGGCACTGTCTGCCGCCATAATGTCAATTGCCACAGACGCCTCGATATCCGACTCCGGATGGAATACATATTTAGACAACTTCCAAGTGGTCGCCACACTGGTGATATTGGAAGAAGCATCCGCAAGGCAACTGATGAGCGGGCGTGCAAAATTGGCAGCCCACCCGCTCTTATCTATGAGTTTCTGTTCCAGCAAAAAAACCTTTTCGTGCCCCTCGAAACCCTTGTTATAGGTGGCATGCCAGCGCACCTGCACCATCAGCAGGATGGCAGTAGCGAAGGCTATGCTCATGCCGAGAATGTTGATCAGCGTCGAGACGCCTGTCTTTCCGTTTGTTTTCATCTTTTTAATTAGGAATTGTTTTCAAAAATCAGCCACGCAGGGCTTATAGGTTTCAGAACACCAGCACATCGCTGTCGCCATAGGTGTCATAGCCCGAGACAATCACTTTCTCGCCCGGCTCAAGTCCCTCAAGGACCTCGTAATACTGAGGATTTTGGCGACCTATGCGTATTGACCTGCGCGTGGCCTTGGTCTCCTCTTTATTGATCACATAAATCCATTTGCCGCCTGTATTCTGATAGAAAGTACCACGAGGGATAATTACGGCTTCTTCGGGCTGGCCGAGCTGGAGATTAAGGTAATAGGTCTGCCCGCTGCGGATATTGTCCGGCTGGACTCCGTCGAACTTGAATTCCGCCTTGAACTTGCCGTCGCGCACTTCTGGATAGACCTTGCGTATTATGGTAGAAAAGGTCTCCCCCTGACGCTCAAATGTAGCTCCGAGACCTGCCGTCACCCGGTCGATGTAGTGTTCGTCTATCTGGGCCTCCACCTTATATGAGCCTACGGAGTTGATCTGACCTATCTTGGTGCCGCTCGCGATGCTTTGCCCCAGAACGACATCCAGCAGTCCCAATTCGCCGTCAATCGGCGCCTTGACGATGAGGTTGCTCTTGCGCTTGCGTATCATCTGCATATTGAGAAGCATATTGTCCAGACTCTCTTCCATACGGTCGATCTGTGTGCCGCGATACAGACTGTCCTGCCGTGAGCGCTCGCATATAAGTTCATATTTCCGCTTCACCAGATTGTAATCTTCCTCTGCTTTGAGGTATTCTTCGCGGGCAATGAGTTTGTCTTCGTATAGCGCCTTCTGCTGCTCGTATGCACGGCGCAGACGCTCCACCTGAATGCCATATTCCAGTTCATTCTGGCGCACATCCAGTTTCTGCTGTTCCATCTGAATCTGCGTGTTGCGAAGAATATTCTCTTTTTCAGCCAGTTCCGCTTCCGAATTCAGTATCTGAAGGTCCAGATTGTCATTGTTCAGAATCAATATCGGCTGCCCTGCCTTGACCATAGAACCTTCTTCGACCAGAATGGTCTGGACTATGCCTCCCTCCTGCGGACTGAGCTGTATGGTGGTCATAGGCTGCACGCGGGCGCTGACACGGACATAGTCGTTGAACTCCCCTCTCCTCGCTGCGTTCACCATGACAGAGTCCCTGTCCACGCGCAGGGTCTTGTCATTGGGACGCGCAATCAGATACACCACGAATACCGCAAGCAGCGCACCTATCCACCACGGCAATGACTTCTTGGTGAATGCCACGCGCCATCCTTTCTTCTTTTCTATAATCTTATCCATAAATCATTTGTTTTCTGGGGGTCTTTCATTGATCGATATATTCCACTCCGTTATAATAGCGCACCACCGCCTGCTTGATGAGATAATTGAAAAGGCTGTTCATCTCATCGGCTTGGGCACGCAGGTAGTTGTTGTTTGCAGTCTGGAACTCCAGCGGCGAAATCAGTCCCTGTTCCAATTTCTTAAGATTCAAGGCGTAAACTTCGGACTGCACTTCGGATTTGCGCTGGGCCTGCTGATATGCCGTCGCGGCTCCGTCCCTGTCCTGTATGGCGCGGCGTACCTCGCTTTCCACGTCTCTGCGCTTCTGGTCAAGCTCTGCATTGGCCCTGTCGAGGGCGTTGCGTTTCCTGGCTATTCGCGAATGGCTGCCGAGTCGGTCCCAAATGGGAATTGAGAGCGTAAGCTCCACATATTCACCGCCGTTGTTGCGGAACTGGTTTGAGAATCCCGCAGTCTCGGAGCCTTGATAGGTGTAATAGCTGGTGCTCCAGCCGGCATAGAGTCCGACGGTCGGGAGGAGCTGCCATTTCGCGGTATTGAGTTCGCGCCTAGCATTGAGCTGTTGCCATGAGGCAATCCGGATGTCCGGGTTGTGTTCCAATGCGAAGTCCACCACGGCAGTTGCAGACATGGTCTCAGGTTCGCATCCAGGCATAGAGGAGTCAATTACAAGTTCTTCATCCACAGGCCAGAACATCAGATCTGAGAGGATCATCTTCTGGTTCATATACGCATTGCAAGTCGTGGTCAATTCGTACCTGCGGGACGCGAGATCAGCTTCCATCTCAATCACGTCGGCATGTCCTTTCTGCCCCAGTTCCTCCTGACGGCGGGCTTTCAGGAGAGCCTGCTCCGCAGTGGCGACCTGTTCTTCATAGACAGCGCACAGCCTCTTGTAATACACTACGTTATAATATGCTTCCATCACCGCAAGGCAGATGTCGGCCTCCGTCTGTTTCTCAAGCGACTCCGAGATGAGCAGCCCGGTCTTGGAGATTTTCCAGTTGTTCACGGCTTGGAACCCGTCAAAGAGGTCATAACCCGCAGCCACAGCGTAATTGTTGTGGAAGGATGTAGTATTGAAATAGGTGTTGGTCTGAGGATCGATGCTGCGCCCGAAATTGTAGTACGCGTAGGTCTGGGCACTGATTTGAGGTGTAAACAGCTTCAAGGCTGCATCCCTGCGGTCGATTTGGGCATCTCCCCTGTCCGCCTGGCGGATGCGTATTTTGGTAGAATGGGACACCGCATATTCCATGCAGTCATGCAGCGTCATGAGTTTTGCTTCGGGGGCCTGGGTGCGAGCCACAAGCCCCGTCGCGGCAATCAAAAAAATACTTATGAAAAATTTCTTTGTCATCATGCTATGTTTTTCCGGGCAGGAGACAAGTCTGTTTCGCAGAGAATCCGACCCACGCAAATATTTTAACGGCCATGACACAAGCACCCGCCGTGCCAAAACACACAATTACTTGACCACAAAGAAATTACCCGTTAGAGCGCAAATAAAAAAGTGTAAAGTCCTGTAAAGAACTTTACACTTTACGGGTTTACAGTTTTTTTACGCAAGCCCCGCAAGCCGTTCTTTCAACAACTCGCCATACTTTTCCTTTAGTTCGACACTAAGGGAAGCGGTTTGAATGACAGCCTCAAACTTTAGCAATAGTTTGATATACTTGTTTATCAGTCGTTCTACAACCAGATTCTCTATACCAAGCGTGGCTGCCGACGTGATGAAATCCTCTCGCTGAAGCTTTTTCTTCCGACCGTTCAAATGTAGTGTTTCAATTTGCATGTCCGGAAGCATGGTTCCGGACACACTTTTTGAAACAGTATCTATGAAATAGATCAGGCGGAGAAAAGAGGGCTTGAAAAAGGCCGTGAAGAGGGCGAAGCTATCGGGCTTGAGAAGGGCGAGAAAATCGGTGAGGCAAGAGGAAGAGCAGAGGGTATCGAAGAGACCAAGC
>CAZNDD010000056.1:0-6503 GCA_964571735.1 uncultured Muribaculaceae bacterium | reverse complement strand
CGGAAGAGCGGGATAAGGGAGTCGAACCCTCCTCCTCAGCTTGGGAAGCTGATGCACTACCGATGTGCTAATCCCGCATTGAGGGTGCAAAGGTACAAAAAGATTCGTATTTTTGTAAGTACAATACAAATTGAAAGTGAAAAAATTTCTTGAAAGGTACGGCGCATACATAGTCGCCGCATTGGTATTTGTCGCACTTACGGCAGTCTATCTTCTTCCGTCACTCAATGGTAAAGTGCTCAGACAGAGCGACACGATGCAATGGGAAGGTATGTCCCACACGCTTAGAGAGTATAACAAGACCGTTGATACACCATCCAACTGGACCAACTCCATGTTCGGAGGTATGCCAGCATATCAGATTACCACAGCGACTCCGCATGACGGTGTGAGTGGGGTAATAGACGCGGTGGACAAGTTCTTCCGACATCTTGCGACACTTTTCTTTAGCGATGAATTCGCCCTGCTTCTCGGTTACTTCATCGGCTTCTTCATAATGATGCGGGCATTCGGAATCGACAAATGGCTCAGCATAGTAGGCTCCATAGCGGTCGCGATGTCCTCCTATTTCTTCCTGATAATCCCTGCCGGGCATGAGACCAAAGCCTTGACGCTTGGTATGATGGCCCCGGTAGTCGGAGGCTTCTACCTCATATTCAGGAAACGATATGCCATCGGAGCAAGTCTGGTGATGTTTTACAGCTCCATTGGTATGATGCGACACCCGCAGATGTCATTCTACCTATTTATGATGATGGGCATATTCGGAATCGCCGAGATAGTCATACATATCAAAGAAAAACGTCTTAAAGATCTCGGAATCAGTCTTGCCGTCTTCGTACTTGCCATAGGGGTGGGCGTCGGTACTTCGTATTCGACACTCAAATCCAATTCCGAATATGTCAAGGAGACTACCCGAGGCGGGCATTCAGACCTTGTCGCGGAAGGCGAATCCAAAGAAAAAGGACTTGATATTGAATACGCCACGGCATGGAGCTATGGTATAGATGAGACTCTTACACTCTTGATACCCAATTATATGGGAGGAAGCTCCAATTATAATGTAGGCAAGGATTCCAAAGTATATGACAGCCTCGTGAGACACGGCGTACCGGCTTCTTCCGCTTCGTCACTTGTCTCATCTCTCCCGACATATTGGGGCACCCAGCCATTTACAGCGGGACCGGTGTATGTCGGTGCAATAGTGTGCTTCCTTTTCCTGCTCGGATGCATTATAGTCAAAGGCCCTTATAAATGGGCGCTGTTGGCCGCCACGCTCCTGTCCATCTTGCTCAGCTGGGGACATAACTTTATGTCCTTTACGGAGTTGTTCTTCAATTATTTCCCTTTCTACAATAAATTCCGAACGGTATCATCCATCCTGATAGTGGCGCAGATAACCATGCCTCTGCTCGGTTTCCTTGCCCTGAAGACCATAATAGACAGCTCTGACAGGAAATCTTTCCGCAAGCCGTTGCTTATTTCTGCCGGTGTGACAGGTGGAATTTGCCTTATATTCGCGCTCTTCGGTGGGGCATTATGCACCTTCAGTTCTCCTTACGATGGCTCATCATTGGCCGGTATGCCTGAGTGGTTTATGGATGCACTTTATGCAGAAAGGTCATCCATGCTCAGAAGCGATGCCTTCCGTTCTTTCGCGTTCATTGCGCTTGCTGCGGCTTTGCTGTATCTTTTCATTGAGAAGAAAGTCAAATATCCTGTATCGGTCGTGGCTCTTGGGCTTCTCGTTACAGTTGATATGTGGGGCGTAGACAAGAGGTTCTTCGGAGACAGCGACTGGACGAGCGCAAGGCAGGAGAAAGCCTATTTTGAGAAAACAGATTACGAAAAGGAGATTCTTGCAGACAAGAGCTATTTCAGGGTGTTTAACATTACGACCAACGCCTTCAACGAATCCCGCACCTCTTACTATCTTAACTCACTCGGCGGATACCACGCCGCCAAGTTGCGCAGGTATCAGGATTTGATTGATGAGCATCTCTCCAAGGGGCATCCTGCAGTGGTCAATATGCTCAATGCCAAGTACATAATAGCCGAGGGAGAGGACGGGCGTCCGCAGGCGATGATCAATCCGGATGCCATGGGCAATGCCTGGTTTGTGAATAAGGTGTTTGTAGCAGAAAATGCCAAAGATGAGTGTGATGCGCTTACCAAACTCGATTTGCATAAGCAGGCCGTATGTGACCAGGAATTCGCCTCTTTTGTAATGCCCGCAAGCGAGTCTGCCGAAAACGGTAGCATCACGCTTGTTTCCTATAGTCCTGACCGGCTGGTATATGAGACTGATCTCAAGGGCGGTGACGCTACGGCGGTGTTCTCTGAAATTTATTATCCTTACGGCTGGAATGCCTACATAGACGGAGAAAAGACTGAACACTTCAGGGTGAACTATACTTTACGGGCCCTCAATGTCCCTGAAGGCGAGCATGAGGTCGTGTTTGAGTTCCGTCCCGACTCTATATACAAGGGGTATAAGGTCAATGCCGCGTTCAAGGCACTGATGTATGCCTTTATTCTTCTTTGCGCAGCAGACTTCGTGTCACGCCGGCGCGGAAACGGACAAGGGCTGTTCCGCAGGAAGGGCGCAAAGTAACGCAGTACCATAACAGAAGCACGAGAGTGGCACACCACTTGACTGCTTCTTGAATAAGTCTTTGAGGGTAAGAGCCGTTTGATATGGATCTTACCCTTTCTCCTTCGCCTATGCCTTGCGCGTATCTGTCCACAAATGCCATAGTCGTGCGTTGCTCCCGTATGATGTGATGCAGGAGCATTTTGGGGCAATAGATAATGCCTATGCCTGCACTCCGAACCCTATTGAACAGGTCCTTTTCTTCACCTCCGGACATCGTGATACCGTTACGCCCGAGGGATGGATTGAATCCTCCGCATTGCTCAATGACCGAGCGCTTTATGGCATTGTTTCCTCCAAATGGATATTTCCCTTTTGCAAAGGGCTTTACTTTCTCACCAAGGTCAAGTGCTGAGAGCCAGCCCATACTCCATCTGCTCAGCCATTGTGGTTTCCTGCAGCCATCGAAATAGGGGAGTATCCTGCCTCCATAGACTCCGGCTTCGGGATAGTCGGCAATGTATCCTTCCAACGCCGAGAGATAGTCTTTCTCAACGAATGCGTCATCGTCCAAAAACAGGAACACATCTCCTTTGGCTTCCCTGATTCCCCGGTTGCGGGCATTTGACAGACCTTGATTAGCTTCAAAGACATAGCGTATATGGGGATTCTCATCCGCAAAAGACTTCACCGTGACAGCGGTATCGTCCGAGGAGTTGTTGTCCACGACAATCACTTCGTAATCACTGCATAAAGTGTCACAAAGGCTTGAAATGGCTTTAGGAAGGAACGAAGCCCTGTTGTATGTGCAGATAATTGCTGAAATCATGACAGATAGTTCAAAATATCTTTGTAATCAAAGGCTTTCTCGCCCCAGAATTTCTTTATCAGGGCAGCGCGTCTCACCTCGTCAATGGACTCAAGACCGCCGCTCATAATATCGAGAAGTTCTGCAAAACTTTCCGCCACCTGACCTATTGTATTTTCATCGAAAGGGAAGTAACTGCTATGCGCATCCAGGTATTCCCGTTTGTCATAGAGATACAGCACGACGGATTTCCCCTCCATCAGTATGTAATCATAAAGAATTGAAGAATAGTCCGTTATCAGAACATCTGTGAGTGGGAGCAAAGGATATACATCCATTCCACCGTCAAGGAGCATGATGTTTGAATAATCCTTTAGGCCACCAACAAGTGTGTTGGAGTGAGGCTTTAGGAGGAGAAGCTCATTTCTTTCTTGCAAAACGCTTTGGATTGCGTCAAGATCCATACCTTGGCTGAATATTTCCCTTTGACTTTCCCTCCATGTCGGCATGTAGAGCCACACTTTTGAATAGCAGCTTAGCTTCGCGCATAAATCAGTAGTGGAAGCCGGCTCGTAACGCGTGATGAAATCTTCTCTTTCTGAAGAACCGACAGTGAGGATGGCATTTCTGGGATATCCGCACTCGATGCAGTGACCCTCAGGAATCCTGAACGCGCTCGAAAACATAGCTGTCAGTTCTCGAGAACCGACTACGAGTCGCTCCGGCTTGCGGTATGATTCCGGGTGAAAGAATGTTTCCTTGAAGGTCTTGCGTATGTAGCGCTCATAGAGCGGCCCGCTTAAAGAGTTGTATTCTATGCGTTTAACGCCTACTCCATGCCACAAATTGAGCACCTGCGCACCTCCGCTGAATGCCCAGAATATGTCTGATGTGTACGAACTTACGACCCAATATTTGGACCTGAGTGCCCGCCATGCTCCATCGGGGCTGAAAACCCATTTTGCGGGCAATCCCAATGCACGGACCTGCCGTACTGTAGAGCGTTTGGTGGAAAGCCATACCACGTCGCGCCCCTCCTCTGCAAGTTTTATAAAAAGATATTTGGAGTTGTCGCAAAATGCCCCACGATAACAGCCGAATGCAATCTTCTTCTCGTTCCTTGGGACAAGGAATGAGAACGGATACGCGATGTAGCAGAGTAGGTATCCAATAAACTTTAGGATCTGTTTAAATGCCTTTTTCAAAATAATTCACGCTGGATTTTCGTGCCGGTCTTCCTCGAATCAGTCATTCCGAAGATGATTTGGTGGCTGACGCGCTTATCTTCAGGAGGTAGCGTCATATAATCCCCGTAAATGCGTCTTAGATAGGCGTCAGGATTGGCAGGAGCGGGGAAAAGCCTGCCTTCAAATTCGATTTTCTGCAACGGAAAGACTTCTTGCGGAGTCCGTATGTTATAAAATGGCACTCCAAAGTCGTGCATGAGGGAATTTCTGTGAAAAATCTTTCCTTCCAGGTTCACGATTCCGACTCCGAGAAGAGAAAGGGGATAGAGTAGATATGCTCCAACCTTTTTGAGCATTCCGTCTTCAATGTCTCCATAGATGCGTCTCAGGCACCTCCCGTAAAGAGCATCGACAGGCTTTTTAAGGACTGGACTACCGGGGCGCACTACGAAACAATCTATCCAGATACAGTCGTCAAGTATCCTACTGCTCAGAGGATCCCTGCGTTTGACGCTCTTGGAACTGTCCACGAATCTTGGCCAAAGCCTGCAATATCCCTTGCTGCCTCTGCGGTCTCTGAACTCGAAGGGCGCAGGAGCGAAGTCCTTGAATTCCTTGCGGATACGCGGCAGGTCTTTCCATAGTATGCAGATGTCTAAATCGTCGTCCCACGGGATGAATCCCTTATGTCTGACCGCCCCGAGAAGGGTCCCTCCATCCAGCCACCATGTGATGTTTCTTTCTCTGCATATGTCATCAAATGCGCATAGCAGGGAATGCAGTTTGAGTTGGTAGTTCCTGAGATCAGACCCTTCTGGATTATATCGCTTATCCGTCATTTCCTGTGGAATTTGCTCTTGATAGCGGAAGTGAGTGTCTCCCTCTCGCTCTTGTCAAGCCCTATGGTATAAATGACTATGGCACAGCTGAGCAGGCTCACCCCGATGGTAAGAATCAGTCTGCCTATGGATTCCGGCATCAGAATCACTACCAGCGCAGGCAGAATGCAGGAACAGACGCTGACGAACGCGATGGGGACAATTACCTTGCGTATGTATTCGCGTATGCTCATATCTACATATCTGTGAGTGAGGACTATCCTGATTACTTGGGCAACTGCTGTGAAGATCATAATCAGATAGAAAACCATCTCCGGGGCAGGTGTGAACAACTTGAGTACCAGATACGCGAGCACGACTACCATCAGCTGGCTTCCGCCTACAAGTATATTGTACCATTTGACCCGTCCGCTGGCCTGCACACTGTAATACAGAGGATCATGATTGGCATCGATCAGCGCAGTCAGCATCATTATAGTAGCAAATGTGACGCAATGCTCGGGCACATCCACCAGCCAGATCCCAAGCACCTGCTTCATTTCCAGAATCAGCGGCAATGCAATGACAAACAGCAGATAGTATGAGAATTTGGAGGACTGGAATACCAACTTGAGCATGTCGTCTTTCTCGCCTGCGGCGTATGACTTTACAATTTGCGGATTAAATGCCAATACATAGCTGTGCACGAACTCGAACACATTGACATTAACCTGATTGGCGATGCCTCTTGCCGCATTGACCGCAGGACCATAGAAAATGTTAAGCAGTATGTTGACGCCCTGGTTCTTGCCTATAGTCGCCATTGATCCGAGCACGCCCCACATATTGAATCTTACGATTTCGCCTGCGAGTGGTCCCTCCCATTGTAAGCGGCCTTTGCATTCCAAGTAATTTCTCCTACAATATATAATGTAGAAGGATGTCGAAATTATGCCGACTGCGAGCATCAGGGCAGCATAGTAGATGAGTCTGTCGATGGGGGCGCTTGCTAGCAGCAGGGCGACACCGAGCTTGAGCAGGGCTTCCACTACGCTGACGAAGGTATAGACTTTCATCTTCTCCTTCGCCGTGATGAG
>CAZNDD010000055.1:5460-6709 GCA_964571735.1 uncultured Muribaculaceae bacterium | reverse complement strand
ACTCAGGCAAAGGATGCTCGGCATTCCTGGGCGGCATCTCCCTCAACTACGGCACCAATATGCTGATGAGTCACGCGGAGGAAGTGGTGACCGAAGCCGACGAATACGACCGCTCTTTCCTGCAGCTGCATCCCGCAATAGCCGTCATCACCGCAATGGATGCCGACCATCTCGACATCTACGGAGATGTGGAGACCATGAGGGATGCCTACAGACAGTTCGCGTCACAGGTGAGCGGCGTGCTTATCCACAAATACGGACTTCCCCTCAGCGAAGATGTAACCAAAGCAAAGATACATACTTACGCGCTTGATGATACAAGAGCAGACTTTCACGCGGAGAACATACGCCCCCTTAGAGACGGTCATTATATCTTCGATCTGAAATATCCTCGGGGGATAGTCAGAGACATACGCACGGGAGTGCTCGGCAAACTCAATATAGAGAACGCCGTAGCCGCTGCCGCCATCTGCATCTGCAACGGACTCGACGAAGAGTCTGTCCGCAACGGCATAGCTTCATTCAAGGGAGTACACCGCAGGATGGAAGAGCACCTCAACACTCCAGAGCACACTTACATAGATGACTATGCGCACCACCCGGCGGAACTTGAGGCATCCATAAGAAGTTTGAGGGAGATGTTCCCCACCCGCAGACTAAGCGTCATCTTCCAGCCTCATCTCTACACGAGGACAAGGGACTTCGCAGAGCAGTTCGCTTCTGCGCTCAGCCTGTGCGACGATGTGATACTCAGCGACATATATCCCGCGAGGGAGTTACCCATACCGGGAGTGAATTCTGAAATGATACTCGACGGAGTCACCGCTCCGCACAAGGAACTCGTCCACTACAATGACATCTGCAAACGGGTGGAGGAGCTCAAGGAAGAATTGGAAGTCCTCGTCACTTTCGGCGCAGGAGACATAGAGAAACTTACAGGTCCCATAACGGAGATTCTCAAATGAAAAAAGCGCTTCGCATAAGCCTGTACGGCATTTTCATACTCGCCTTCATGGCGGGCATGGGAGTGCTTTTGCATATCGTGGCAGAGAACAGGCATTCCATAGCCTGCTCCAGCATCAAGATAGACATAGCGGGCAGCGGAGCATTCGCTACTGAAGAGAGTCTTCAAAAAGACATAGACAATTTCTACGGCATCTATGTAGGGCAAAGGATAGAAGAAGTACGCACTGCGGAAATCGAGAAGATGATAAGTCTCAAGCCCGCCGTGCAGAACTGCGAAGTATGG
>CAZNDD010000055.1:0-5360 GCA_964571735.1 uncultured Muribaculaceae bacterium | reverse complement strand
GTAAAATACAAAGGTCAAATAATATGCAGGAAAGATTCATAGTGGCGGTAGACCCGGGAGACAGCAGAATCTCCCTTACCGTGAGCATGGTCAAAGACGGAGTTGCGAGCGTCGTGCATTACGCCGAAGCCCCTTCGCAGGGCATACGGCACGGCATCGTATTCAACCCCAAGAAAGTGTGTACTCCGCTCGGCTCTTTGATACATGGGGCAGAGGAAGTTCTGGATATGGAAATCCATGAAGTAGTGATTCCTTACCCGAGATGGAAAGTCAGCACAAAGTCAATAGAATACCGTTGCGAGCGCACTTCTCCATCCGACTTCATCAGCGAAGAGGAAATAGAAAACCTCAGAATGATGGCATTGGACAAGTTCAGGGCGGAGCTGGACCCCAGTTTCGAAATATACGGTGCTGTGGCGCAGCATTTCTCCACTGAATCTCTTTTCCAAATCAAGGAAAACGACATAGTCGGCGTCACCGGAGAGGTAGTGACAGGCACATACAATGTGTACTACGGTTCCAAACGGGCCGTAGACAACCTCGACAAGGTACTCAGCGAACTGAACATATCCTCACGCAAGTATTTCCTGCCTGAAGCTACAGGAGAGACGATACTCGGCAGCGATGACAAGGAGCAGGGCGTAGCTCTGATAGAAATAGGCGGTGGAGTAACTTCAGTCAGCGTATTCAGTCTCGGAGTACTGCGTTTCTACGATTCATTCCCGTTCGGAGGCAAGTCTGTCTCTACGGATATAAAGCTCGAATGCAAAATCCCTGAAGCACTTGCGGAGAACATAAAGCTCGGATTCGGCTCCTGCATGCCGGACAGGCTTTACACTCTCGCAGATAAAATTCTTGACATCCAGCTTGAAGGTCGTAGCGAGAGCCAACAGCTCCCTGTCAAATACCTCGCAGAAGTGATAGGTAGCAGAATGCGCGAAATCGCATCTGCGGCTCTCTATCTCATAGGCAAAAGCGGCTATTCGGACAGACTGCGTTCAGGCATAGTACTCTGCGGAGGAGGTTCGGAGATTCTTTCTTGCAGCGCGTTATTCGCCGAAATGTCCGGACTTGATACGCGCATAACTACAGTAAGGAATCCTCTCATCATCACTGAGGGCTGCCCTGAACTGAGCTCACCATCTGCCGTAAGCCAGCTTGCCATGATTTCTCTTGCAGCCGAAAACTCAATGATAAACTGCGCAGTACCAAAAGAAATCGAGATTAAAGAGGAGGAGGAAGACGATACAATCGAGCCCACACTCTTCCATGTTGATATAGAAGAGCCTCCAAAGCCTACCGTAGACGAAAACAAACACCAGAGGCCGAGAGGGCCGAGGGGGCAGAAAAGCCCATGGGGCAGAATTAAGGAATGGTCCCAAACCATTTTCGACGAGAATATAGAAAGCGGATATAAAAACACAGAAGACAATGACTGACGGATTTATGGAAGATAGCGGCTTCACTTTAGTCGCGCCCAAAGACTGGGCAACTTCGGACAGCATCATCAAGGTGCTCGGAGTCGGAGGAGGCGGATGCAACGCTGTGGAATATATGTGCCGCCAGAAGTTGGAGGGATGCAGTTTTATAGTGTGCAACACTGACGCTCAGGCTCTCGAACGCTGCACCGTGCCTATCAAAATCCAGCTCGGAGACGGGCTCGGAGCCGGAACCAATCCCACATTGGGACGCAATGCCGCCATCAATAGCCAGCAGGAGATTGATAGCCGCGCCCTCGACCCCAACACCAAAATGATCTTCATCACAGCAGGAATGGGCGGAGGCACAGGTACGGGAGCAACTCCCGTCATAGCCAAAATGGCGAAAGACAAGGGCATACTGACCGTAGGCGTAGTCACACTCCCCTTCCTCAACGAGGGCAAGGAAGTACTCTCGCGAGCCATCGACGGCATTCACGAGCTCGTCAAGAACGTGGACAGTCTCATTATCATAAACAACCAGAAGCTCTACCAATACTTCGGTGACGAACTTGTGCACAACGCATTCCCCAAGGCGGACGAAGTACTCGCCACCGCAGTCAGAGGCATAGTCGAAATCATCAAGAAGCCCGGCTACATCAACGTTGACTTTCAAGACATCCAGACTATGATGCGCTCCAGCGGTATGGCACTTATGGGATGTGGCTCAGGCAGCGGCAAAAACCGCATAGAGGACGCCGTAAGGGAAGCTTTCGAGTCTCCCCTGCTCAACGACTACGATCTCAAGACCGCAAAGAATGTATTGGTCAACATCACTTTCGGCAAGAACGAGCAAGGTCTGAAGATGAACGAACTTGATGAAATCAACCAGAAAATCGCCTCTTACACCGGCGGTGCCAACAACTTCAAGAACGGACTCATCTGGGATGACGACCCGGAGATAGGTGACACCATCAAAATCACCGCCATTGCCACGGGATTCAAATTCAACGAAATCCTCGGTCCAGCGGTGGATCTCGGAAACATCATCAGCATAGATCCGGACTATGTGTTCGACAAGAGCACTCACCACAAGTCAGATACTTGCGGTGACGGCATCACCACTCACATAGGCTTCAGCACCACTGCCAACAAAGCCAAATTCTCATTCGATCCTGAAAACATACCCGCATTGATGTCCACTGACGAGATGACCATCTCACAGCTTGAGAGCACTGCGGCCATAAGAAGAATACAGAAATGACACAAAGAAAAACACGCGTAAGATTCGCACCCTCACCCACCGGCCCCCTGCACATAGGAGGAGTCCGCACAGCATTGTATAACTACCTCTACGCCAAGCAGAGAGGAGGAGATTTCATCATCCGCATCGAAGATACTGACAGCCAGAGATTCGTACCCGGCGCGGAGAAGTACATCATTGAAGCCCTCTTGTGGTGTGGCATCAAACCAGACGAGGGAGTGGACGAGAACGGTCAGATTGTGGAAAGCGCAAGTGCAAAGCACCCCCACGCTCCCTACAGACAATCACAGCGCAAGAGCCTCTACCGCAAATATGCCGAGGAACTCGTAGAGAAAGGTTGGGCATACTATGCATTCGACCTCGCGGAGGAGCTTTCAGCCAAGAGAGCAGAGGCAGAGTCCCACGGAGAGACATTCATCTACAATCATTCGACCCGCAAGAGTCTGCGCAATTCCCTTACTCTCAGCAAAGAAGAGACAGCACAGCTACTCGAAGAAAGAACTGACTGGACAATTCGTTTCAAGATGCCCGAGGATAGGGTCGTGGCAATGGACGACCTCATTAGAGGTCATGTGGAGGTCAATACATCCACGCTTGACGACAAGGTGCTCTGGAAAAGGGCTGACGAACTGCCCACCTACCACCTTGCAAACATCGTGGACGACCACCTGATGGAAATCACGGAGGTCATACGAGGCGAAGAGTGGCTTCCATCTCTGCCCCTCCACTACCTCCTCTACGAGGCATTCGGATGGCAGGACAGCATGCCCCGTTTCGCACATCTTCCCCTGCTGCTCAAGCCGGTAGGCAACGGAAAGCTCTCCAAGCGCGATGGCGACAAGATGGGATTCCCGGTATTCCCCCTCAACTGGCGCACTGCCGAAGGCGAAGTGTATCACGGATATAGAGAGGACGGGTATTTCCCCGAGGCATTCGTCAATATGCTTGCTATGCTCGGCTGGAATCCCGGAGACGAGAGGGAAATACTCTCGATGCAGGACCTCATCGACTCATTCTCACTTGAGCATGTGAGCAAGAGCGGAGCCAAGTTCAATCCGGAGAAGACCAAGTGGTACAACAAGGAGTACCTCCGCCTCAAGAGCGATGCCGAACTCGCGTCCCTCTACTCACCCATACTCAAGGAGCACGGCATCGAAGCCGATCCCGCATACATAGAGAAAGTCGTGGGAGTCATCAAAGACAGGGCTACTTTCGTAGCTGATTTCTGGACTATCGCACCATATCTTTTCGTAGCTCCTACAGAGTTCAATACCAAGGATTTGGGTAAATTCGGGAGTAGAGAGTTCTTCGACAAGGCTCTCGAAGCCATGCAGTCAGAAACGGACATAGAGCAATATATCAGAGAGAAAGAGTGGCCGCTCGGCAAGGTCATGAACTGTATCAGACTCGCCCTTACGGGCAATGCCTCCGGTCTCGGCATACATGAGATTCTCTCCTGCATAGGCAAGGAAGAGGCCATCGCCCGCCTCAAAACATTCGAAAAGCATCTGTCATGAAAGAGACAATAGGAATCTGCAGCGACCACGCTGGAGTCGAGTATAAAGCCAGACTCATCTCCTATCTCAGCCGCAAAGGCTATAAGGTGGTCAATTTCGGTACAGACAGCACCGAGAGCATGGACTACACGGATGTCGCACACCCGCTTGCAAGCGCAGTCGAGAACGGAAGTGTAGACAAGGGTATCGCGCTTTGCGGCACAGGCAACGGCATGGCAATCACACTCAACAAACACCAGGGTGTACGCGCCGGACTTGCCTGGGACGTGGAAATTGGCGCGCTTGTCAAGCGTCACAACAACGCGAACGTACTCGTAATGCCCGCGCGTTTCATCTCCTACCGCAAGGCCTGCGCCGTGATGAACGCATGGCTCGAGAACGAATTCGAAGGCGGAAGGCACCAGAGACGCATAGACAAAATCCCAGTACAATAGTGGCGAACGCATTTACCCCGAACAACGAGTCCTTGGTGGAGTTGTCACACTCCATCGAGGACTATCCTTGCGGGATAATACTCCCCATAGATAAGCCTTACCGTTGGACTTCGGCTGATATAATCCGCAAAGTGAAGTATATGGCGTCAAGGCATTTCGACAAGAAAAAACTAAAGGTAGGACACGCCGGCACTTTGGACCCTCTCGCCACCGGGATACTCCTGGTGTGCATTGGCCCTGCCACGCGCATGGCGGAAGAATTGCAACGCTCACGCAAACGATACCTCGCAACGGTGAGTTTCGGAGCAACCACGGCATCCTACGACCTTGAGAAACCGGTAGATACTTTCTATCCCCTTGACGGAGTAAGCAAAGAGTCCATAGAGTCCGTACTACCCTCGTTTGTGGGAGTACAGAAGCAGGTGGCACCGCTTTTCAGCGCGAAGTCGGTAGATGGAGTAAGGGCCTATGAAACAGCCCGCAAGCTTTACAAGGCAGGACAGGACATAGACAATTCGGGATTGCTTCAGGAAAGCGAAATAGAGATTTATTCGCTCCGCCTGGTGTCGTTCTCCCCCACCCCGCCTGTGCTTCCGGAAGACGACGGCAAGGGACGCATACGAGTTCAGGACATCTCGGGATTGAATCTTCCTACTGCAGTCATCGAAGTAGAGTGCTCCAAGGGCACTTACATACGCGCTCTCGCCCGCGATTTGGGCGAAGCCCT
>CAZNDD010000054.1:0-6835 GCA_964571735.1 uncultured Muribaculaceae bacterium | reverse complement strand
TTGAGATATCACAATCGGGTGTCTGACAGGATTCTTTCGATTGATGCTTGCATCTGAAGCGATACCGTCTTGCGGGTATCAAAAAACCGCCACCTCAAATGGGTGACGGTCTATATTGAAGAATTGTATCTCGAATCGGAAATCCTTGTCTGTCAATCCGGATTTCGAGAACGCCTGATTACCAGCCAAGAATCTTCTTGAAGTCGTACTCCTCGGGGTTGGAGACATATTTGCGTGCAGCCTCGTAATCCTCAGGGGTGATGTAGTGGCAGATGTGTGAGTAGTAGTTCTGCGCCGTGCCACCGTCGATAGCGACTCTGCGGGGAGGAATCTTGCCTTCCTCGTTCTGGAGGTCGTGGAGGTAGAGAGGCTTGGCGTTGCCATCGTGGTCTACGAAGACCATGCAGCCGGTCTCACCCTTGCTGAAGAGCTCATACACGCCCATGGCAAGCTCGCTGCAGTATGTGAGGTCGAATGCGATAGGATCCTGGCAACGGACGTCGTAACCGATTTCGATAGGACGGGTCTTGATCTTGAGACCGAGTTTGTGGAACTCACGCTCAAGGATGTCGTTGAACATCACTGCCTTGGAAATCTTGCCAAGCTCGGGGTGTCCATGCTCGTCGAAAGTGAGGTTGGCACCGGTAGCAGCGATTTCCTGGGGATCGAGATCGTGGAAGACACCCTCTGCAACCACCACGGTACCATAGTCGATACCGAGAAGTTTACGCTTGATGATGGCGCTGAGAGTGAGCTTGATGATCTTGTCGATACCGATCTTGGTCTTATTGAACATCTCGGGGATGATAGTCATGGGGCAGTGTGTAGCCTCACCGATTCCGAGTGCGAGGTGACCGGCGCTTCTTCCCATAGCGGAGATGATGAGCCAGTTGCCGCTTGTGCGTGCATCCTCATAAGCGGTGCGTGCGATGTGTGCACCTTCGTCCTTTGCGGAGTTGAATCCGAAAGTAGGAGTGTTCTCAGGGAGAGGAAGGTCATTGTCAATGGTCTTGGGGACGTGGATGTTGGCAATGGGATACTGCTTCTTCTCAAGGAACTTGGCGATGCGGTTGGCAGTTGAAGCCGTGTCGTCGCCACCGACGGTGACAAGCAGGCGGATGTCGTTGTCTGTGAAGAGCTTGAGGTTGAAATTCTTCTCAAAATCCTCATCGGTAGGCTTGAATCTGCTCATCTGCAGATAGCTGCCACCGCGGTTGAAGTATGCATCAGCCTTGAAGAAATCGATGTCTTCGATGCGGGGATTGTTGGAGAAAAGACCGCTGTAACCGCCGTGAAGACCGATTACGCGATAGTCGTTGGCGAGGAAAGTCTTGGCCACGGAGCACACAACTGTGTTCATGCCCGGTGCAGGACCACCGCCGCAGAGGATAATAACTGAACCTTTCATTGTATTAATGTATTTGAATATTTTTCTTTAAAGCGCTTGGCGCTGTTCGCGAAATCGGAACACACCGATTTCGGGGTGCAAAAATAGCTTATTTAGACAAAATAACGAAATCCTGTGCTGCAACTTCCACTTCTACACTCTGACCGAAAGCCTGAGGTGCTCCCTCCGGTATCGAGATGACCATACGGGCCTCATCCTTTGAGAAGTTGGAGACCACTAAAACACAGTGATTGTCGTCATAGCGCATGAATGCGAAATGCCTGTTTGCGTCAAATCCGTTCTCGGGGCTCTGTGCATAGCAGAGATCGTAGTTTACTGCGTCTCCCAAGGCCTCTTTTAGACATAAAATCTCCCTGTAACGATTTTGTATCATAGTCTCATTGTCAGAGAGTTTACCTATGGGGTCAATGTGTCTTTGTTCGCTGAATATGGAGGTGCGTCCATTGGCTCCGTCGTGTGCGTCTTCTCCGATTTCCTGCCCGAAATAGAGCATAAAAGGACAGGGATAGAAGAGTACCGACACTGCGAGCGCTGCATATCCGGCCTGAGGTGATCCGGCAAAGCAGGGTGAAGCAAGACGCTGCTCATCATGGTTCTCAAGGAAATTGAGCATCTTGGGCTGAAGCCCTCCGAGACTCTGCCAGTTGGAGGTGATTTGACTTGCAGGAGCGTGTCCGGCAACCACGGCCCTAATGGTATCGTAGAGCCCAGATTTGTCATAAAGCGCATCAAATCCCGCGTCTACGAAGTTGCCGTAGGCATCCTTATTATAGACTTCAGCGACAAATATGAGGGCAGGGAAGCGTTTTTTGCATTCCGCTATGATATAATGCCAGAAATCGAGCGGTACAAGCTCCACCATGTCGCAGCGGAAGCCGTCCACGCCCATTACCGCCCAATGGCTGAGAATGTCAAGCATTTTGGTCCAATTGGACTTGTCGGAGTAATCGATTTTCTCGGTGTCCGTCCAGTCGTAGTCGTGGATGCCGAGGGTCTTTATGCCTCCATGCTCGTCGTGATAGTCGGGGGAGACGTGATTGGGGACGAAATCGAGCAGCAGTTTGAGCCCGTTATCGTGGGTACGCTTCAATGCACGCTTGAATTCTGCAAGCCTATTGTCTTCATTGGTAGCAAGATAGGGATTGACATCATAGTAGTCAGCGATGGAGTAGGGGGAGCCTATGTCACCCTTTACATAGTCCTTGCCCATAGAGTGGCGGATGACTCCGGTAAGCCAGATATGGCTCACTCCGAGGTCTTTGAGGTATGAAAGAGCCCTTTT
The DNA here is from genome assembly GCA_964571735.1 of uncultured Muribaculaceae bacterium. Classification (GTDB taxonomy): domain Bacteria; phylum Bacteroidota; class Bacteroidia; order Bacteroidales; family UBA932; genus Cryptobacteroides. The sequence goes on along the minus strand of CAZNDD010000054.1, from coordinate 4,145 downwards.
GTCTATGGAAGAGAACTTCCCTTTGCGGAAAAGCCGTGGTAGAAGCTGGTATATGGTCATAAGTATTCGCAAAACGAGGCCGCCCTCAGGCGACCTCGTCAGGATAATTTATTTGCTTATATTGAGGATCTTCTTGACAATGTCGGTGTTGTCGTAGCGGCCAGCGAATTTCTCTGCGCCCTTGCCTATGGCATAGACGGGGACGGGAGCACCGGTGTGGTCGTAGGAAGTCCATCCGAGACCGGCTTTCTCATTGAGCTTGTTCTCCTGCTCGCGGCTGAGATTCCAGACGCCTTCAGTGGTGTTGTTCTGCTTGTCAAGCTCTTCTATATGATACATATAGCCTCCGTTGCCCATAGTCAGACCTCCGGTCTCATGGTCGGCGGTTATTATGATGAGAGTCTCGTCGGGATGTGCGAGGTAGAACTCGTATGCCACGCTCACCGCGTCATCCATCTTCAGTATTGCGTCAATCATGGGAAGGGCCTTGTGTCCGTGGGCGAACCAGTCGATTTCTCCACCCTCGCACATGATGAAGAAAGGCTTCTCGTCACCAAGGAAGCTGATGCAGTCCTCCATCATTTGTGACAATAGCACGAGGCTATCTGTCTCGGCTGAATAATTAGCTACGGACGTGCGGTGCTCTTCTACGGGGTTGGCGAGCATTACGATTCTCTCCGCTCCGTTTTTGACTGCCTCATCAAACTCCTTCTGTCCGAATGCTACGCTGTAACCTGACTCCTCAAGCATCTGCTCGCTATCCTTGTCGTGCTCGGGGCCATCGAACTGCAGAATGCCGGATCCTCCATAGAACTTGTATCCCGCTTCGGGAATCTGCTTTGTAATGTTGTAGTAGTCACCGCGGTCCTTGTTGTGTGCGTAGTATGCGGCAGGGGTTGCGTGGTTGACAGGTACGGATGAGAAGATACCGACGTTGTATCCGAAATCATTCTGCAAAGTGTAGGATATGCTGTTGGCAACCGTGCCGTCCGGAGTAAGTCCGAGTTGTCCGTTGGTTGCCTTGAATCCGGTGGCGAGGGCGGTGCCTCCCGCTGCGGAGTCTGTGATGTTGTTGCTTGCCGAATAGGTCGAGATCATACCGAGTACGGGGAATTTGGAAAATCCGACCTGTACACCGCCGAACTGACCCTCTTTAGCGGAAAGGTATGCTTCAGCTGCGGCTACATGGGGAGCGCCCATGCCGTCTCCGATGAAAAAGAAGATATACTTGGCATCGGGAGTCCCAGACTCGGGGGCCTTGGGTGCGCAAGATGATAACGAGAAAAGCGTTGCCGCCATCAGCAAAAGTGAAATATACTTTTTCATATAAAATTGAATTAGAAAGATTTATCTGCGTCTGAACTCGGAAAGGCAAACCGCCGTCGCGATAGCTACATTGAGAGACTCTGAGCCGCGTCCCTTGGCAAAGGATGGTATGAGAAGCTTGACGTCCGCGAGGGCTCGTACTTCGGATGAAAGACCAACGGACTCGTTTCCCATGAGGAGCAACGCATCGGATGGCAGTGTGCTCTCGTAGATGTTGTCTCCATCAAGCAGTGTGGCACAAATGCTTACGCCAGCAGATTTGAAGTCGTTGCAGAGCATCGGTATGTCGCAATATGTGACAGGCTGTCTGAATACCGCTCCCATCGAAGACTGCACAGTCTTGGGGTTGAATGCGTCTACGGTATCTTCCGATGCGAAAATGCCGTCAACTCCGAACCAGTCTGCAATGCGCAGTATAGTGCCGAGGTTGCCGGGGTCCCTGACTCCGTCCAACGCGAGGAAAAGCCCGTGTGCAGGCAGTTGCGAGGGGCGTTCGTGAGCCGGGAGTTTGAGCACTGCGAGCACCGGAGATGGGGAACTCAGAGAAGACATCCTTTTCATCAGATCTTCACCTATCTCATCGCGTTTCCAGATTTTGAGCGGCTCAAAGCCCGAATCTATGGCTTCCGCCACCATCTTTTCACCTTCTACCACGAAGAGCCCCTCCCTGTCCCTGAATTTCTTCGTGGATAGCGAGCGGACCAGTTTTATTTCAGAATTGGAAGGTTTGGACATTCTCTGAATATAATTGCTGTTTTGCCTCGCGAAGATAGACAAATTATTTGTTAAATTTGCAAGCGTTTCATTATGAAAAAGACCTATACCCGCATATTTTCACTCTTGTTGTCTGTGGTGCTTGTCGGCTCATGTTCCGTGTTTTCGAAGACGAAACTTGCACCGGGAGAGTATGTCTTGACTCATAGCGAAATAGACATAGACGACAGCGGGGAGGACAGCCCTTTGAGAAGCGATTTGAATGCTTCTGTCAGACAGAAGCCCGGCTTTTCGTTCTTGGGTTTGGGTAATGAGGTGATTTACAGCCGGAGATCTGCCGCCCAGTCCCGCAATGCCATTGTTGACAGGTTACGCAAAATGGGATATTATGGCTCGTCCGTCGATACCATCGTAACTTACAGCGGCAGGAATGCCAAGGTCAAATACGCGGTTGTGCCCGGCAAGCGTATCATTATAGACAGCGTGATATTCCGCTTTCCTGGAGATTCTGATTTTCGCACTGATTTCCTTTCCGATACTTCTTCCATGCTTTTCCGCAAGGGCGACGCATTGAGTGAAGATGTGATTGAGTCTGAACTCAAACGCAGCGTATCGGCATTGCGCCTCAAAGGCTATTATTCGCTTGAGACATCAGGATATAGGGTCGCGATTGATACTTCTTCGCGCAGTGGCAGGGCGATTATCTATTATGATTTCGATGGAGACTTGCACCGCTCGCACATAGGTGAAGTCTCCATAAGTTGGCCAGAGGAGTTGAAAGTCCGGAGCTCCGTACTTGAGGGGCTCAATCTCCTGCATCCCGGGGACTTGTACAATGAAAAGATTGTTTCTGATACTTATGCGCGCTTCTCGGCTTTGAGAATGTTCCAAAGTGTGGGTGTGAGCATGTCGGAGAACGAAAAGGGCAGTGTCGACAGTCGTATCAGCCTGACTGCTTCCAAGTTGCAGGGATTCAAGACCAATCTCGAAGCCTCGTCCAATTCATCCGGGCTTCTTGGCATCTCCCCGCAGCTCAGTTATTACCACAAGAACCTTTTCGGCGGAGGGGAATGGCTGGATCTCGGGTTTAGTGGCAATTTCCAGTTTAAGATAGGCGAGGATACCAAGGCTACGGAGATAGGTACTTCAGCTTCGCTCAATGTGCCGGGCATCTTCGGGTGGGATCTCAAGCGCATCAAGGGGGCGGATATCCCGCATACGCGTTTCAGCCTTGCATTCAGCCATCAGAGCAGGCCGGAGTACACCCGTAATCTCTTTTCTGCTTCAGTGTCCTATTCGGGAATGCTTACGAGGCGGCTTTCCTATGAAATATACCCTCTGCAGCTCGGATATGTCAAGATATTCGACCTTGCAGAGAGTTTCTCCGAGAAACTTTCGCACAATCCTTATATGCGCTATTCGTATCAGGATCACACTGATGCGGGCGTCTCTGCGGGCTTGAGCTACAGTTCGGATTCGCGTACAATCCCGACTTCATCGTATTGGGGCGCGAGGGTGCAGGGAGACCTTTCGGGTAATCTCATTTCACTCTTTGCTCCGCTTTTGCCCGAGGCGGCGTCGGGGGAGAAACTGCTTTTCGGTGCCCCTTTCTCCCAATATGCGAGGATTGAACTTGCTCTGACTCGTTCCATACACTTTGAGAATGAACGCGCCGGATCGTTGGCAATGCGCTTTACCTCAGGTATAGGAAGTGCCTATGGCAATAGTTCTGCGATTCCCTATGAAAAGCAGTTCTATGGAGGAGGAGCAAGCAGCATGAGAGGCTGGCAGACCCGTTCCATCGGTCCCGGTTACAGTTCTCTGGACCGTACTTTCAGTATTCCGAGCCAGACCGGTAATGTCAAGATAGAAGCTGATTTGGAATACCGCTTCCCGCTCTTCTGGATGCTTGAGGGAGCATTATTTGCGGAAATGGGTAATGTATGGGAAAAGGCGGACGATGTATCGTTTGATTCGATGGCCGCCGACTATGGCCTTGGATTGCGTTTCAATGCCAAGCTCGTGCTGGTACGTATCGATTTCGGTATGCAGCTACGCAATCCTTCGCTTGAGAGCAAGTGGCTGAATCCGGGCGAGGCCTTGAA
>CAZNDD010000053.1:0-6917 GCA_964571735.1 uncultured Muribaculaceae bacterium | reverse complement strand
GGATTGACGGTTTCAAAAGCGATGGAGGTTCCTCCACGGATAATCAGATCCTGGGCCGAAACCTGTGATACGGAGAAACAAAGCACGGCCGCGAGGGTCGCAAGTGCAATTTTTACTGCTTTCATGATTATTTGTTTTAAAAGCCCTATAATCGGGAGACCACCAAGAGCAAAGGTAGCATAATAATCAAAAGTATGAATCACTTATGGGTTCAATTTGCGCAAATTGTCAAGAGCCTCCTCCTTAATGGAGGCATTGCAGCGCTCTGCGCCACGATACGCACCATACATATTGCCGAAATAGAAGGACACTCCGAGCAACGACACTATAGCCCCGACGCCATAATTTCCGCTGCAGAACGAAGTATATGAAGCACACGCGAGCGCAGAAGTCACGAGCAGCGAAGTGAGGGCATTCTCTATCTGCCCGTCATACAGATACCCAAGTCCGGGCACCACACTCAGCGCAGCAGCCAATGGAGCGGATTTGCAGCGTATGTTTTGTATACTGTTCACAAGAGCCACACTGCCGTCGTAAGACGATTTGTTACCGTCAAGGGAGAATTTATCCCCAAACGAGGCAATGGCAGACTGCGAATCCCCCATAGCGGCATACAAAATCCCCATTTTCCCATAAACATCAGCCTTAGGGAGCGCAGATACAGACTGCTCATATAGGGTGACAGCCCGAGCGTTGTCTCCAAGCAAAGCATAAAGTTGCGCTGCGGAACTTTGAATTGAAGGCTCTCGCCTCAACGCCACGGGGAACCTGCTTTCGTACTCAAGGACAGCCTTACTATACTCTCCAAGCGCCTCATAGCACTTGAGTTTATCTCCAAGAATCAGAGACATTTCTTCTACAGAAAGACTATCGCCCTGCTCGAAACACAGCCTCTCTATCTCAAGCAATGCTCCGGCATAGTTTTCAGAAATCATCAGGCTTTCCACAAAGCGGAGGCAACGCCCAAATGCAGGTACCTTTCCTGTCGAAAGCCCGTAAGAATCTATCGGAATAGCCCGAGTATGTGGCTTGAATATCACACCGCCAGGGACTTCCCTGCTCCGAGGATAGTCCACGCTCGCCCTGAAACCATACAGATATGTCTTAGGATACTGCGCGACATCATGACCGCAACGGGTAAGCCTGTCAGCAGTGAGAATCATAGCTTGCGGGAAAGAGTAGTCTTCGAAAACCATAGAGGCATACCGCGAACACGAAGGATACATCCTGCAATGCGTCGGGCTCAGATCGCTGAGGTATTTCCTGTAGAAATTCAGATAATCATTAGCTGCAGCCCCATGACTTGACTGGGCGGCTACATTCACCAAAAGGGACAATGACAATCCGAGCACAGAAATCAATTTTCGCAACGACATAACTCAATTTAAAAGCGTTTCAAAACCAGAACTTGTCCCCAAGCATTATTAAAGTGCGCAAAAGGTCTCAACTATTTCGTTGTCTCACAGCTTCATAAAGCAACACGGCTGCACTTACGGAGACATTGAGCGAGTCCAGTTTCCCCTGCATAGGGATGCGTATATGAGCGTTGGAAGCGTCCCTCCACTGCTGTGTCAGTCCAGTGGATTCGGTGCCAAAGACTATGGCTGTCCCCTGACGCATATCCACATCGTAGTAAAGTTCGGAATCTTGAAGTTGCGCAGTCAGAATCCTGATACCGCGTTCTTTGAGGAAAGCTATACACTCCTCCGAAGAGCAACTTGCGACGGGCACGGTAAATACCGCCCCTATCGAAGCCCTGATAAGATTGGGATTGTACATGTCCGTCAAAGGGTCGCAGACTATCACGGCGTCCACCCCTGCGGCATCCGCGCTGCGGAGGACCGCGCCGAGATTGCCGGGTTTCTCAACCCTTTCAAGCACCGCAACAAGCGGATTTTCAGGAAGATTCAAGCCCAAAAGGCTTAATTCTTTGGATTTGACTTCTGCGATTATGCCTTCCGTGCCTTCCCTAAATGCAACCTTGGCATAAAGTTCTTCGGGAAGTTCAAAAAGTCTGACACTTTCAGGAAGAGCCTTGAAGATGTCGGCCCCGCCCTCATACTTGCCGAGAATCGACGGACAATAGAAGACCGAGTCAATCTCAAAGCCACCTTCGAGACAATGTTGCAGTTCTCTCACGCCTTCGACGACAAAGAGTCCACTCTCGCGTCTCTGCGAGGATTTCTGCTCCAAAGAGAGGAGCAACTTAATTTTGGGGTTCTGCGCAGAAGATATGTATTGAGGAAAATTCATCTATCGTTGCTTTATTTCAACAGTTCCTCAGAGAGTCTTAACTCGACCGGGCAATGGTCCGAGCCAAATACTTCATTGTGAATATCAGTAGCGACAACACTATCCTTAATAGATTCGCTCACAAGAAAATAATCGATTCTCCACCCGACATTCCTCTCGCGGGCACGCATACGATAAGACCACCAACTGTATTTGGCTTCGTCGGGGTGCTGCGAGCGCCATGTATCCACGAAACCGGCATCGAGCAATTCACTCATCTTGGAGCGTTCTTCGTCGCTGAATCCTGCGCTGAAATGATTGGTAGAGGGATTTTTGAGGTCAATCTCGCAGTGGGCGACATTCATATCCCCGCACACTACGACGCCTTTATGTTTCGCCAGAGTGCAGAGATAGTCTCTGAAAGCGTCTTCCCAATTCATCCTGTAATCAAGCCTCTTGAGACCGTCTTGGGAGTTGGGCACATAGACATTGACAAAGTAGAATTTCTCAAATTCGAGACAAATCACACGGCCCTCACTATCATGCTCATCTATTCCTATCCCATAACTCACAGAGAGCGGATGCACCCGCGTGAATACCGCCGTCCCCGAATAGCCCTTCTTGAGCGCGTAGTTCCAATAGGACTCATAGCCTGGGAAAGAAAGGTCAATCTGTCCCTCCTGCAGTTTGGTTTCCTGGATGGCGAATATGTCAGTGTCCAGATTCGCGAATATGTCCGCGAAACCTTTGCCGACTATTGCCCTAAGGCCATTGACATTCCAGCTTATGAGTTTCAGAGGCTCCATTCAGTCTTGCCGTCTTTAGAGTCTTTAAGCTTGATACCGAGCGCATTGAGCGAATCTCGTATACTGTCAGCCGTCGCCCAGTCTTTGGCGGCTTTGGCGCGTGCACGGTCTTCAAGTACCATTTGTACGAGTGGTCCGACAAGCTGAGTATCTTCGCCTTCGGAGTCTTCATCCCTGAGTCCGAGCACACCGAACACCACATCGTCAAAAATCTGCACCAAAGTGTCGATGTCAGCGACGCTGAGTGTGATGAGTCCAGCCTTGGCAGAATTGATAAGCTTCACTGCCTCAAAGAGATGCGATACCGTACCGGGGGTATTCAGGTCATCGCAGAGCGTGTCGTATACACCTTCGAATACAGCTTTCACTTCTGCCGAATCCGCCACGCATTGCTCGGGCGCCACAGCGAATCGTTCTTCTCCGTAAGGTAATGTCTCGCGGGTCTTCCCAGCCAACGCATAGAGGTCTCTTGCCGATTGCATAAGACGCTTATAGCCCTTGGAAGCAGCCTGAAGCGCATCATTGGAGAAGTCAAGTGTACCTCTATAGTGTGCCTGCAAGATGAAGAAACGCACGGTCATAGGCGTGTATGCCTGCTCAAGTTTGGGGTGAGAACCGGAGAAGAGCTGCTCAAGGGTGATGAAATTACCAAGAGACTTGCCCATCTTCTGCCCGTCGATGGTTATCATATTGTTATGCACCCAATAATGCACGCCCTGAGTCCCGCGGAGAGCCACATTCTGGGCGATTTCGCATTCGTGGTGGGGGAAGAGGAGGTCTATACCGCCACCATGGATGTCAAATTCTTCACCAAGATACTTCTCTCCCATCACCGAGCATTCGAGGTGCCAACCGGGAAAGCCTACACTCCAAGGTGAGGGCCAGTGCATAATATGTTGGGGATCAGCCTTTTTCCAAAGAGCAAAATCATATGGAGCACGCTTGTCGCTTTGTCCGTCAAGGGAACGCGTACCTTCGAGTGTCGTATCAAGTGAACGACCGCTCAAGACACCATAATTATGGTCTTTGTCATATGCCTCCACATCAAAGTAGACGCTTCCGTTGCTGATGTAAGCATAGCCCGAGTCAAGTATTTTCTTGACCGCTTCTATCTGTTCTATAATATGCCCACTGGCGTGAGGCTCGATGCTCGGAGGTGCTACATTAAGTTGGCGCATAGCCTCATGATAGCGGAAAGTGTAAGTCTGCACCACTTCCATCGGCTCAAGCTGCTCAAGTCTCGCTTTCTTGCTTATCTTGTCCTCTCCCTCGTCCGCATCGTGTTCCAGATGACCTACATCTGTAATATTTCGTACATAGCGCACCTTGTATCCGAGGTGTTTGAGCAGTTTGCTAAGCACATCGAAAGTCACTCCCGGACGGGCGTGACCGAGGTGGGCATCTCCATATACGGTAGGTCCGCACACATACATGCCTACTCTGCCGGGATGTATGGGCTTGAAGACCTCTTTCTGATGCGAAAGGGTATTGGTCAGTCTCAGGGTTTTCATATCTAAATACTATTGTTGAGTTCCGCTGCAAAACGCCTGGTGCAGCAGTCCAAAGTGTTCTGGATAAGTGATGCTATGGTCATGGGGCCTACACCTCCGGGCACAGGGGTGATGAAAGAGGCTTTGGGGGCAACGGATTCAAAGTCCACGTCGCCGCACAGCTTCCCGTCCGGGTTCCGGTTGACACCGACGTCTATTACGACAGCGCCTTCTTTCACCATATCGGCGGAGATAAGAGCAGGGACTCCTGCCGCGCAAACCAATATGTCAGCCTCACGCGTAAACTCCTCAAGATTATGTGTTTTGGAGTGGCACACAGTCACGGTAGCTCCCGCATTAAGAAGCATTTTAGCTGCCGGGAGGCCCACTATGTTGCTCCTTCCCACAACGACCGCACTCCGGCCTTCAGGATTTACACCGGCTTCTTCAAGCAGTCGCATTATGCCGCGTGGCGTGCATGGGACGCATCCACGGGAAGATATTTCGGCATTGTCCCGAAGCGCATACAAAGATGCCATATTAACAGGGTTGAATCCGTCTACATCTTTGGCAGGCAGGATTGCCTTGGTCACCGTATCCTCATCAATATGCGAAGGCAACGGCAATTGAACCAATAAAGCATCCGTCGACGGGTCGGCATTGAGCTTCTCTATATGGTCAAGCAACTGCGCCTGCGTGGTGTCAGACGGAAGCAACAAAGTACGATGCTCTATATCAGCCTTTTCACAAGCTCTTTCTTTATTGCGTACATAGGTATGGCTCGCGGGATCATCGCCGACAAGAATCACCGCCAGCGAAGGACGGCGACCTATGGTCTTCTCGATTTTGGCGACCTTCGGACGAATGGATGCTATTATTTGTTCTGATAACTCTTTTCCTTTTAGAATCATAGCGCGAAGATACGAAAAAGAAAGGGATTGGAGCGTAAATATTACCCCAATCCCTAACTTGATATAGTTTCGGAAGACTAAAGCTCGTTGAGCTCCTGAGCCTGGTCGTCCTTGCTTGTGACGATAATGTCCTTGTAGTCCTTGAGACCGGTACCTGCAGGAATCAAGTGACCGCAGATGACGTTCTCCTTAAGACCTTCGAGGTGGTCCACACGACCTCTGATAGCCGCCTCACTGAGCACCTTGGTAGTCTCCTGGAAGGATGCAGCAGAGATGAAGCTTTCCGTACGGAGAGCTGCTCTGGTGATACCCTGGAGAATCAAGTTCGCAGTTGCGGGCTTAGCCTCACGTGCCACGATAGTCTTGAGCCCCTGTCTTTCAAGGGATTCGTTCTCACTGTGAAGCTCACGGGCACCAACTATCTGACCATCTTCAAATCTGTCGGAGTCACCCTTGGACTCGATGACATACTTGCCGAAGATATCGTCGTTCACATCCATAAAGCGCATCTTGTCGACGAGCTCCTCCTGGAGGAATTCGGTATCACCCGGGTCAGTAATCTGAACCTTGCGCATCATCTGGCGGACAATAATCTCGAAGTGCTTGTCGTTGATCTTCACACCCTGCAGACGATACACGGCCTGAACCTCATTGACGATGTACTCCTGAGCCTTGACGGGACCGAGTATGCGGAGGATATCTCCGGGAGCGACACCACCATCAGAAAGCGGGGTACCCGCCTTCACATAATCGTCCTCCTGTACAAGAATCTGCTTGGTAAGGGGAACGAGGTAGTGCTTCTCAACACCGGACTTGTTCTTGACGATAATCTCGCGGTTACCTCTCTTGATGACACCCATGGATACCTGTCCGTTGATTTCGGAGAGAGTAGCAGGGCTTGCAGAAGGATTGCGGGCCTCAAAGAGTTCCGTAACACGAGGCAGACCTCCGGTAATATCGTTTGCCTTGCCAAATGCGCGAGGAATCTTGATGATGATGTCACCGGCCTCGACCTTGGCGCCGTCCTCGACCATAACGTGGGCACCCACAGGCAAGTTGTACTGCTTGAGGATATTGCCTTCACCGTCAATAAGGTCTACAGCAGGGTTCTTGGTCCTATCCTTAGACTCGATGATGACCTTATCGTTGGAAGCGGCAAACTCGTCGGCTGCATCCTTGCGATATGTCACACCTTCGACCATATTTTCGAAGCGCAGGATACCTGATGCCTCGACGATGGTAGTAGCGTTATAAGGATCCCATTCGCAGATTCTGTCGCCCTTCTTGACCTTGTCGCCGTCAGCGAAATACAAAGTCGATCCATAAGGGACATCGTAGCGAGAGAAGGTAATGCCTGTATTCTCATCAATGATGCTGACCTCGGTCATACGACCTACCACGACATTCTGCTTGTTGCCGTTCTCATCAACCTTCTCGATGGTACGGAGTTCTTCGAACTTCAATACACCATCGTACTT